>CALGHE010000063.1 GCA_937915765.1 uncultured Bacteroidales bacterium | reverse complement strand
GTATAATCAGGCACTAAAATTACTTGACAAGTCAAAAATTCTTCGAATCAGTCGTAAAAAAGGCGGAGAACGCTATACAAAACATACCATCACCGGCAAAGAAGATAAAACCACCGAGATAATTTACTACACTTGTGGTAACTTATATTCAGACGACCACGGATATAGTGAATAGAAAAGAATCAAGAAGAAAAATTCATCTAACCAGAGTAAAAAGACGCTGAATTCTTCGGAAATCACGCAAAAATCTATGGATTTCCGAAGGTTTCAAGCCGTTTTTTGTCGATTCATGGGTGCTATTCAAAAAAATAAAGTAAATTTGCACTCGTAATTGATTCACAAATTTGACAAACCATGCTCATAGGTCGTGAAAAAGAAAAGAATGAATTGTTGGATGCATTTCATTCCAATGCATCTGAGTTTGTTGCCATATATGGTAGGCGTAGGGTTGGAAAGACATACCTGATACGTGAAACATTCGACTATCAATTTGCATTCCAACATACTGGCATACTTGACGCTCCTCTCAAAGAACAACTTAAGGAGTTTAGGCAGTCGCTTTATAATATGGGAATGAAGAAAAGGGCATTACCACAGTCCTGGAGTGACGCTTTCCATATGCTTGAAGATTGGTTAAGCAGCCTACCTGAAGGCAAAAAGATTGTATTTATTGATGAGTTACCATGGATGGATACTCCCCGTTCAAACTTTATACGAGCTCTTGATCATTTTTGGAATGGTTGGGCAACAACACGGCGCGATATTCTGCTGATAGTATGTGGCAGTGCTACATCTTGGATTATTGACAACATCATTATGAACTATGGAGGACTTCACAATCGTCTTACCAAAAAGATCCATTTACGACCATTTACATTAAGTGAATGCGAAAAGTATAGTTCAAGCCTAAATCTGGGATTTACAAAGAGGAATGTTATGGAAACATACATGGCAATAGGTGGTATCCCTTATTATTGGAGCTTTATGAAGAAAGGTCAAAGTGTGGCACAGAATTTTGACCACATGTTCTTTGATGAAGATGGTGAAATGACTAGAGAATACGATGCACTTTATGCTTCTCTTTTTAAAAATCCGACTATTCACATATCAATCATTCAAGCATTAGCAACAAAGAAAATCGGATTGATGCGTGATGAGATTCTCAAAAAAGCCAAATTAAAAGATTCGGGGGTCTTTAGCAAGGCATTAAAGGAACTCGAACAATGTGGATTTATCAGAAAGTACACATGCATTGGAAAGAAAGTGAAAGATTCTGTTTATCAACTGATGGACAATTACACATTATTCTACTTCCAATTTGTAATGAAGAACAATAATGGTGACAAACATTTCTGGACAACAATGTACAATTCACCTATCCATAACACATGGGCAGGACTAGCATTTGAACGAGTTTGCCTACAGCATATTGAACAGATAAAGAAAGCGCTCGGATTCGGCGCAGTTATCAGTACTGCACATGCATGGCCTCGTAAAGAAGCGCAAATTGACTTACTCATTGACCGAAACGATGACACGATAAACATTTGTGAGATGAAATACAGCAAGAGTCTTTATCACCTTACAGAGGAAGATACATTGAAGATGCAGCATCGTCTGGATTTATTCCGAGAAGAAACTGGAACAACTAAATCTATTCACCAGACCTTGATTACGTCTTATGGTGTTACTCCAAACTCAAATACTAATCAGATTCAGAGTATGCTGACAATGGATGACTTGTTCCAATAGTTCAAAAACCTCATATCATGTATGATTGCATATAGGCTGAAGTTATTTTTTTTCTCCGAAAGTTACAACTAATGCTTCTATGTTACGTCCTCTTTCCATCCTTTGGCAAATTCTGTAATACGGTACATTTAATCAGGTCTTTGGGGCTGGTTGGGGTATTGTCTTTCTAAACTGCTTTTTTATAAAAAAAATAAAATCAATCGAGTTCTTCCTCCAATTCATTATACAAATCCACAGGACCAAGATGCCACATTTTGGTACTTTCTATTTTAAGTTTCTTGTATAATTTCGAGCTATAAATTGTTTTTATTGCCTCTGTTATGTCCATGCCCTTGTATTCTACAAGCATACTTGCCAACCAACTCACCTTGGACGGTAATAGCAGATGAAGATTGTCTTGGTTAATTTCGCCTATCATAATGTAACCTCCTTAGCTTCGATGTATTTTATAGCCTTTAATGCCTTGTCTGTATGAAAAAGATATTGATCTACTAATTTGTATGCCTTTAGTTCGGAGATAAGATTTTGTTTGTCAATAATACCTCCTTCATAGAGAGCAAATGCCGCATATACTTTATCATTAGCAACCGGACCGTAAACAACGTCAAAATCGTGATTGAAATCTTTGCTGGTGCGATTATTCATCACAAAATCAACCCATTCCTCTGTTGGGGAATCAAAAAGCAAAACATTAAGATTCTTTATCAAAATCTCGTCAAGCTCGTAAACATTGACATAACCAACCGGGGTGGTTGCATTCAATTTACGTTTAACCCAATCTTCGGCCTGTTTAAAAGAGGTGTTTGTATAAAACCCTGAACCATAATCCAATGACCTGTTAGAGATGCGAATCTCAGGGTTCTCAACAATCTCTATGCTTCCGTGATAAAGAATCATATACTTATTTTTTTTCTGTCGTTTATAAATTCCTTAATATCTGCAACAAGCCATTGTCTGCTTTGTGTGTGAAGAACATCAAAATTATCTTTCAGATAATCAAAAACGCCATATTCTGAGAATAGTGAGATAACCTCATCTTCGTTTATACACTTTTGATTCATGTATTGTTCGATACAGAATGAAATGAAATATGTTATATCTTTCAAACTTTTATCCATAAACTATACGGCTTGCTTGTTATATCAAAATTTCTTCATCTATTCTTCCTTTCCCCCACAAAGATAGCAAAAAGTTTGATTTTCACGTTAAGAGTGTGTGAACTTTGCGAAAGAAGTCCCCCCCTGCCTGGAAGGCAGTACAAAGCGCAGCGCCGGTAACCCGTGACGAAGTCTCGGGTACGGAGGCACACTCAACCACTGCCTGGAGGGCAGTACCCCGTCAGTCGTCGAGAAACTTGTCGCTCTTAGAGTCCAGTCCAAATTCGGACAGAAGGGTTTCGTACTCATCCCGAAAGCTTGCCGTTTTGTGGTGCTCTTTTTGCCGTTTGATGTAATTTATCACCTCAACTCTGTCTTTCGCAGAGTATGAAAACGCGGCATATCCGTTACCCCAAGAATCGAACATAGGGAACAGCTCTTTATGTTCGCTAAGCCATTGAGAAGACTCTTGTTTTAGCACTTTCATGAATTCACTTAGTGATATGGTAGGGTGAATCTCTATGCACATGTGTACATGGTCTGGCATGGAATTTATGCGATGAAGTTTGCATTTTTTCTTTTTGCACAATCCGAAGATGTATGCGAACAGGTCGCGTTCATGCTCTTCATTTATAGTGCGATGGCTGTGTTTCGTGCGCCATACTATATGATATGTTAGACAGATATGACTCATAATTTATGTTTTTTTTGTGCTGCCTTCCAGACAGAGGTTGGGAGAGTCTCTCTACCCGAGACTTCGTCCCGGGTTACGTTCGCAGCGCTCAGTATTGCCATTCTGACAAATATATAGACAATCCCTCTAAACCTCGGCAGCAAGGTTTTTGCAAAGGTAATGAAAAGTTTCGTTATATATAGAAGTGAACTTTGGTTTTATGTTTTTTTTTGTCATGGTTCTTTTGTTTAAGATTTTTTTAGGATGTAATATGTCAAAATAACTTTGGTACTGCCCTCCAGGCAGAAGTTCTGTGTATCTCTCTACCCGAGACTTCGTCCCGGGTTACCTTCGCTGCGCTCAGTGCTGCCTTCCAGGCAGGAGGAGACTTTTCAAAAATATGTTTTTTGTGTGTACTGCCCTTCAGGCAGGGGTTCTGTGTATCTCTCTACCCGAGATTTCGTCCCGGGTTACCTTCGCTGCGCTCAGTATTGCCTTCCAGGCAGATGCTTTGCGGGGTGCTTAGCTCGAGACTTCGTTCTGGGTTACCGTTGCTTTGATCAGTGCTGCCTTTCAGGCAGGAGAGGAGAGATTTGTGTGGTCTGTGTTTCTAATAATAAGAAATGTTATTTTATATGCTGAAATTTAAAAAGACATGTGTTAGGGAAGAAGAGGGGAAAGAGTCAAGCCGTAAGACATAGTCACCTGCCTGGAAGGCAGTACAAAGCGCAGCGATGGTAACCCGTGACGAAGTCTCGGGTACGGAGGTACACACAACCCCTGCCTGGAGGGCAGTACCCCGTCTGTCGTCGAGAAGCTTGTCGTTACGAAAGCCGTTCAATCTCTTTGGCGAAGTCGAGGTTAGGGTGCTTGGCGGAGAGTTTTTCTATCTGAGCGAGGAGGTTCTTTTTGAAAATGGCGTGCCTTTCGTTGTCGGAGTTGAAAGGGCGGTGGTTGGCGGATGCGGAGATTTTGGCAATCTCTCTTATCAAGCCTTTGGTCTCGTCAGAAAAGTAGCAGTCTGAGAAGCGTTCCCAAATATACTCAACGGCCGCGCTGCTTGGGTGTAGCATGTCGTCGGCATAAAAACGGTAGTCTCTGAGCTCGTCCATGAGAATCTCGAAGGCAGGGAAATACTCGCAGTTAGAGTTGCGTTTGCAAATCTCTTCGATGGCGAGCAACAGAGTGGCCTTGCTCAGCTGGTTTCCGTTAGCGCCGTCTTTCCAGTGCCTGATGGGGCTAACCGTGAAGATGACCCTTAAAGAAGGGTTGATGCGGTTGAGCGAGGCGAGCAGAGAGTTGTAATTTTTCACGATTTCATCGACAGAAAGTCGCTCTCTGAAGAAAAGATCACCTGGCAGTTTGTGGCAGTTGGAGACTATCGAGCCTGACTCTTTCAGCCTATAGACCCAAGCCGTTCCAAAAGTGATAAGAAGCAAGTCTGAACATTTCAGGAAAGCGGAAGCGCTGGTCAAGGCATCGTTGGCGTTGGCCAGAAACTCGCCGGGCGACGTTTTAGAGAATCTGCTATGATGCAGGAACGAGTGCCAAAGCCCTTGGTTTTCGAAGATTTCCTTTTCAGAAAGCGGAGAGCCGTCCATAAGCCTTTCAGCCGAAACTCTTATAGACTCCGGATTGTACAAGATTCCGAAAGGGTTCACTAAAATGTCAAACTTCAGAGACGCAAGTCTCTCGCCGATGTTTTCGCTGAAGCATGAGCCGAAAGAGACAATTTTGTTGCGGTGGCAAATGTCTTGTTTGGCGCGTTCTATTTTGATTTCTGTTCTGAAGTTCATAAAAAGGCAAATAAAGATACGGAACCTGCGAGGGCAAGTTCCGTATAGCATGAGATTAATTATTGCTTAAAACTTTCATAAGTTCGTCCATGTTCGGGCTGAGGATAATCTCAGTGCGTCGGTTTTTCTGTCGAGCCTCTTTAGTCTTTGCGTTGTCAAGAGGGACGAACTCGGCGCGGCCCGAAGCAGTGATTCTTGCAGGGTCAATGTTTTTGTTTTTAAGGATAGTTTTCACGATGGCAGTGGCGCGTTTCACGCTCAAGTCCCAGTTGTCTTCAATGTTTCCGATGGAATTGACAAGGGCCTGGTCGTCTGTGTGGCCTTCAATCACAACGTGAATGTCTTTGTTTTCAGCAAGGAATTTAGCGATGTTGTTCAGAGCTTCCACGCCTTTAGCGTCCACGTCCCATTTGCCGGACTTGAAGAGAAGCTTTTCGTCAAGCGACACGTAAACCTTTCCGTTCTTGTTGATAACTTCAAGACCTTTTCCTTCGAAACCTGTAAGAGCGTCAGCTACCTTTTTGCGCAAGTTTTTCATCAGGCTGTCCTGTTTGCTTATGATGTCAGAAAGTTCCTTCACCTTTAGTTCCTTCTCTTTCAGGCTTTTTTCAGACGCAAGCAGAGCGTCTTCGCGAGCCTGCAGTTTGTCCTGAATCTTCTGCAAGTCAGAAAGCAGAGCCTTGACTTCAGCCTCGCTGCGTGAGTTTTTCAACTGGTCTGCAAGTTGCGAGTTGACCTTTCTCAAAGACTCCTGGTCCAGTTTGTTCTGGTGCAGCAGTTTAGACTTTGTGGCGTTCTCGGCGTTGAGGCTGTCCACCTCCATTTTTAGCGCGGTCGTGTTTCTGTCCAAGTCCGCAATTTTCTGCTGAGCGTCAGACAAGTTTTTGTTAGTCAGTTCATTTTTCTGATTGCAATCATCAAGTTGGCGGCTAATTTCGTCAAATTTCTTTTGCGACACGCAAGATGACACGAGCCCGCCTAATAAAAAGCAGTAAAATATCTTCTTCATAAATCCTAAATTTTAATCGTTTGTTACCACAAAGATAAAATATAAAGGTCAAAATGCAACCTATTTGAAAAAAAACTTCCCCAGATTTTTCTGAGGAAGTCTATGAAGATTACTTTTGGGAAAAGTTCATTCAAAAACATTTCTACCTAATTCTTAGAAGTTACCTTAAAGAATTTTAGAGCTTCAGAATCTCCGTTGAGTGTGCTAATCATCAGAATGTAACAGCCTTTGTTCAGGTCGGCCGTGCTGATGCAGTTGCCGTCAGCTGCTTTCACGAGCAAGCCGGACAGGTCAAATATTTGCAGAGACGCTACGTCATCGTTATCAATAAAAATATAGTCTGTCACAGGATTCTGAGAGATT
This sequence comes from uncultured Bacteroidales bacterium, assembly GCA_937915765.1. Lineage (GTDB taxonomy): Bacteria > Bacteroidota > Bacteroidia > Bacteroidales > Paludibacteraceae > RGIG9379. The sequence goes on along the minus strand of CALGHE010000063.1, from coordinate 40,382 downwards.
GCGAACGAGCTGGTTTGTGCAAAATCAGCGGAGCAGGAAAGCGCGTTCGGGTCGGAAATGGTCAGATAGTCGATGAAAACGTCGCTTTGTCCGCGGTCAGTCTCCATAATAATCTGCACAGTGTACGTGCCGCTGTCCGCAACCGCAATAGTCTTGCTGACGCTGATTTCGTCAGGCGAGTTCCAAGTGAACGATTCGCTTTTGTCGCCCACGTTCAGAGTGACGGTAGCGTCGGTCGTAGCGTCGGCGCAGCCTTTAAGTTCAAAAGAGAAAGAGCCTCCGTAGGTGAAATTCACTTTAGCGGATGTAAAGTCGTTGTTTGCATAATAAGCAATTCCGTCGAAACGTTCGTTCCAAGGCTGGCAATATTCGCCCTCCATCACAGGCATCTCTTCAGCCTCGATAGTGAGCGGCTTTCCGTCGAACACGAAGTCAGGCTCTACCGGAGCAGGAGGAGCAGGCTCAAAGTTCAGCAGTTCGAGCATCTTGTTGGCGTATCGTTCGCCGAAAGTTCTGTATCCGGCAGCTGTGAAATGGTACTGGTCCTGCCCCGGCAGGCCGGCCGCCGAGATCACATGAGCGTTCGGAATCACGCTCGGCACTTTGGCGATGGTGCTGTTGTGGCTGGAGCAAGCCCCGCCTTGGTTCTGATAGAGCGTTTCGCCTAGCAGCAGCGGCGTCTCTTCCGGCTTGAGGTTCAAGTCCTTCATAAGATTGTCATAAACACCTTTCACCTTGTTAGGCCAGGCCGCCTCGTTGCAGTTCGATTCGCCCTGATGCAGCAGAATCCCCTTGATTACGCCCTCTTTCTGCGCAATCTTAGCCATGTCCACGAGCCTTTTGTAGGCGTTGTTGCCATATTCAGCCGCCCAGCTCTTCACCCAAGACTCAGCGGAGCCGTTCAGGTAGCTTTGGTAGCTGTTTTGGTCGAAAAGTTCAATCTTTGTGCCGCCCACAGCCACTACGATAACGCCCACGCGCACATTCTCCGGAAGGTTTTTGACCATAGTCCTTCCGAAATAATCTGTCGGGCCCAGTTTTGTGTTGCATCGGGCCAGCGGCGGAGTGGCGGTGTACCATTCGCCCATCTGTCTGTTGCTGCAGTTGACAGTCGGCATCATCAAGAAACGCGGGTCAACGTTCTGGTCCTGAGCCTCGATGTTTCCCTGTCCCTCCATGTTAGACTGCCCAAAGCAGAGGTAAATGTGGAAGTTCGGGTCCGGAGCGGCGACCGAACCATACGCGACGAGCATAAGCAATCCCGTCAAAAGGGATAATGCGTAAAACTTAGTGCTTTTCATAATGTAATTTTTTGTAATTTGTAAACTGTAAATTGTAATATCGTACCGCAAAAATGCTAAAATAATAGCAGATATTATATGAAAAAACAGGCAAGCGACGATTAAAAATCGGGCAAAAAGCAAAAAAAACATGAAAAATATAGAATCAAATATTAAATTTGCACATCAAAATATAAAAGAATATGGCAGATAATTATTTAGAAAAACGTTACGAAGAATATCTCAAGCGCAAAGCGGAGTACGAACGCCGTAAAAAACTTGGACTGATAAAGAAAAAGCCCATTTCATCGGCAAAATAAGCATGCGTTTTTAGCTTGAACGTTAAAAATCAGTAAGATTTTTAGTCTCTTTTTAAAAACAGTTTGTTATATTTGCGGAATTAAAGCTGGCAGAATCTTGCGAATAAGGCAGACGAGACAAAGAACGCGTCAAAGTTTTGACGTTTTACAGGCTGAAGGCTGCGTTTTGTGCCGTTTTGTTGAAGCATGAGCTGCTTTCGCGAATAGAGTTTTGTTTCATTAAATCTAAGTAACGTGAATACAAAAGAGATACAGTTAGAACTGAAAAACAGGTTAGGCCTTGGCGATAAAGAGGTGGCTGCCATGTTTGACGCCGCTGTCGGCGCCATGACAAAAGAGCTGCTCGACGGAAATTCGGTCGCGTTGCAGGGTTTTGGATTGCTTGAAGTGCGCAAAAAAGAGGAGCGCATATCCGTGAATCCGTCCACTAAACAGAGGATGCTGATTCCGCCTAAATTGTCGCTGGCTTTTAAGCCCAGTGTCACTCTGAAAGATAAGTATAAAGAGTTTAAATGATTTGCAGATGAACGAGAAAATTTCATTTCAAGATATAGCAGAAGCGATTTCGGAAAAGAATGGTGTCACAAAAAAACTCTCGGAGGATTTCCTGCGCGAGCTTGTGGCTGTCATTGAAATGGCTCTGCAGAAAGACGGCGTGGCTAAGATCAAGGGGCTGGGAACGTTTAAGTTGCTGCTTGTGGAGGAACGCAAAAGTGTGAACGTGCAGACTGGCTCTGAGATTGTTATCCCGGCTCATCACAAAGTATCTTTTGCTCCCGAAAAGGGGCTGAAGGAGGCCGTGAACAAGCCGTTTGCCCATCTGGAGACTTACGTGCTCAGAGATGAAGGCCCGGTTGACCCGGAACCTGCTGACGGTGAGGACGACGAACTGACGGAAATTCCGGATTCGAGCGATGCAGAGAGCGTGTCGCGTCTGGCTGATAGGCCTGACGACGCTGTTCCGGCTGAAGAGCCTGCTGTTACGGAGGAGGAACAGCAGGGCGAGGCAGACACGGAAAGTGCAGAGCCTCGAATGGAGAAAACAGAAGAGCCGGTAGCTCCGGTAGGCGCTGGCGCGGAGGCTGCAGAGAGCGCTGATGATGCAGAAACGGCGGAGAAGAATGAGGCTGCAGAGTTAATCTCGAAAGACAAGATTGACGAAGCGGACAACGCAAATGCATCTGCTGACGATGACGAACGTGACAATGAGGAGCCTGACGCAGAACCGGAAAGTGTAGAGGCTATTCCTGAACATAAGGTGGCAGACAACGGGGCGAGCGTCTCTGGAAATGAGGAGGCTGAAGAGCCGGAAGAGCAGAAGAACAAAACGTTGGGCTATATCATACTTGCGTTTGTTGTGCTGTGTATTTTTGCAATAACTGTGATATGGTACACAGACCGCAGTTTCTTTAAAAAGATTTGTAATCCGGACTATAATCCGATAGAAGTGGGCAGTGACAAGGCTCCGGTAATAAATGTGAAACCGGCAGAGGAGTCGGCTCCGGCTGTTGTAGCAGATTCGTTGGAGGCAGATTCTGCAAGTGCGGAAAAGTCTGTGGCGGTGACAGACTCGTTGTCGGCAGACTCGTCGGCGGTGAGCACAGACAGTTCGGTTGCAGCTCAGCCGGCGGAAGCGCCTCAGGCAGAAGCGGCCGCGGATGCGGCAGTGAAAGAAGAGACTGCACCTCCGGCAAAAGAGACGGTGGCAGAGAAACCAATTGTCAAATATGACAGCAATTTCAAGCCTGATTTCATAGATTACATGAAGGCTAAACACCCGGATGTGAGCTTGGAGACTAAAGGTACGAAGAAGGTTAAGGTTGCTAAAGGTCAGAGACTTACGACTATTGCATTGGACAATTACGGAGATAAAAACTATTGGGTTTACATATATCTGTATAATCACAAGATTATAAAGAATCCAAATAGCGTGAATGTCGGAATGAAACTTCTTGTTCCTAAGTTAGACAAGTCGCTGGTTGACGGGTCAAATCCGGTTACAATGGAGATGGCTTCTGAGGTGCGCAGAGCGCTGGTGGAAAAGAAGAAGTAAGGCGCGGCGTTGTTTAACATTTTTTTGCAAAAGAGGAAAAACATGTTAAATCTTCTTAAAAAAGGAGCATCTGCGTTTTTTGTATTCTCTAATTTTATATATTTGTGAGTTTTAAAAACGAAAAAGGTAATAACAAAAAAAAATAGGCTATAACTATTATGAGTCAAACGGTTGATATAAGGGAGCTTAACGAAAGGATAGAAAGACAGAGTTCTTTCGTGGATATGCTCGTAAAGGGAATGGACGAGATAATCGTCGGGCAGAAACATTTGGTAGAGTCGTTGCTTATCGGCTTGCTTGCAGACGGGCATATTCTTTTGGAAGGTGTTCCAGGATTGGCAAAAACATTGGCAATCAAGACTTTGGGCGAGTTGATAGAGGCTGATTACAGTCGTGTGCAGTTTACTCCGGACTTGTTGCCTGCCGACGTTATCGGTACTATGATTTACAGTCAGAAATCGGAGGAGTTTTCAATAAAGAAAGGTCCGATTTTTGCGAATTTGGTTTTGGCGGACGAAATTAACCGTGCTCCGGCAAAGGTGCAGAGCGCTTTGCTTGAAGCAATGCAGGAACGTCAGGTCACCATTGGCGAGTCAACGTTCAAATTGCCGTCGCCGTTCCTTGTTATGGCTACGCAAAATCCGGTAGAGCAGGAGGGAACTTATCCGCTTCCGGAAGCGCAGATGGACCGTTTCTTGCTGAAGGTTGTCATCACTTATCCGAAGCCGGAAGAGGAAAAGCTTATCATTCGTCAGAACATAAAGAGAGAGAAGAAGACGGTGTCTCCTATCTTGAAGCCGCAGGATATAATCGAGGCTCGCAAGGTTGTTCATGATGTGTATATGGACGAGAAGATCGAGAAATATATCGTGGACATTGTCTTTGCGACCCGTTTCCCTGAGCAGTATAAGCTGGAGCATCTGAAAGATATGATTTCGTTCGGAGGTTCTCCGCGTGCGTCGATAGGTTTGGCGTTGGCTGCCCGTGCGTATGCGTTCATCAAACGCAGGGGATTTGTGATTCCGGAAGATGTGCGCGCCATCGCTCATGATGTGCTCCGTCATCGTATCGGTCTGACATACGAGGCAGAGGCTAACAACATGACTACAGAAGAGATTATCAGCGAAATCTTGAATGCGGTCGAAGTGCCTTGATGATATGGGCTGAGGCGGTTTCTGGAATTCATGGCAGCCTGGTCTTGGAGAGTTTCAGGTCTGGCGGTGTCTGAGTGGCGCAGGTCGTGATTTATGGCGGTCGCCTTGTGGCTTTTCGCAGAAAACGGAGGTGTGGGGCCGATGTGCCATGCCGCCTCCTTATTTGCATTTGTAACAGATTTCTCTATTTAAAAGTTGAGGTGTGAAGGATACAAGTGAATTGCTAAAGAAGGTCCGAAAGATTGAGATAAAGACGCGCGGACTTTCAAAAAATATATTTGCGGGCGAGTACCATACTGCCTTCAAGGGGCGCGGTATGACCTTTGCCGAAGTGAGGGAGTATCAGCCGGGAGATGACGTGAAGTTCATAGACTGGAATGTGACGGCGCGCTTTAACCATCCGTACATAAAGGTTTTTGAAGAGGAACGTGAGTTGACCGTGATGCTGCTTGTCGATGTGTCGGGCAGCGGCGAGTTCGGGACCTCTGTCATGTCTAAAAAGGACATGATGGTGGAGATTGCCGCAACTATCGCATTCTCTGCTATTCAGAACAACGATAAAATCGGAATGATTTTCTTTTCGGACAAAATCGAGAAGTTTATCCCGCCGCAGAAGGGCAAAAAGCATACGCTTTATCTGATCCGCGAACTGCTCAGTTTTGAGCCTGAAAGCCGAAAGACTGACGTGGCCGGCGCTTTGCGCTATTTCACAAATGTGATTAAAAAGCATTGCTCGGCGTTTGTGATTTCGGACTTTATGGATAATGTGGTGGATAGTTCCTTCACCAGCGCGCTGACTATCGCTAACAGGAAACATGACGTCGCGGCTATTCAGGTTTACGACCACAGAGAGTCTGAACTTCCGGATATCGGTCTGATGAAGGTGAAAGATGCGGAGTCTGGCTCGGATATGTGGATTGACACGTCTAGCAAAAAGTTGCGCAGCGCATACAAGGCCGACTGGCTGAGGAGGCAGGACGAGCTGAGACAGGCCTTGTCCAGAAGCGGCGTTGACACTGTTTCTGTCGCAACAAACGAAGACTACGTCAAGGCGTTGATGAAATTGTTCAAATTGCGTGCTTAAATTTGTATATGATGAATTTTAAAAGGTTATTGCTTTACATATTGTTCGCTGTCATGGCGCTCCCCGGCTTCGCAAACGGAGTTATTCTTAAGGCCTCGTTGGACTCGACGGAGATTGTTGTCGGCGATCAGGTCAGGCTCAGAGTGGAGCTTCGTATGCCGGAACTTGTCAAAGTTGAGCCTGTGACTAAGTTCGACTCTCTGGTTAATGGCGTCGAATTGGTGGAGGCGAGAAAGGCCGACACGGTGCGCAGATACGGCACTTTTGTTATCACTCAGGATTTCATGCTGACTTCGTTCGACTCGGGGTATTATGAAATTCCTCCTCTGAAATATATGGTGAACGGTGAAACTATTTACTCTTCTCCGCTTAAGTTCTCTGTGTACAATTACGAGATAGGTGTGGAGCCTAAAAAGGGACAGGTTATGATAATGGACATCAAAGATGTTTACAAACCTCCGTTCGACTGGTTTGGTTTGATTCCGTTCCTGATCATCTTTCACCTTTTCGTGGTTGTTGTGGCTTTGTTGCTGTTCTTGTATTTTAAATTTGTTAAGAACAGAAACGGTTTGGCTGCCGAAGGGGCTGATAATGCAGAGGAGGTTGACGACAGGACTATTGACCAGATTGCGTTAGATGAACTGAACAAGATGAAGGCGGCGCGTTTGTGGGCGCAGCCTGATATGGAGAAGGCTTATTTCACTCAGCTGACTGATATTTTGCGTGAGTACTTGGGTTGCCGTTTTGATGTGAGGGCTAAGGAGATGACCTCTTACGAAATGATAGACGCACTGAAGTACGAAATTGAAATGTCGCCGGTTTTGTCAGATTTCAAGGCTATTTGCCAGATGTCCGACATGGTTAAGTTCGCGAAGCAGAAGCCAAGCGCAGAGGAGTGTGAAATGTGTCTTGTGAAGTCGTTCTTTATCGTGTCGCAGACAGCAAAGAAGGCAGAAACGCCTGTCCTTAAAGAGGCTGAGAAGAGAAGGCCAGAGGACAATAGTGACTTTATGCCGAAAACGAAAGAAAATGATTATAATTGATATAATATATTGATTTTTAATGAGTAGCGTGAATTTTCAAAATCCGGAATATTTTTACTTGCTTATTCTGCTTGTGCCGATGATTGTGTGGTATATTTGGAAACGCAAACGCATGACGGCGAATATGCAGGTCTCCTCTACGGCGGTCTTTCTGGATGTGCCTAAGAGCTTCAGATATTATTTGCTGCACTTGCCGTTTGTGTTGAGAATGATTGTGCTGGCTCTTGTGATTGTGCTGCTGGCTCGTCCGCAGTCAACGGACAATTGGTCGAGCAAGGACGTGGAAGGGATAGATATTGTGATGGCGCTGGACATATCGGGCAGTATGCTTGCGGAGGATTTGAAGCCGAACAGACTGGAGGCGGCGAAGAATGTGGCGATTGAGTTTGTGAACAGTCGTCAGAACGACAATATAGGGCTGGTGCTGTTTTCTGGTGAGAGCTTCACCCAAAGCCCTTTGACTACCGACAAGATGGCGCTTTGCAATTTGTTCTCGGCGGTGAGTTGCGAGATGATTGATGTGCCTGGCACTGCTGTTGGTATGGGACTTGCAACTGCTATCAACAGAATAAAGGAGAGCAAGGCTAAGTCTAAGGTGATTATTTTGCTGACTGATGGAACGAACAACGTGGGTGAGATTGACCCTATCATGGCGGCTGAACTTGCCAATTCAGTGAAAAACGATGCGGGCGAAGATGTGAAAATCAGGGTTTATACTATCGGGGTGGGAACAAAGGGCATGGCTCCGTTTCCGTTTCAGACTGTGTTCGGTGTGCAGAGACAGATGGTGCCGGTGGATATAGACGAGCCCACTCTTAAAAAAATAGCGGAAATCACAGGCGGCAAGTATTTCCGTGCTACAGACAACGAGAGTCTGCAGAATATTTATAAGGAAATTGACAAACTTGAGAAAACAAAGGTGAGTGTTCAGGAGTACAGCAAGAAAAGGGAGGAATTTATGCCTTTTGCTGTGGCTGCCGCAGTGCTTTTGCTGCTGGAACTGCTGATTCGTCATCTTGTGTTGAGACATAATCCGTAAAGTTGTAAATTTTTTAGTTATGTTTATATTTGCTAATCAATATATCCTCTATTGCTTGATTGCGGTGCCGGTTTTGGCGCTGCTCTTCATCTATTGTACTTACAAGCGTAAGGCGGATTTGAAGAGGTTCGGTGACATGGAGTTGTTGAAGTCGCTGATGCCCGGTGTGTCGTACGGTCGTCCGCAAGTTAAGTTCTATCTCGCCCTTCTGGCTTTGGCCGGGCTGATTGTTATTTGCGCAAGGCCGCAATCTGGAGCAAAGCTTGAAACCGTGAAGCGCAAAGGGCTGGAGACTGTGGTGGCTATGGACGTGTCTAACTCTATGCTTGCCGAAGATATAGCTCCTAATCGTTTGGAAAAGACTAAACAGATGATGCAGAAGTTTGTGGATGGTCTGGACAACGATAAGTTAGGTATGGTGATTTTTGCAGGGAAGGCTTATACGCAGCTGCCTTTGACCGCAGACTATCAGGCTGCAAAAATGTACATATCGAATATCTCGACCGGACTTATCCGTCAGCAAGGTACCGCAATCGGTGGCGCTATCGACTTGGCTATGCGCTCCTTCTCCGACAAAGAGGAGATTGGTCGCTCGATTGTTGTGATAACCGATTCAGAAAACCATGAGGACGACGCTGTGGCAAAGGCCAAGGAGGCGTATGAGAAGGGCATTATAGTGAATGTCATTGGTGTCGGAAGCCTTGAGGGCGGACCTATTCCGGATGGACGTGGCGGTTTCAGAAAAGATAAGGACGGAAACCCCGTTGTGACTAAAATGAACGAGGCTATGGGGCAGCAGATTGCAGAGGCCGGCGGCGGTGTGTATGTGCGTGCCGATAATGCGACTAATGCGATGAAGGTGCTGAAAGAGGAGATGGACAAGGTTGCGAAAGGAGAGACCGAGTCGAAGGTTTATTCAGAATATAATGAGCAGTACCAGATAATCGCATGGGTTGTCTTGTTGTTGCTCTTGCTGGAGTTCTGCATACTTGAGCGCAAGAACGGTTTCTTTGCTAAATTTAAGTTGTTTGATTGATTTTGTAATTAGTGCCAATGAAGAAGATTATATTTTACGTGCTGCTTTGGGCTGCGGCGTTCTCGGCATCGGCTCAGAAATACAAGCATCTGGAGAACGGAAACGATTTGTACGCTTCCGAGAAATATAAAGAGGCGGTTGTGGAGTATCAGAAGTCTCTTGCTGACAAAGAGAGCTCCTTCGGCTCAAATTATAATTTGGGGAATGCCCTGTACAAAAGTAACGAGATAGAGAGCTGCATAGACCACTACAAGGCCGCTTGCTCTGACAAAAATACAAAGAGCGAAAGGGCAATGGCTTATCATAACCTCGGTAACGCTTATGTGATGGGCGAAAAGTATCAGGAGGCTGTTGATGCGTATAAAGAGTCGTTGCGCCTCAATCCGAAGGATGACGACACTCGCTTTAATTACACCTATGCGAAAAAGATGTTGCAACAACAGCAGCAACAACAGCAGCAACAACAGCAACAGGATCCTAAGCAGGACCAGAACAAGGAAGGCAAAGAGCAGAATAGCGACGAACAGCATCCTGAAGCTAAAGAGCGTGAACGCAAGATGGACAGCGATCAGGCAAAGCAGATTCTGGAGGCTTTGGAAAATGATGAAAAAGAGCGTCAAAAACAGAAGTCCATGGCTAAGGATGTGAAGATGAAAAAAGTGGATAAGGATTGGTAAGGTGTGGCTTGTGTGAAAATGGGTTGATTTGTTTTATAATGATTGTTTGGATTTGAAGAAATGATAAATATAGACAGATGAAAAAGGTAGTTTTTTTTGTAACGTTTTTCGTTTTTTGGCTTGCGGGGGCTTTGTCGGCTTTGGCCGAAGTCACAGTCAGGGCTTTGGGACCTAGTGTGATAGCTGTGGGGCAGAATTTTAAGGTCTCTTATGAGGTGTCTATTACTGGCAATGAGAAGGTGTCTGACCTTAAAGTTCCTGAATTTAAGGACTTTGAGGTGTTGGGTGGTCCTTATCAGGACGGGGGTGGTGTTAGCTCAATCAGTATTAATGGACACACGACGACCATGCAAAAGACGCAGTTCTCTTACTATTTGACTCCAAAGAAGGAAGGTCGCTTCACATTGTCTTCGGCAAGGTTGGATTGCAACGGACAGGAAATTCTTTCTAATGCTCTCGTCATAACGGTGACTGCTGCAGATAAGGCTGCTCAGCAGCAGGGAAACACTCAGGGTGGTAATTCCGCTGGACAGCAGCTTAATCTGAACGACGAGGTGTTTGTGCGACAGATTGTCTCTAAAAATTCTGTTTATGAAAACGAGCCGTTTGTTGTTACGGTGAAACTTTATTACAGCATTAAAGTTAATCGTAAAAATGAAGTCAAATATCCTGAATATTCAGGGTTTATAGCGCAGGCTCAGGATGTCGCTGATAGTGAGCGTTGGGGAAAGGAAAGATTGAACGGAAAGGTCTATAACACGCATGTGTTGGGCAAGTTTGTTTTGATTCCGCAGAAGACGGGGCAGGTCTCATTGGGCAGGGGTACTGTAGATTTGATGTTGTCTGTGCCTGTTCGACAGTCTGTCAGAAACCCGTACGGAGCTTACTATACCACTTATGCTAACGTGAATAAGTATGTCGGCATTCAGGATGTCAAGATAGATGTTAAGGAACTGCCGGAAAAGGGTAAGCCTGAAAATTTCAGCGGGGGCGTAGGGTCGTTCCAGATGAGTTCGTCGATAAACGCGGACTCTTTGAGGGCTAATGAGGCTGTTGTGGTTAAAGTGAAGATTTCAGGAACTGGAAATGTAAAGTATGTAAAGCATCCAAAAATCGTCTTCCCTAATGATTTTGAGGTCTATGACCCTAAGGTTGTGAGCAAAGTCAACGGCTCGTCGGGCAGTATCGACATGGAGTTTATGGCTATACCTCGTTTCGCAGGCGAGTTTACAATTCCGGAGGCTCAGTTCTCTTATTTCGACTTGAAGTCAAAATCTTATAAGACGCTTAAAACTCCTGAATACAAACTTGCAGTTGCAGAGGGCGAGGCAGGCTCCGCTCCTGTTATGTCAAACTATACAAGCAAGGAGAATGTTAAGAGGATTGGCGAGGATATACGTTTTATCAATGTGAACGATTTGCAGATAAGCAAGAAGAACGAGTTTCTGTATGGCTCTTTGACTTATTGGCTTTGGTTCCTGATTCCTTCCTTGATATTTGCCGCTCTTTTTGTGCTTTACAGAAAGCAGATTAAGGAGAACTCGAATGTAGCGCTGATGCGCAATAAGCGTGCAAGCAAGCAGGCTGTAAAACGTTTGAAGGCTGCGAAGGAACATCTTGAAAAGGACAGCAAGGCTGCGTTCTACGAAGAGGTGCTGAAGGCTTTGTGGGGTTATACTGGAGATAAACTGAATATGCCGGTTTCTCAGCTGTCAAAGGATAATATAGAGGCTGAACTTACGAAATGCAGCGTTTCTGAAGGGCTTGTCAAGGAGTTCATGGCTTTGCTGGATATTTGCGAGTTCGCTCGTTTTGCTCCGTCGGCTTCGTCTGAGTCTATGGAGAGCGTGTACGACAAGGCGGCTGACGTTATCTCGCGTCTTGACCAGGAAGTGAAAAAGTAATTTTTAAAGGTGATTATGATGAAAAAGGGTATATTGTCTATATTTTTTGTCTTGCTGGCCGCTTTGGCGTTTGCCGGGCAGGATAAGTTGAACGAGGCTAACGCTAAGTACAAGGATGGTGATTTCGCTTCTGCTGTGTCTCTGTACGAGGAGGCGCTTAAGTCTGGCGAGTCGGCTACGTTGTACTATAATCTTGGATGCGCTTATTATAAACTGGGCAAGTTGGGCCCTGCAATCCTGAATTATGAACGGGCGTTGCTTCTTGACCCTCATAATGAGGATACAAAGTACAATTTAGAATTGCTGGAGAAACAGACGGTTGACAAGATTGAGGCTATTGACACGTTTGTCCTTGCTGACTGGGCGGCTAAGGTTAGAGACTTGAACTCGTCGGACGCTTGGGCAATAACGAGCATAGTGTGTTTCTTGATTGTGCTTGTGTGCTGCGGATTTTTCTTCTATTCTAAGCATGGCTTGGTAAAGAGGATAGCTTTTTTCTCTGCGTTGTTCTTGCTGCTCCTTTGTTTCGCTTCGGCGGCGTTTGCTAAGTCGCTCAAAGAGAAAAAATTGCACAATGAATATGCCATCGTTTATTCGCCAACAGTGACAGTCAAGGGCTCGCCTGATGTGAAGGCGAAGGATGTCTTTTTGCTGCATGAGGGGACTAAAGTGAGGGTGAAGCAGAATATGGGCAGATGGTTTGAGATTGAACTTGCCGACGGTCAGGTTGGCTGGATGTTGAAAAAGGATGCGGAAGAGATATAACTAATCTTAATGTTCTGAGGCTGTTTTGCGGTCTCGGAACATTTTTTTAGATGGCTTCTGTAAGTTAGGCAGAGTTGGTCTTTAAAGTCTTGAATGATGCGTTTCTCGTATTTTTAACTGGGTAAATTTTTTGTATGGGTAGATTTTTTAAACTTGCGTTGTGTGGTCTTGGGGCGGTTGTCTTATTCTTTTGTCTGTTCCTCCTGTATTTTACGTTGGGCGACTATAAGCCGCAGCCTCGAGAACTTTTGTTCAATGCGGACAAGTGTGACACGTTGGATGTGACGAAGCCAGTTTCTGTCTTGTCTTGGAATATTGGTTACGCAGGTCTCGACAAGGATATGGATTTTTTTTATGATGGAGGCGAGATGGTGCGTCCGTCTAATGTGCAGTATAAGAAAAATATTGACGCAATAGGCCGTTATCTGGAGAGCAAAAACAATACGGATTTTCTACTGATTCAGGAGATAGACGAGGATGCGAAAAGAAGTTACGGGCAGAATCAGGTGGAGCATTTTTCTAATTTGCTTGAGGGGTACCACTCTTATTTTGCTTTGAACTATAATGTGCGGTTTGTGCCGCTTCCTGTCACGGAGCCTATGGGCAGGGTGAGGTCCGGTCTTGCCGCTTTCTCTAAGTTTGTGCCAAGCGTGGCGGAGCGTTATGCGTTCCCTTTTAATTTTGACTGGCCGGAACGGGTTTTTATGCTCGACAGATGTTTCCTGATGATGAGGTTCCCAACGTCCGACAATAGGGAATTGGTGCTGATTGACACGCATAATTCAGCCTTTGATGACGGTGGAAAGATAAGAAAGGCGGAGCTGGGATATTTTTGTGATTTCTTGCTGAAGGAGTATTCCAAGGGAAATTACGTGATTGTGGGAGGTGATTTTAATCAGTGTCCGAATGGCATAGACGAACAGGCTTTGGGCTGCTCTTTTGACAAAAGTGAGTTTCATGTGATTCCGGATTCGTTATTGCATGGGTGGAACTATGTTTTTGATATGTCCAAGCCAACGAACAGACGTGCAGATATGCCTTACGTGAAGGGCAAGACTAAGGTTACTCTAATCGATTTTTTCATAACTTCGCCAAATGTCTCGGCAGTCTCTGTTTGTACTGATAATCTCGAATTTGAGAACTCTGACCACAATCCGGTGAATGCGATTTTTAAATTCGAAGAGTGAGGTATGATAGCCTTTGTAGAACGGGAGGCTCTGAGCCTTGACAATTTATTTTTGGCTTTTTCTCTGAAAATTAGGATTGTTTTTACTAACTTTGGACGTTTAATGAAAGTGATTTCAAATGAATAGAATTTTTTCGTTATTTATAGTGTCGCTCTTGTCGGTTTGCGTGTTTGCAAACGAGTTCACCGTAATCGATTCTGATGGTTACTTCTATAAGTCATCGTCAGACCCTAATTTGCGTAATCATCCTGAATTTCAGGTGTTTGTGGCAAAAGAAGTGAGCGAGTCTTCTAAACTTGTGTTCTCTTCCAACGAGGTATCTTTGGCAGACTGCAAATTGTTTTCATATACTGATGTAGAAATAGAGCCGGATTCTGTTTCGGACGATGGTCTGAAGGCTTATTTTGGTAATGTTTCTGCTGATATGGGTTATGTTGTGGAGTATGGCGACGAGACTTGTGATGGCGGCGAGCGCTGCAAAAATTATATCTGGATAACGTCTTACAAACCGGTGGATGGAGTCTCTTGGGATAAAGAGGAGGCCTTTTGCGAAACTTTGCCTCTTGCTGTCTCTCCGAGACTTACGTATAAGTTTCATCTGAACAAATTTGATTATGGTATAAAGCGCTCTTTGACGGCTAAGTATGCGACTTTCAAGAAGGTTAAGGGCGAATTGGTTGATACGACTAGTTATACAGGAAATGCTGACACTTTGTTCCGGATTGACGTGCCGGTAGTGAACACCCCGATTTGCATCACGGAGGAGGGGCATAAGTGGTCGTTCGTGACAGATACTTTTTTCTCGCAGGCGGTAGTGGCGTTTCCGGAAATGCGCGTCGGACTTAGCGCAATAAATGAACTTGACAATGTTGACGGGTGTGACACAGTGCCGGAAACAGGGGAGATTGTGCATTATTTTGATGATGAGGACGGGGTGGTTAATTTCCGAACTTCCGGGCCGCTTATGTTAGATTTTTATTCGTCGGCAAGCGAATTGACAAGCAGGGTGGAGTGGAATATAGAGCACGATAGTGTTGCTTTCCCTAGTATATATGAGCAGGATGTTATTGGCTATAAGTTTGACGAGGCAGGCTCTTATTTGATTAAGCTTGTGGTTTATAACCTTAATGGCGATTGTTCCCGCGAGTATGAAAGCAGGTTCGTCATTTCTGATTCTGAACTTTATATTCCTAATACGTTTACTCCTAATGGTGACGGTAAGAATGATGAGTTCAGGGTTGCTTACAGGTCTATAGCAAGTTTTGAGTGCAAGATTTATAATCAGTGGGAGCGTCTGGTTTATGAGTCGGAAGACATTACGGAGGGTTGGGACGGCAAGGTTGACGGACGTGATGCTTCTCCAGGTGTCTATTTTTATATTATTGAAGCCAAAGGCATAGACGGACAGAACTTCGACAAAAAGGGAAGTCTTAATCTTGTAAGGGTAAAAGAGTGACGAGTGGATTCTATGAATTAGTTCGATATGATTTTGAATTATAATGTAAATTGTAGGATTTGCGTATATTGTATTGCATAAAAAAAGAGTCCTGTTCGGGACTCTTTTTTGTTATGGTTACACTTTGTGCTAATTATCAAAGCAGATTGCTGGCGAGTTCTGACAGATAGCTTCGTTCGCCTTTTACAAGGTTCACGTGCGCGAAAATGTCTTGACCTTTCATCTTGTCTATCATATAGACAAGTCCGTTTGACTGCATGTCCAAGTAAGGCGTGTCTATCTGCTGAACGTCTCCGGTAAATACCATCTTGGTGCCTTCTCCGGCACGTGTTATTATGGTCTTTACTTCGTGAGGAGTCAAGTTCTGAGCCTCGTCAACAATTACGTAAGTCTCGCTCAGACTTCGTCCTCTGATAAAGGCAAGAGCCTCTATCACAAGCTGTCCGCTCTTTTGCATTTCGTCAATAAGTTTCAGTTCTCGGCTGCTTGCTCCAAACTGATGTTTTATGACGTTCAAGTTGTCGAAAAGAGGCTGCATATAAGGAGCGACCTTCTGTTTTTCGTCGCCAGGCAAGAAACCGATGTCCTTGTTTGACATAGAGACGATAGGACGAGCGAGCAGAATCTGCTTGTATCTTTCGTGCTGCTGCAGTGCCGCCGCCAAAGCGAGCAAAGTTTTACCCGTTCCCGCTTTTCCTGATATTGCGCAAAGCGAAATGTTTTCGTTCAGTAGAGCGTCAAGGGCGAACGTCTGTTCTGCGTTGCGTCCTTCTATGCCGAACGCCTTCTCTTTCTTCACCTTTTGTATACTCTTTGAGGCGAAGTCATATTTGGCAAGCACGGTAGAGCGTTCGCTTTTCAGAATGAAGCACTCGTTAGGAGCAACGACCGACTTGATTTCGTCAAACTCGTCTATGGACACGCCGTTAGGCGAAGAGTAAATTTTGTCTATCAAGTCTGCATTTATTCCTTCGAATGTTTCGTGAGACTTCTCAAAGATGTCAATATTTGTCACCTTGTCTGTTATGTAGTCTTCACAAAGAATGCCGAGCGAACGAGCCTTCATTCTCAGATTGATGTCTTTTGATACAAGAATTGTCTTTGTCTTCTTATTCTTTTCAGCAATGTGCATCACTACAGCAAGAATCTTGTGGTCTGCAGTCTTTTCTGAAAAAGATTTTGCAATAACTTCCGGATATTCCGGATTGGTTACCACAAAGAGTTTGCCTAGTCCGGTGCCAAGACTTACGCCCTTTTCAAAGAGTTCATCTGTGGCGATGGAGTCAAGTTCTCTGACAAATTCCCTTGCGTTAAAATTTATCTGGTCATTGCCTTTCTTGAACCTGTCAAGTTCTTCAAGAACCACGATAGGCAAATAGATGTCGTTATCCTGAAAATTGTAGATACATTTGTAATCGTGCAGGATTATGTTTGTATCCAAAATGAAGTTCTTTTTTGCGCCCATAGTCGTAAATTTTAAAAGGTTAGCAAATCTGAAAATTATCTCTTGTACTCAAGGCTCGAATTTCATCAGAACGTAACATTGCAAAGCCGTGGTTGCAGTCCTTTCTAATTTGTTCGTTTGCCTCTCTTCAATTCAAAAACAAACGGAAAAAGCGAGGTGTGTTTCTCTCTACTTTAGCGTGTTGGATGCCTCTCTTGTATCCGTAAGGCTTAAAATCTATATTTTGAAGTTTCAATATATAAATTAAAAAGCCACTTGATTTCGCTTTTCGTAAAATTAAGGTTAAATTTGCGGAAAAACAAAATTTTTCGCAAAGTATTTTTAAAATATTTTAAAAAATGAATTATAAGGAAACTCTTCAGTACATATATAACAGGCTGCCGTTGTTTCAGATGGTCGGCTCGTCTGCTTATAAAGAGGGAATTGACAGCATGATTGCGTTTGACAATTATCTGGGCAATCCGCACAAGTCGTTCAAGACAATTCATGTTGGCGGCACGAACGGAAAAGGTTCTGTGTCTCATACGTTGGCTTCCGTTCTTCAGAGCGCGGGATATAAGGTCGGGCTGTTCACCTCGCCTCATCTGAAAGATTTCAGAGAGCGTATAAGGGTGAACGGAAAGATGGTGAGCGAGGAGTTTGTGGTTGATTTCGTGGAGAGGCACAAGGCTATGTTTGATGTTTTTTATCCGTCTTTTTTTGAGGTGAATGTGGGTATGGCTTTTGACTATTTCAGACAGGAGAAGGTGGATGTGGCTATTGTTGAAGTTGGACTTGGAGGCCGGTTGGACAGCACTAACATTATAAAGCCTGAGATGTGTATCATTACCAATATCAGCATTGATCATGTGGCGATTTTAGGTGATTCGAGAAGGAAAATTGCGACGGAGAAGGCGGGCATCATAAAGGGCGGAATACCAGTTGTTATTGGCGAGGCTGATGATGAGGTCAAAGGTGTCTTCCTTAAGCGCGCGGAAGAGGTAGGCGCTGATATTCGTTTTGCAGACAGAGAGTGCAGGCTGGCGACGCTGTGGAGCGTGATGAGGGATAATGTGCCGTATCAAAGACTGCTGATAGATTGGTGCAGAATCGAAACTCCGTTGATGGGTTATTATCAGCGTAAAAATATGAAAACTGCATATCTTGCGGTGCAGACTTTGAGAAGGGCCGGTTTTGATATTTCTGGAAGGGCGATGGAAGATGGTTTCCGTAAGACTGTTGAGCAGACAGGTTTGCTTGGGCGTTGGCAGAAGTTGCAGGATTCGCCTACTGTAATTTGTGATACCGGACATAATGTCGGCGGTATTCGTTATGTGATGAGGCAACTTGCAGAGACTAAGCATGATAAGCTTAGGATTGTGTTTGGTATGGTTAATGACAAGGATATAACACATGTGTTGGAGCTGATGCCAAAGAATGCGGTTTATTATTTCACGAAAGCGTCGGTGGCTCGCGCTTTGCCAGAGGACGAGCTGAAGGAGAGGGCGGCGCGTGCCGGCTTGGAAGGGCGTGCTTATGCTACGGTGAGAGAGGCGTTGGATGCTGCGGTGAAGGAGTCGTCTGCAGATGACCTCGTTTATGTGGGCGGTAGTAATTTTATTGTGGCTGAAGTTGTGTGAAGCCTTAGACCGTAGGCTTAGATGATTGCATAAAAAGAGCGTTATTTCCCAAGGAGATAACGCTCTAAATGTATGCTGCAGAAAAAACTTAAGCGTCTATGGTCGCGTATGTTGCATTTTCTTCTATAAACTGACGTCGAGGACCAACTTCGTCACCCATGAGCATAGAGAAAGTGTAGTCTGCATCAGCATAATTTTCAATTGTGACTTGTCTTAGGGTTCTGTTTTCAGGGTCCATGGTTGTTGACCACAGCTGTTCAGCATTCATCTCACCAAGACCTTTGTATCGCTGAACGTGAACAGAATCCTCTTTTCCACCTCCGTATTTTTCGATGAAATTAAGACGTTGCTGTTCGTTCCAGCAGTACTCTTCCACCTTGCCCTTTTTGCAGAGGTACAAAGGAGGAGCAGCGATATAGACATATCCTTTTTCTATCATTTCTCTCATGTGGCGGAAGAAGAAAGTCAGCACAAGAGTGTCGATGTGGCTTCCGTCCACGTCGGCGTCGGTCATGATTATCACCTTGTGATAACGCAGTTTAGACAGGTTCAGAGCCTTAGAGTCATCTTCAGTGCCTATGGTCACGCCGAGAGCAGTATATATATTGCGGATTTCTTCACTTTCAAGCACCTTGTGCTGCATCGCTTTTTCCACATTTAGAATCTTACCTCTCAAAGGCAAAATAGCTTGGAACGCGCGGTTTCGTCCCTGTTTTGCAGTACCGCCCGCCGAGTCCCCTTCGACAAGGAACAGCTCGCAGTTTTCAGGGTCTTTGTCAGAGCAGTCGGCGAGTTTTCCCGGCAGACCACCGCCGCCCATAGGCGATTTGCGCTGAACAAGGTCTCTTGCCTTACGTGCCGCAATACGAGCCCGAGCAGCAAGGATAACCTTTTCCACAATAGTCTTAGCCTCTTTAGGGTGCTCTTCAAGGTAATTTCCGAGAGCCTCGCCCACAGCCTGGTCAACCACGCCCATAATCTCGTTATTTCCGAGCTTGGTTTTTGTCTGCCCTTCAAACTGAGGTTCGGCAACCTTTACTGAGATAACAGCAGTCAAACCTTCGCGGAAGTCATCGCCGCTGATTTCGATTTTTGCCTTTTCAAGAAGTTTTGAGTCTTCAGCATATTTTTTCAGCGTGCGAGTAAGACCACGTCTGAAACCTGCAACGTGAGTTCCTCCTTCTATTGTGTTTATGTTGTTGACATAAGACGAAATTGCCTCGTTGTAAGAGGTGTTGTAGGTCATCGCAATTTCCACCGGCGAGCCGAACTTTTCGGTAGAGATGTGAATCACGTCTTCTATCAATTTTTCGCGAGCGGAGTCGAGATATTCTGCAAACTCCTCAAGACCTCGTTCCGAATAGAATGTTTCGTGTTTGAACGAGCCGTCGTCGTTCAGCTCGCGCTTGTCAGTAAGCGAGATGTGAATTCCTGCGTTCAGGAATGCAAGTTCACGAAGACGTCCGGCAAGTATTTCGTACCGGTAAACAACCTCTGTGAATATAGAGCTGTCCGGCAAGAACGACACAAGCGTGCCTGTTTTGTCAGCTGAGCCAACCTCTTTTACGGGGTATAGCGGCGAGCCAACCTCGTAGTCCTGTTCGTAGCGTTTGCCGCCTCTGCAAACTTCGACATGAAGTTTTGACGAAAGAGCGTTCACACAAGAGACACCCACACCGTGCAGACCGCCCGAAACCTTGTAAGAGCCTTTGTCAAACTTACCGCCGGCATGAAGAACCGTCAGCACAACCTCCAGAGCCGAACGCTTTTCCTTCTCGTGCATGTCCACCGGAATGCCTCGTCCGTCGTCCTGGACGGTGATTGAGTTGTCTTCGTTTATTGTAACTTCAATGTTTTTGCAATAGCCAGCCAAAGCCTCGTCTATAGAGTTGTCAACAACCTCATAGACCAAATGGTGCAGACCCTTTACTCCGATGTCACCGATGTACATGGCAGGGCGCTTGCGCACAGCCTCCAGGCCTTCCAGCACCTGAATGCTGCTGGCTGAATATGAACCTGATTTTTTTTCTTCTTCACTCATATATTGTATATCTTTCTATTCGAAAATTGATTTTACAAATATAACGTTTTTTTTCTATTTTTAGGGTGAATTTTGCATTAAAAATTTGATGGCAGTTTTGGAGTTGCCGTATTTTACAGTACAGACTCTCAAAATCATCTCGACCTAGTTCATATAAGTAGCTTTGTTTTCTTTATTTTGCCAATAAATGCACTTTCCAGTAAATCTTCAGACCATTTGCCTACCGCATAAAATCTTAGGCTCTTATTAAAATAACCTTTCCCAGTATGTATACAATAACAGAAGTATCTATGATTGTTCCTCTCGTAGTTTCTCCTTCTATTCTATTTTTGATGTCTTAAGAATCATTCGTTCGTTATACTTTAAATATTCTAACATGATAAGGTCCCTATTTCCAGACACGTCAATAAGATAGTACTTAGTTCTATAAAAATCGGAATAATAAGAGCTAAAGGAAATAAGAGAGACGCAACTGACACTAATATACAATTTAAGATTCCAAGCTGATTAGAATATGAAATCTTTTCGCATTAGCGAGCAGGCAGAACCTCTTTATAAAGCGTTTAATTTTCCCTGATAAAAACAAAGATTTTAGTATTTGTTCTTATATAGATGATTTATAGATGGTTGGTTATTTATAATTTTATAGTAATCCATTCTTTATGATATTTGAATATCTGTGCGGTACTGGCCGCTATAGGTCAAGTTAGTCATTGTGACCGCTGCGCTTGCCCGCAAAATGCCGCTTCTGAAAATCATATCACCGCCTCGTAAATCCTTTTGCCATCATGCTCCAACCACTCTGGCTCTTCCTGAATGGTTTTGTTTTTCAGGAAGGAGAAGGTCACTAAGTAACCTTCGTTTAGGTTGCGGGTTTTGAGGTATTCCGCCAGCTGCACTTTGCCTTCCACCTCGTACTTTTCGCCACGCCAGATTTTCAGCTCGATAACAAACTCCTCGCCGTCGAAAGTGACTACAATATCCATGCGTCCGCCGTTGCGGGTTTCAGGCTCGACATAGTAAAAGCCTGTGCCATTGATAATTGGCTTGAGGAAGCAGAGGAAGAGAAGTCTGCCCTGACGCTCCAAAAATACGTTATCCTCCTTGCGGTATTCGTTGTGAATAAGTTTTTGGAAACGCTCGATGATATAAGGCATATTCAGTTTGCCGTTGAGGACGTATCCTGCTGTATCCTGCCGAAGTGAAGTGTATTTTCCTCGCAACTCTGCCAATACATAAAAATTATATATCAAATCCTCAAAAATAAGATTATGAATGCGAACTTTGTTGTTCTCTATTTTCAAAATCGAAAAGGTGAGACCAAGTTCAATCATCGGGTCAATTGACGAGAACGGATATTCTCTCGAATCGAACGAGACGGAGCACATAAAATCATTGAACTCTTTGTTATTCAATAAATTTTGAGCAATACTCTTGAAAAGTGTGTTCGGTTCCGTATTATTCAGCATTGTCTTCACCGCCTCTTGCACACCTTGGGCACTCCAGTCTTTGTCGAGTTCTTTGTCTATTATCGAACAAATTTCGCTAACCAAAAACGGATAGCCACTGGTGTATTTATATATTTCGTTAGAAATCAATTCTTTATTCATACCTGTATTGTAATCAGCCTCATACTCGTTGAGCATGGTGATTATTTCGTCAGGATGAAAAGTCATATCGACGTTAAATTTCGATGCGATGTTCCAAGGCGAGTTGTACTTGCGCTCCTCGTCCGGACGAAGTTTTATTTTCAGGTTTTTCACATCGTAAACTCCGGCAAGGACAACGCTGTGAAAGGTAGAGTTCATGCCCTTCAGATCCCTGTCAAGATATTTATTGCGAAGCATGCCTAAGAAATTCAAAAACAGCTGGTTGTCCGTACTTTTATCAACCTCGTCGATAAGAAGGAGAACAGGCTTGTCAATCTGCAAGCAGAATTCCGTTATCGAATCAGACAATTCATCAAAAGAGTTTGTTTGTATGGTCTCTTTCCACATTGTCGTCTTGTCCTTGCTGAACGAAAACGTCAAAGCCGTCTCCACTATATCTTTGAACTTAGTGCAAAAAGACTCCTCGCTACTGAACAAAAGATTTCCGACACCCTCGAAACTGATAGGTATGACAACGTATCGCTCAGAAAGATTTCTGAACAAAGCCTTGAGAGTCGTAGTCTTCCCAAACTGCCGTGCACGATTGATAGTGAAGTACAAACCGTCGTCTATGTACTCCTCAATCTGCGCAAGCTTCTTGCTTGTGTCAACCATATAGTGCATAGCAGGGTTGCAACTGCCGGTGGTGTTGAATCGCTTCTTCATGAATTTCTGTTTGGGGCAAAGATAGTGAATTTGTTCTTCTCTATGATTACATTCTCTATATTTTTAACTACGTGCATTTAGTAACTTGATTAGAGAAAATCATTTGGCAGATGTGGCGACGATATTGCAGAATTCGCTCCAGCCGTCAGCTTTTTTGTATGTCTCTACACTTTCTGCAGGAACATATACAGGGATAGTTTTGCTTACGGACGAGAACGTGCTTTGCGAAATCTCTGGTGGAGTGGTATTCCAGCTTGTTATGCTTTTCAATGCGCCGCATTCCGCAAAGGCCTTGCTTCTGATGACCTTGACGCTTTTGGGAATCGTGATTTCTTTCAGGCTGCTGCATCCTTGAAACGCTTTTTCTTCAATTATTGTATATCTTTCTATTCGAAAATTGATTTTACAAATATAACGTTTTTTTCTATTTTTAGGGTGAATATTGCATTAAAAATTTAGACATTTATAAATTAAATGTGAGTTCGACTAAATTTGTCTTTCGGGCAGGCAGCCTGTAAATTTGTCGGACTCACGTTTATAGAAATTGCCTGAAATCATTTGTATCCGTTAATTTCTCTGATGAATCTCCAGCCAGCCGCTTCCTTGTATTTATCCACGCTGAGTGTGGGCACGTAGAGGCGGACGGAGTTGTCGAGTCCATGGAATAAATCGTCGTCGCATTCTGGCGGTGTGATGTTTTTGCAGGTTATATTTTTCAGACTGTCGCAAAGTCTAAAAGCACCCCAGCCAACCATTGTGACTTTGGAAGGTATGGTCACGCTTTTCAGTTTACAACAACCATAAAATGTCAAAGTTTCAATTTTTGTGACAGACTCGGATATTGTCACGTTTTCGAGACCTGCGCAATTTGCAAAAGCTCTCTCTTCTATTTCCGTCACGCTGTTTGGTATTGTGATGTTTTTCAGGCTACGGCACTCCGCAAAAGCCAATTTGCCAATCTTTGTCACACCGTTTGGGATTGTCACGCTTTTCATGTCCCTGTTCCACACAAAAGCACTTGCCGCTATCTGATATTTTTTACCATTGAAGTTCTGAGGCAATTTTACAGATGTGGCGTTGCCGGTGTATGCTAATAGTTCGATTGAGTCTTTGGTCACATAGAAAGTGAAATCTCCAACTTGTTTAAGTTTGCTAGCCGCATTTTTACTAGTATGCACATCTTTGGCGTATAGTGCCACGCCCCCGTGTTCCTTGCTTCCCGGCGTTATGTTCAAACTGGAAAAATTGTATATTTCATAAAGTTTGGAACAATATTCAAAAGCATTTATATTTCCGAAGGAAGGATTGCCGCTTGTTTCGATTTCCGTTACGCTGCTTGGGATTGTTAAGCTTGTAAGGTCGAAACAGTCTATGAAGGCTGTTGGCGCTATTTTCGTCACTCCGTTTGGAATTGTGTATTTGCCTCTTTTCCCAAGAGGATATTGAATCAGTGTTGTTTTGGACTTGTCAAACAGGACTCCGTCTTCAGAACTGTAATTAGGATTGTCTTTTGCGACATTTATATTGGAGCAGAAGGCCATCGTCCCAATTGTTGTCACACTGCTTGGTATTGACACATTTTTTAGATTAGGACAATTGTAAAAAGCTATTTTGCCGATTTCAGTCACACCGTCGGGTATTGTTATGTGAGTCAGGCTGAGGCAACCGTAAAAAGCTCCGTATCCTATTGAAGTCACTCCTTCGGGGATTGACACGTTTGTCAGTTTTTGGCAATTGCTAAAAGCTTCAGAAGCAATTTCCTTCAAACTGTTTGGCAATGTTATATTTGTCAAATTATAGCAATTTTCAAAAGCCTCTCTTCCGATTGTCGTAATACCTCCTTGCATTAAAATGCTTTTCAGATTTCCACAGTTATAAAAGGCCTTATATTTTATAGATGTCACCCCTTTGGGAATTGTCACTTTGTTCAAACTTGAGCATAATGAAAATGCTTCTCTTCCGATTTGTTTAATACTGTCGGGCAATAAGACATTTGTAAGATTTTTGCATTGAAAAAAGGCTTCGTCTCCTATTTTTGTCACACTGTTAGGGATTGACACGTATTTCAGTCCATTTGCTTCGTAGTCTTCATGATTTTTCCGATTGGTGCTTTCGTCATATATGTCATCCTCTACTATTTCCCCTATGATTAGCATTACTTCTTCAGCGGCAACCTCGGAACGCTCTTTTTTGTAGCAACCACTAAATGCGGAAGCTCCGATCGAAGTCACTTTATATTCTGTACCATTATACTCCACCTTTTCAGGAATGACGATGGTGTCAGAATATTCATTTTTGTAGGAGTTGTATGTTTTTCCTTTGAATGTCACACTTGCCGTTAAGGCATAGTCGTTAAAATTGTACCAGATAGTGTCGCCGTCATTGTTCACTACCCAAGTGTCCGACGCTGAAGCCCCGCAGCATGCAAGAAGGGTACATAAGTTTAGTATTAGTTTTTTCATTGCAGTATGTTTTTTATTATGACAATTGCAAATAGCCGGAACTCTTTCGCGGCTATCTGCAATTTTTATAAAATTAAGTTTAGAAAGTGTTTGCGGATTGAGGAATTTATTTCAGTTTGAAGTATTTAGGGATGGGCGACTCAAAACGCGCGAACTTGCCGGTTACGGGGTGATAGAATCCAAGAACAGAAGCGTGCAGACCGATTCTGCCGAGCGGATTAATCTTGCTTCCGTATTTTTTGTCGCCAATTATAGGGTGGCCTATGCTCTGCATCTGCACTCTGATCTGGTTTTTTCTGCCTGTTTCGAGCTGCACTTTCAGCATGCTGTAACCGTTGTTGCGTTCTATGACTTCATAGTGAGTCACGGACTTCAGTCCGCCGTTTTCAACATTGCTGGAATATACTTTTTTAGACTTCCAGTCCTCTGTCAGCCAAGTTGTTATAGTTCCGTTGTCTTGCTCCACGTATCCTTCCACGATAGCGTAGTAGATGCGTTCGTGTGACTTGTGCTGCCAGTCTCTTTGCAACAGTTCCTGCACCTCTTTGCTTTTGGCAAAAACTAAAACTCCGGAAGTCTCTCTGTCTATTCGGTGCACTGTGAAAATCTGGTTCTGGAAATTTTGTTTTTTCACATAGCCCTGAATAATTTTGTATGCGGTCAGATCCTCCTTTTTGTCTGTTGCGACCGACAAAAGGCCGGCCGCTTTGTCAATCACTATGATATGGTCGTCTTCGTGAATAATCTTTACTTTAGAGTGTGTGAACTTCGCTTTGTGGCTTGTGCAGTAAACCGTGATGCGGTCGCCCGGCTTCAGCGGAAAGTCGAATTTGCTTTCGAAATTGTCATTGACCATGATTTGTCTGCTGGACAACAGAGACTTTACGGCAGTCTTGCTCATGCTGCTCATTTTGGCAAACACGAAATTGAACAGAGTGTCAGCCTCTTTCACTGTGAAAGCGGTCTTTTTCTCTTTTGCGAAATTCTTTCTTCTTTGAGGAACCATATAAATAAATTTTTGCAAATGTAGTAAAAAAAGTGTCATTTTGGCAATGTTGCGAGTCCGTTTGTCGTTTTTTTGTGAAAGGTAGCCTTTTTAAGCGGATTTTATGGTTCGGAAGAACCTGTTCTTGAGGGGCGATGCTGCATCGAACCGGAGAGATAATAACTTTAAAATCATAGAAATTTACACGAAAGTTAAGTTTATGCGAAAAAAAAGAAATAATATTGAAGAAATTTGCGCTTTTGTCGTTTATTATGTCTATATTCGTGAATTGAAAAAAACATTTGATAAAATAAACTGTAGGTAAAAAAAGAAATTGTATGAGAAAAGGTTTACAATGGTTTCTTGTGCCGTTGTTGGGGCTGTCTTCGTGTGTTGAGGATGGTTATGATCTGGAGAATCTATCGACGCAGGTGCAAGTTGAAACATCTTTTGCTGGGCCTATAGGGCAGACGTCTGTCAGTATAGGCGAACTTTTGGAAGAGCTCGAAGTGGAGGGCTTGAAAGAGGAAGGCTCTGGTATGCTTGTGTTCAGGTATGACACAGTGACTCGCTTTGAAGTGGAGCCTTTCGAAATCAAAGGGGAGAGAAAGTTTAGAACATTCTCTTTGCATGAGCTTCTGAAGAGCAAAATTGAAGAGCAGTATCCGGAAGGGATACCGTCTAACTTAGGTTTTAAGGGCATTCCGGTTATGCTCAAAAAAGGTGATGAACTTCCGATGGATGTGACGTTCACGCACGTTATAGAGGAAAATTCCGGAGTGGTGCGTCTGGACAGCATCTGGCTTAAAGAGACAAAGGCGAGCCTTTATGTGTCGTCTGACGCGCAGGACTTGCTGGCTAACTCGACAATGGCGGTCTCTGCATTAGGCGAGGTGCTTACTGTTGACAATCTTGGCGAGGTGCTTAATCTGGACTTTAGCGGCAAGGTGGTTGATATGACAGGCATCGAGACAGGTATTCCTATCAACTGCAAGATGGTGCTGAAGAGCGACGTGCAGGTCTTCCTTAAAGAAAACTCTTATATTTCGGTTGTGCTGAATCCTTCTAAATCGATTAAGTACAAGCAGGTGTGGGGCGTTTTTGAGACGCAGGAGCCGCAGAGAGAGTCTAATCTTGTGGAGATAGACTTGTACAGCGAAGAGGACAAGGACTTCAAACTTAATTTTGTTGACCCTAAGGTCAGCCTTTCTGTCCTGACTAACGTGGGCGTGCCGGTGAATTTCAGAATTGACACTTTGAGGGCCGTGAGTTCTATAAACGAAACGTCGGCGTTGGCTAAGTTTGAGAATGGCATGCCTTATTATGATATGAAGGTTGTGCCTCAGGCTGGCGAGGACACATTCAGAGCTTCTGCTTTGTTCGGCGCGGCAAACGGCTCTATCGACGAACTGCTAAACATTTATCCGGACACTATGTCGTTCAACTATGAGTTTATGCTCGGCGGCACTCCTACAGATGGCGGAAATTACTATTTCACAGACGATGCGTTTGTGGAGGTCGGCGTGGGTGTTGAAGTGCCGGCTTGGTTCAAGAACGGTTCGTACGTAAGTATTGCTGACACTGTGAAAGATATTGATACAGAAGAGTTCTTTGAAGATTATGATGTTAGCCTCGATAAAATTGTGCTTACTCTGGACGTAGTGAACAATCTTCCTTTTGAAGCTGAAATTCAGCTTGATTTCATGGAAGAGGTCTCGGCTGTTAACGGATATTTTGAAGTGAATGTGCCAAAGAAGATTGAGAATGACAAGCTTAACAAGACCATCAAGGTTTCTCCGGCTATCGTGGACCCAGTCTCTAACAATGTGGTGAAACCGTCTGTGGAACAGATAGAGATTGAATTTGACGGCAGCGTGCTGGACGATATCAAAAAGATTAGGCACATGAGAACGGCTTACCGTATTGCGGTTAACTCGAAAACTGCAGAGGCGGTGAAGGTGACTACAAAAGACTTGCTTAGCGTGTCGGCTGAGTTCTATGTGAAAGCAGGTATTACAATTGAAGAATAAAAGGAGGCTATAAGATGAAAAAATATTTGATGCTGATATTGTGTTCTTTCTGCTCTTTGTCTTATGGTCAGATGTCGAACACTATGTATTTCATGAAGAAGAATCCGTTGCAGAACAAGTTTAACCCAGCGTTCCGTCCGGAGTGCAAGTTCTATATCGGTGTGCCGGGGCTTACAAATCTTCATGTGGCTGCAGGTAATAATTCTTTGACGTTTGATGATGTTATTTATAAGGTGACGTTGGACGGAAAGCCGCAGACTGTCACTTTCCTGCATAGCGCAGTCGAAAACGGTGTTGACGACTTTTTGGACGCTTACCGCAAAAACCTGAGGGTGTTCTCTGATTTTAATATAGATTTGGTTAACTTCGGGTTCCGTGTGAAACGTTCTTATTTTAACGTTAATCTCTCTACTCGTGCTGATGTGCAGGTGTCGGTGCCGAAGGCTATACCGGAAATCGCTCTTGTGGGTATGGACGAAGATGAAAAGAAGGTTTATGACTTGGACGATTTGAATGTCGCGGCTTTACTTTTTTCTGAGGTCGGACTTGGATACTCTTATCAGATTAATGATAAGCTGACTGTCGGCGCTAAGTTTAAGTATTTGTATGGGCATGCTAATGCAATAACTAAGTTTGACAATCTTAAATTAGAGATTGGCAAGGATAAGTGGGCGTTTACTGGTGATGCGGAGGCTTATATCGCTTGTCCGGGTGTGACGCTCGTGGCTGATGAAAAGAGCATGATCGAAGATGTTGAGTTTAATGATGACTTGGAGGTCGCTGATTATGCCAAGGCTTCCGGAAATGGTGTGGCTTTCGACCTTGGAGCAACTTATAAGGTGCTGCCGCAGTTGCAGCTGTCTGCAAGCGTGACAGACCTTGGGCTGATTCACTGGAAGGATAATGTGCAGGCTATGGTTAAACGCGGCGATTTTGTATTTGACGGTATTGTTTATGATGTGGGAGACGATTCTACTGATTATGGTGAAAAGTATGAGGAGATGGCGGAAGATATGTTTAAGGTTGACAGGAATCCGTCTTCTTATAAAACATGGTTAACTGCAAAGGCTCTGGTCGGAGCTGAATACAGTATTCTGAAGGATAAAATCGGCTTCGGACTTTTGTCTAAGACCTATTTCAGACCTAGCAATGTTTCTGAAGAGCTTATGATTTCGGCTAATTTCCGTCCGGCTGACGCGTTCTCTGCTTCGTTGACTTACTCGCTTCTTGACGGTAGGTTCAGTAACCTTGGTTGCGGAATGAACTTTAACCTTGGTCCTGTGAACTTGTTCTTCGCAATGGACAATATTCCGTTAAAGTATGCTAAGAGCGAGGATATTCTCATACCGAGCCAAACTAAGCAGGCTGACTTGTCTGTTGGTCTTAACTTGATATTTGGCTACAGAAAGGATAAGTTTAAGGAAATCGAATCGTTCATTGACAGTACGGCGACTCTTGCGTACTCTTATGACTCTGACGGCGACGGTGTTGCGGATAATCTGGATAAGTGTGATGATACGCCTGATAATGTGGCAGTTGACTCTGTCGGATGTCCGGTTGACTCTGACGCTGACGGTGTGCCTGATTATCTTGACCTTTGTCCTCAGTCTGACAAACTGCTTGCCGGCTTCGTGAACGAGTCTGGTTGTGACGCTGCTGTCGATACTGATAATGACGGTGTTTGTGACTATAAAGACAAATGTCTTGGAACTGCGGCGGACAGTGTTAAGTTCGTGACAGAAAGCGGTTGCGCTAAGGTGGATAAAGTTGTTGTCAAGGACACTATTCTTGTTCCGATCAAACTGACTGCCGAAGAGCAGGCTATCGTGGATAATGTTGTGTTCAATATTAAGACTTATGAGAAGAATGGCTTTATGGTGCTTAATCCTAAGTCGCATAAAGTGTTGAGGCCTGCGGCTGAGATTTTGTTGAATCACAAACGTTATTTCGTGAAGATTGTCGGTCACACAGACTTCCAGAAGAACAAAGGTTATAGCTACATGTTGTCTAAAGAGCATGCTATGCTTGTGCGTGAGTACTTTGTTGAGCAGGGTGTTGAACGCCACCGTATCGAAATTGAAGGTATGGGTTGCGAAAAGCCTTTGGCTTCAGATAAGACCGAAGCTGGCAGACTCAAGAACCGACGCATTGTGCTTGAATTCTTTGTCGAAAAAGTTGTTGAAAAGGAGGTAAAGGATAAAAACAGCAAGAAATAATAAATATCTCTAATTTTATGTGCGGGCAGGGCTTTGGCTTTGCCTGCATTTATTTAATATTTTATGCCTATGATTAAGCTTGTAGTTATTCGTTCATTCAAAATGAAACGGTTCAATGTCATTGGACTCTTATTGTTCATATTTGCTCTTGCATCTTGTTCTCAGAAGAATGCAGGGACTAATGATGTTGTAGATGCAGCTGTAGTACCGACAGATGCAGATAGTGTAGTGCTTGCAAATCCTGTTCCTAAATTGGCAGATACAATTGCGGTGGACAGTGCTGAAATCGACTCGTTTGTTGCAGAGGATGAGATTGTTAAAGATTCTTCGGATGAATATGGCGGGGTACGATATAGGAGGCTTAAATTCAAAATTAAGTCACCTTTGTATCAACACTTTAAGGAAGTTGATAGTATTGCATGTTCTTTTAATAACTGGAACTATGCGCCTGATGCAGTGTATGAAGTGAACATTACGGAGTTCTTTGACGAAGGTGGTGGAGGTGAAGCAGTGGTGGCATACAGAAATGGAATAAAGGTTATGGAGTCAAGTGAATATGGAGGTGGAGATGGTGGCGATTACAGTAAGACATATTATTATTCGGATGGAAGTGTAGCCGATTATGAGAAAAGAGAAGTGAGAAATGGCAAAGAGGTTTACAAAGAGGTTTACTTTGAAGCTTCAAATACTTTAAGCCTATTTTTATCGGAAGATGAACAATTCTTCTCTGTACATCTACATGAAGACACTTTAAGTATTAGTGAAGTCGATAATTATTTTAGTGAAGAAGTGATAAACAGGGAAGTCTATTTAGTTGCTGATGAAGGGACACCGGTTCCTGAGTTTGTTGTAAAAGCAATAAAGTCCGAACGTCCACATTGTGAAAAATTAGAAAAAATAAAGTTCGTGAAAAAAATAGAGCAATAATCTCCATTGTAAACGTGATTGTGACCCAATGGAAATTTAATGGAGATAAATTGGCAAATGTTGTGGATTTTTTTTAAATTTGTGGCATTAGTAAATTTGTGTAAATGTTTCAATCAGTAAAATTATGATGAACAATTTCAGTTTTTCAAATTCAGTAAAGATTATTTTTGGCAAGGGCAGCATTGCTAAAATTGCAGAGGAGATTCCTGCAGACGCGCGTGTGCTTATGACTTACGGCGGCGGAAGTATCAAAAAGAACGGTGTTTATGAACAGGTGAAAAAAGCGATGGAGGGACGTGTGCTTTTCGAGTTTGGCGGAATAGAACCGAATCCGCACTTTGAGACGTGCATGAAGGCCGTTGAGCTTTGCAAAAAAGAAAAGATTGACTTCTTGCTTTCTGTAGGAGGA
Source organism: uncultured Bacteroidales bacterium (assembly GCA_937915765.1). GTDB lineage: Bacteria > Bacteroidota > Bacteroidia > Bacteroidales > Paludibacteraceae > RGIG9379. The sequence goes on along the minus strand of CALGHE010000063.1, from coordinate 8,915 downwards.
GGTTCTGTGCTAGACGGAACTAAGCTTATCGCTGCTGCTCAGTTTGTAGAGGGCGATCCTTGGGGCATTTTGGTGGAAGGAAAACAGCCGTCTAATGCGCTGCCGATTGGCGTTGTGCTGACTTTGCCGGCTACTGGTTCTGAAATGAACTCCGGCGCGGTTATTACTAAGGACGCAACTAAGGAAAAACGTGATTTTAATTCTCGTCTTGTGCTTCCTAAGTTCTCTGTGCTTGACCCTGAAACAACTTATTCGTTGCCTCCTCGCCAGATCGGCAATGGGGTGGTGGACACTTTCGTGCACGTTGCAGAGCAGTATCTGACATACCCTGTGGGCGCTAAGGTTCAGGACAGATTCGCAGAGTCTATTCTCTCTGTTCTTGTTGAGGAGGGGCCTCAGGCTTTGAAAACTCCGGAAGATTACGAGGTGCGCTCTAACTTGATGTGGGCCTCTACTTGGGCTCTGAACGGATGGATTTCTAAAGGTGTGCCCGAAGATTGGGCTACACACATGATAGGTCACGAAATCACAGCGCTTTATGGGCTTGATCATGGTCAGACTTTGGCTATCGTGCTTCCAGGCGTGCTTAGTGTGATGAGAGGCGAAAAGGGCGCGAAGATAATGCAGATGGGCGAACGTGTGTTCGGCGTTTCTGAAGGTGATGAGGCGAGCAGAATAGAGCAGTCTATTGCGAAGCTTGAAGCGTTTTTTGCGAGCATGGGCGTTAAGACAAGATTGTCTGACTACGGACTTGCAGAAGATTGCATAGAGCCTGTTGTGAAACGTCTTGCGGATAGAGGGGTTGTGCTTGGCGAAAATAAAACTATAACACCAGAAAAAGTAAGGGAAATCCTGAAGTCAAGAGTTTGATTGCGGTGTGTAGGTTTGTAAAAAAAACGCTGTCTGTAAAAAAGGCAGCGTTTTTTGTAAAGGCAATATCCATAGATTACAAAGCGTAATTTATGGAAGTTGCCTAAATTAAAAGTCGTCAACTATAATTATTGTTTTCTGAAATGCGGAAAATAAGTTCCTCATATTGTTTTTTGCGTTGTCTGACGCTCGTTTTACAAGGTTGCCTTGTCTGACGTCTTTGAACAGTTCCTTTTCCATGTTTTCATGAAATTCTGCGCTTAATTCCGGCGTTATGTCCGGAGTCCATAATTTCACTCTCGAGTCTGTGTAAAATGCAGTGACAAACTCCTCCTTTGTCTGATGTATTGATACCGATGGTAGAGGCATTTTTACGAACAAGGTGTCATTAGTCTCCTTGAATTTGAGGCTGTCAACGTCAAAATTAATGTTTATGTTGGCAGTGGTGACGTACACAACACCAATGTTGCCTATGGTGTCAATAAATACAAAGTCCTCTTCGGCCTGCACTGCGTTGAGGCGTGCTATCTGTTTTATTTCAGAGACAGCGACTTTAGAATCTATATGTGCGGCCCTTTCTTCTGAACGCTTTAAAAGTGCAAATAGACAGATGACGGAAATTGCCGCAAGTATTAAGATGTGTTTTTTTTGCATGACTTACTTTTTAAAATTGACAGATACATTTTGAAAACCCCAGCTTTTCAGGGTAGCGGTGAACCATGTTGTTGCTTTTTGTTCCGCCTCTTTGTTCAGTTTTTCAAAGCTCTTTTCTTTACAGTCGCTCAGCTCTTTTATTAGTCTGTCGCTCGCCTTCTGTCTCATTGAGACGCGTTCTTCTTCCGTTATCTTAGAGCGTAAAAGTGTTGTTTGTTCAAAATATGTTTCGGGCTTGAAGTCATTGCCCAACATTCGGATTTCAATTTTGGGCAGGTTAACGGAAACCTGTTTGTCTGAAATAACTATGTCTTCGTCTGCAAGTTTGGACAAGTCTATGTAAGCGGAATAAGTTTTTCTTAGACCGTAAACCCCGACTCTTTCGCCGATCTTTAACTTTTCTGCAGCTAATTTGGTTAGCTGCTCTATTGTTTCGTTTAGAGTCTTGGTGCTTTTTTGCTCTTGAGTGTCGTCGGACATGTCTTTGATGGTGTAAATTTTTGAAAATGTCACTTCAGCAAGTTCAAGCGTGTTTACATCACGTATTTTTTGCCTGATGTCAGTTGTTGAACGCTCTTCCTTGCAAGATATCAAGCACAAGGACAGGAGCAGTCCTGCGGCAAATCTGTTTAAAGAAAATTGGTGTTTGTTAGTTTTCATTTTTTTGTAAATAAAGAGTTGTTTATCCGAATGTAGTAAAAAAATACCAAAAGGAGGTTACTCTTTTACCATAAAACAAATGTATCAAAAAACATCCTTTAATGAAACAAATTTAACACATTCGTAAGTTCTTTTTGGCTTATATTTGTCAACAGAAAACGTAACATTGAAATTTAGACGTAATCTTAACCTTAAGAGGTTTTAGTGTGAAAAAATCAGGAACGAGGTGTGTCGTGCGACACGCCTCGTTTTTTTTGCAGCATCTATTAACGACAATGCGTTCTGAAATTAGATTCGAAGCTTTGTCTGTTTTGCTTGCTATAGTTCGGTTGTGATGTCTCATCGCTTTAATCAAAGCAAAACGTCTTCCCTGATTATTTCAGTCTTTAAGAATTGAATTCATTCTTCAAAAAATACCGAAGAAGTTCATCATTCTCCGACTTATACTTTATTATAAGCGGTGAATTAAGAACTTGCCTTAGATTTTCAGACCGTCCAAGATTCCCTCTTTTTTCATCTGTGTTCGCACGCGGCTGAGAGTTTCCTGTTTGATGTCAAGATAAGAGGCCATGACTTTGTTTGTTGTGCGCCTAACCAAGTCAGGGTCGTGCTTAATCATCCAGTCATACCTTTCGTAGGCAGAAAGGGAACGCAAAATATAAGTTCTATTGTCTCTGAAAATGTTGTATTTCTGTAGCATGTTGAACATACAAAGGCAGAAATCGTGGTCTTTTATCGCAGAAGTCATCATGTCTTTGTATTTGATAAGGACAATAGAGCTGTTTTCTAACGTCTCTACAGATTCGAAAGATGGATTCTGAGAGTAGAAACTTTGGATGGCGGTTACGAACATAGACTCGTGCGCAACCCAAGTGGTTATTTCGTTACCGTCTTTTTCAATAAAGGCTCTCATAAGCCCATGTTCCAAAAAGAACGTGTAGCCTGCAACCTCTCCTGCTTTCAGAAGAATGGATTTTTTAGGGAAATGCCTGCGTTCCATGTATTGCGAAAGTTCATCTTTCAGATGATAGATGGGATGGAACTGGCTCATGTAGTTTATAACAGACGAAAACATTGCTTATTTATTTTAAATGTCTAATCATATCTGCGAAGCAGGCAACTCCTTCGGTTGCTTTTTTCGCAATAATACGTACATCAAGATAGTGAGGTACAGACACTGGCTTCGGGTCAACAAGATAGATGGGCACGCCGCGTCTGACGTAGCTTACCAGTCCTGCTGCGGGATATACATTCAATGAAGTCCCGACAATAAGAAAAATGTCTGCCTGTTTCACCAAATCTTGAGCTAAAGAGATATTAGGGACAGCCTCTCCGAACCACACTATATGTGGGCGTAGGGCAGAGCCGTCAGGCGCTTTGTCATTGATGTCGATGTCTTCGCCTTCCGCCAGGTCTATTATCAGCTCAGGGTCTCCGCACGCTCTTGCTTTCTTTAGTTCACCGTGCAAATGCAGCACATCCGAACTTCCGGCACGTTCATGCAGGTCATCTACGTTCTGGGTTATAATAGAAACATCGAAATCACGTTCCAATTCTGCGAGCTCCAAATGTCCTTTATTTGGCTCAGCCTTATACAAGTCGCGTCTCAGTCCGTTGTAAAAATCCAGAACAAGCTGAGGATTTTTTGCGTACCCCTCAGGTGTGGCAACATCTTCGACTTTGAATTTGTTCCACAGACCGTCAGAGTCTCTGAATGTGCTAAAACCGCTCTCGGCGCTGATGCCAGCTCCAGAGAGAACTACAACCTTTGCCATAGACGAAATTTATATAAGAAAACTCAAAAAAAGTGTGTTGTGTGTTTTTATGACAATCAATAAATTACAGCCTTTTCATTATAAAGACAAACTTAAGAAATTTCATGACCGAAACTTGCGGCTCTGTTATATAAGAGCCGTAAGTTTTTCTGAAATCTTGTCTTTCGCAACGGCGCCAACAATCTTATCTAAAACCTCTCCGTTTCGGATAAACAGAATGGTAGGTATGTTGCGAATACCAAACTTCTCGCAAAGGTCCGGATTCTCATCAATGTCAACCTTGCCGATTACCGCTTTGCCCTCGTATTTGTCATGCAATTCGTCAACGATAGGAGAGATGGCTTTGCAAGGACCGCACCACTGAGCTCCAAAGTCAACCAGCATAAGCTGGCCTTTTGCTGATAATTCTTCAAAATTCGAGTCGTTAATTTCTACTGCCATATATTAAAAACTTAAAAAATATATCAAGACAATTTGAAAACTGCCCTTTTATACACAAATATAGTTATAAAAAATAAAAAACAGAGGCTTTGATGCTAAATATTATTTAATAATAGCAGAAATAAAAGCTTGCTTGATTAGAATATAATTTCCTTAGCCACTTTATTTTTGACCTCTTCGCCGCACAGCGCTTCTATTTGAGCAAGACCAAATTCGATAGCTGCCGCCGCGCTGCGCCCTGTGACAAACCTGTTTGACGAAACAACAGCTTTGCTGTTCTGCACATCAGCTCCTTTGAGATAAGCTTCGTAGCCGGGGAAGCAAGTCGCCGCTTCTCCGTTGAGCAGCCCCATGTCACCGATAACCATCGGAGCGGCGCATATTGCTGTTATGATCTTTTTGTCGTCGTTGGCCTTTCTCAAGATGTCTTTTAGACTTTCGCACGCATATAAGTGTTTGTGACCAGGTCCGCCGGGCAGCATCAGCAAGTCGAACTCAGAGCAGTCCACGTCTGTCATAAGTTTGTCAGCCGTCACATTGATGTTGTGAGACCCGACCACCGATTTGTTGTCGTTGATGGAAACCAAAGCCACCTCCACACCTGCTCTTCTCAGCAAATCTGCCGGAACTAACGCTTCGGCCTCTTCGAATCCGTTGGCCAAAAACACAACTGCTTTTTTGCTTTTCATCGTATTATTTATTTGTAGTTATGAGAGACTTTTTCCTGCACTATAAGCGCAAGATTAAGTCTGTCTGTTTCTATTCTTTTGTAAAATTAGTGATTTTATTTATTTGAAAAAGCTTTTTGCAGTTATTTTTGAAAAAAAATGCCAAAATTGCATAGGAAAGCAAATTTTGGCACTTGAATAAGTTGGAATTTCAGTTTAGTTAACCTCCATAAATTCACCTGATTTATAGAAGTAGCATTTATTCTAATATGAAATCGTACGTGATAGTTCCGCTTTGATTGTTTTCGGAGCGTATTGCGTTAAATTTAGTTTTTCTGGCAGCTTCTACAGCAGCTTTTCGCAGGGTAGGGTTGTCCAAGTTTGTGCCGGCTCCGCACTCTGCGCTTATTACAGTGCCGGATTTGTCAACTATAATCTGCACAACGATTTTGCCCTCTTCATATACGCTGTAAGACGGCTTGGCAAGTTTCCCGCTCAAAGCTCTTCCAGCAAGCGACCATGAACTGTTAGTGCCGGACTTAGAAGCTCCGTCTGCACTTTTTGAATCTGTTCCGCCGAACGGATTTCCTTTGCTGCCTTTACCTCCGCCGTCACCGATTCCGGCCGACTTCTGGTCGTTTCCTATACCGCCGGAACCAGAGCCGCCGAATACGCTTTTAGCGCGGTTTCCAATTTCTTCGGCTTTTTTGCGTTTTGCGTCTTCTATCGCCTTCTTTTCAGCTTCCTTACGTCTCTGTTCGGCGAGTTCGGCCTCTTTCTTTCTTTTCTGTTCAGCAAGTTCCCTCTGTCTTTTCTCCTCCTCTTTTTTCTTTTTTGAGTCAGACATAGAGACAGACTCTTCAATATCCTGAGTGAGAGCTTCATCGGGGGCGGCAGGCTGTTCGGGAGCAGGCTGCAAAGATTCCGCGCCTTCAATCTCGGACGCTGGAGTTGGCTCAAAAAGGTCGTCGCCGCCAACCAAGTCGGTTCCCATAGCGACAGCAAGCCCTTCCTCTTCCTCAGGCTCTAAGTTAGGAAGAGTCATGAAAAGAAGAGCTAAAAGCAGCATCGCATGCACCGCTATGGTGCCGATGGCTCCGATTATTTTAGATTTCTCTAATTTCATATTAAATGTTATTTAGAAGGCCGAGTCGCAATCACCAACTTGAACTTGTTCACGTTAGCAATGTTCAGAACCTTCACGACCTCGCCGTGAGGAACTGTTTCGTCAGCGTAAAGAGCGACGTACATTTCAGGCTCAGCCAGATTTCTGCTTTGTAGAAAAGCTTCAAGTTCGTCAAATACAATCGGGCGTTCTTTCTCTTTTCCAAAAGCGACGTAATAGTTCAGCTCCTTGTCTATAATCACTCTTGTGAGCGGTTTTGCAGATGTCTGCTGTTTGCTTTGCGGCAGCATTATCTTTATGGCGTTCGGGTGAACTACAGTTGATGTCAACATGAAAAAGATCAGAAGCAAGAATACAATGTCTGTCATAGACGACATATTAAAGCTTGCGTCGGCCTTGTTTCTTCTTTTCAGACTCATACTCTTTTAAAATTTAGGGCAGTTAGTTTGCCGGTTCGTTCAATATATCCATAAATTCAAGAGCATGAGCCTCGATGTCTCTCACAACTTTGTCAACAAGCGTAATCAGATAGTTGTAAGCGAAGTAAGCGACGATTCCGACAATAAGGCCGGCAACGGTAGTGACCATTGCGGTGTATATACCGCCGGCAAGGTTTGTCACGTCTATGTTGTTCCCTGCATTAGCCATGTTGTAGAACGCCTCGATCATTCCGACTACAGTGCCGAGGAACCCGATCATAGGGCCTCCGCCAGATATTGTGGCGACAATAGAAAGCCCTTTCTCAAGTTTTGAGACTTCAAGGTTACCTACGTTTTCAATGGCGACCATAACGTCGTTCATAGGGCGGCCTAGGCGAGAGATGCCTTTGCCTATCATGCGCGCGTAAGGGGTGTCTGTGTTCTGGCAGAGAGTCAGAGCCGCGTCTATTTTCCCTTCGTTGATGTAATCTTTGATTCTGTTCATGAAAGAGGAGTCTTTGCGAGACGCTTTGCGTATCACCACAAGCCTTTCGATGAAAATATATACGGCGATGATGCAAAGGAGTAGCAACGGAATCATTATCCAGCCTCCCTTCATGGCCATGTCCAGCAAGTTCAGCTCAGCATTCTGCGCTGCAGCCTGTTCAGTCACCGACACCATAGAGTCGGCAGCCATAGATTGTAATAATACAGTTAAATTCATTGTCCTTTAGTGTTTTTTTGTTTCACTTCTTTATTTTAAACAATCTTTATACATTTTTATTGTCTGTTCAAGTCCCAAATATAACGCGTCAGATATAAGGGCGTGTCCTATGGAGACCTCCTTTAGCCAAGGTATGTTCTCGTGCATGTACTGAAGGTTTTCCAGGCTCAGGTCGTGTCCTGCATTGACACCTAGCCCCGCCTCTTTTGCCACTTTCGCAGCCTCGACGAAAGGCTTTATCGCCGCCTCTCTGTCTGACGTATATTCGGAGGCGAACGGTTCTGTGTACAGTTCCACTCTGTCGGCTCCGGTCTTTGCGGCGTTTCGGATATTGTCTAAGTTGGTGTCTATGAAGATTGACACGCGGATGCCTTCGGCCTGCAGCTCTTCTATAACCTCCTTTAAGAAGTCTTCGTTAGCGATAGTGTCCCAGCCCGCCGACGATGTTATGGCGTCCGGAGCATCAGGCACAAGCGTTACTTGTGTAGGCTTGGCAAGCTTTACAAGTTCGATGAACTCCGGGCTTGGGTAGCCTTCTATGTTGAACTCTGTACGCAGTATCCCCTGCAGCGCGAGAACATCGTCGCGGCGTATGTGACGCTCATCGGGACGAGGATGCACCGTAATGCCGTCGGCTCCGAACTTCTCACAATCCTGAGCCACCTGCAAAATGTCGGGATTATTGCCACCACGAGCATTGCGAATGGTGGCTACTTTATTGATGTTTACACTTAACTTCGTCATTTTCTTGTCCAATTAAAAAAAAAATCGCACTTTTGCGCTTTGATTAGATGTTGCAAAAATAACATATCTTCGCGAATTGGCATACATCTGCCTCAAAAAGATAAAGAATTTTAATATACTAACAGCTATAAACATGAAATTTGCCCTCTTCGGAAATACTTTCCAAGCCAAAAAGTCGGCTCATGCCGAACACATCGTCCAACTATTGCAAGCCCACGAGAGCGAAGTGTATATGGACGAGGGATTTCACCGCTTTCTGACAAAGGAATTGGGAATGAACTTGAAACCCGACGGCCTGATAGCCAAAGGCGATGAGTTCAATGCCGACATGGCCATCAGCATGGGAGGCGACGGCACTTTCCTGCGTACGGCCAGCCGCATCGGACACCGGGGCATCCCCATCTTGGGAGTGAACACCGGACGACTGGGCTTCCTCACCGACGTAAGGCCCGAAGAGATTGACGATGCCATATGCGACATCATCAACAACAACTACCAAGTGGAGGAGCGTGCCACCCTGCATGTAGCCACCGAGGGCGGACGGCTGAAGGAGTACCCCTTTGCCTTGAACGAGATAGCCGTACTGAAGCGCGACACCTCGTCCATGATAGCCATCCACACCAGCGTGAACGGCAACTATCTGACGACCTATCAAGCCGACGGACTGGTCGTAGCCACTCCCACCGGCTCTACGGCCTACTCGCTGAGCGTAGGAGGCCCCATCATGGTACCCCGCACGGGCGTATTTGCCATCACTCCCGTAGCACCACACAGCTTGAACGTGCGCCCCATTGTGGTAAGAGACGATTGGGAAATCACCTTGGAGGTGAGCAG
>CALGHE010000062.1 GCA_937915765.1 uncultured Bacteroidales bacterium | reverse complement strand
TGAAATTCTTTTCGGACCATCTATATATTTGTCTATCTCCTCTTTGGTTGGAGCAAATTCAAAAATGTAATGTCTATATAATTCTGATCCGTTAAAAACGACTAAAAAAGTATCTTTGGGATGTTTATCAGACATATTAGAGCATGATATTTCATCTTTTATTACCTTTCCATCCTCATCTTTAAACCAATAATAATAGGTAGGTCTAGACCTCACGCTTTTCCCTCCTATTTTCGATGAAACAAAGGCGACTGTCACACAGGGTTTATCGTTAAACCGTCGTGCTATCCAGCCAGATATAAGAATAGGAAAGCAAAAACAAACAACTACACCATATATTACCCACAATATTTTTCCCACCATATCTCTACTCAAAAGTGCAAGAATCCCCACCAAAACACAGGATATTATAATACACAAGCTACTAACTATAAAAGCTATACCTCTCGCTAACTGGAAAAGCTGCAATTCTTGTCCCACAAAATAGGAAAGAATAGGAGCGATTACCAGGTTAATAATTGTTAATGCTTTTACAATTACAATTAACACCTTTCGTAATATTTCTAAAAATCTATTCATCTTTCTTAGAATTTAACAAATCAATTAAAATATCATTAGAAGCTGTTCAAATTTAATTAAAAACTAATTTGAGAGACCTAAAAAAAACTCAAAAATCACACTTAAATATTGATTATCAGTTTGATAAACGAACGGTTTTTCGTAACATTATAAGTGTACTCCCCTTAAATTTTTCGCAAAGGCAAACCCTTACAGCCACCAGTATTTGTAAGGTTTCTTTGCGAGGTGCGAATTGTAGAATCGCTTTATTCCCGAAACCTCCTCGCCAAGCCACTCCGGCCGTTCGAACGGTTCGTCTTCACTTTCAAGCTCAATCTCAGCAACAACAAGTCCCTCGTTCTCTCCCATAAACTCGTCAATCTCCCAGCAGTGCTTTCCTCTGCGAATTTTATGTCTGAACTTTTCCACAATAGGCGTCTGGCTCAGTTCCATCATCTGCAAAGCATCCTCTTTAGGAATTTCATATTCAAACTCAAGTCTGGAAATTCCTTTGCTTTTACTTTTAACAGTTAAGAAACCTTTGTCACCCGCAACGCGCACTCTCACGGTGTTTCCGGTCTCGTTCAAATAACCCTGCGCATAATGCACACCTCCGTCCGACTCCATTTTCCAAGAGTCATCCTTCAGAAGAAATTTACGTTCTATCTCAGTTGCCATATATTACAATTTTTCTCCTTTAATTTTTTTCAGCGGCACATCTATTATAAACGTCGTACCGACACCCTCTTCAGACTCGAACCAGATATCCCCGTCCGAGCTTTTCAGAATATTTTTCACGATGGCCAGCCCCAGTCCCATTCCGCTCGTCTTCGTCGTGAAGTTTGGCTGGAACAAATTATCCCTGATTTCATTCGGAATACCGCAACCATTATCTTTAATACGAATCAAGACCCTATCCTGCTCGATGTTAAAATTCACGTCCACCAATCCGTCCTTTCCCTCCGGAATTGCCTGAATCGCGTTTTTGAACAAATTATTAAACACCTGAAGAATCTGTTTATTGTCACCTAAAATCACCGCAGAGTCGTGTCCGTTCATATTCAAAGAGAACTTAACCCCTTCGCTATTATTTTCAAAGAGCGTCACCACCGACTGCAGTTTTTCGGCAATATCCACATCCTCCTTCACCATCACAGAAGCTTTGGCGAACGAAGAGAACTCGGACGCGATACGCGACAAGTTATCAATCTGCTCAATCAGTATCTTGCTTGTCTTTTTGAAGTATTCGTCAAAATTGTCCGGGTCAATCTCTTTCTTCCTTATGGACTGCTGCACGCTAAGTTTCATAGGCGTGAGCGGATTTTTGATTTCATGAGCGATACGGCGCGCCATGTCCCTCCAAGCCGACTCACGCTCCGACTGAGCAAGTTTCTCCGCGCTGTCCTTCAGCTGGTCAACCATAAGGTTGTATTGCGACACCAGCTGTCCGATTTCGTCCTCGTAAGCATATTCGACCTTAGAGTTTTCACCCGTAAGTTTAAACTCCGTAAACTTTTTGGCGAGCGTTGTGATAGGGTTCATCATGCTTTTGTTCACTATCCATATAAGCAAGATAGATAGCAGAATAACAGCAAGATAGACATCAATGATAACCACAAGGATATTGAAGATTTCGTTCTTTATCTGAACCGCGCCAGACGAAGACAGCACATTCAGATACCCCAGATGCTGGTTTCGCTTATTGTAAAGTCTTGTGTAGTAAGAGAGGAATTCCACTCCGTTTCTTTTTTCGTCCTGATAATACTCCATCTGCATAGAGAACATGGCCTGCGGCGACATCAGCCTTCTGTACTTTCGTCTCTCAAGCACATACATAGCCCTTGAGGAAGCCACCTGCCCTCCGTTTTCATCATAAAAGACGATGTCGGCCTGGAACAAACCGGACAGTTCCTCCGCCCACTTGTGCATCTCGCTTGCGCTAACCTCGTCCAGATTCTCCCTAATGTCCAGCTTGTTCTGGATATTTTGCTGGATAGACGCCGCCCTGAAGCTAAGTTCGTCTATCTGCTTCTTTTTGAACTGATTAAGGAAGAACGAGATAGTCAGCCCGCCCAGCACCACAATAGAGAGCATCATCGGGATAAGGAACCACAGCTGCATACGCGAAAGCAGCGACCAGCACCTGCCCTCTTTGCTCCACATTCTGCCAAGCCCCAATATTACGAACCCTACAATGAGGTACACCGCAAAAAGGTAAGAGACAAATATAAGGTAAGAATAACTCTGATGCTCCGGCTTGCTGACCACAACAAAGCCGTCCGTTCCGAACCTCGCCACATAATGCACATATCCGCTGGAATAGAACTGAAAGTTGTCATGTCTAACTTTAGGAATCCATGTGGAGACGTTAGGATAATGATAGGTACCAGATATATAAAGCATTTCATTATTATGATACTTCACAACAGATATATTCATACGTCCCATTTTCTTGCCGTTAGAGCCCAGAAAATCGTAACTATTTCTGTTTGAAGACATATCCGGATACAATTTGATGTAAAGCACTTTGTCCTGATACTCAAAGACACCCAAATAGTTCAGCGACATAGTTTCGTCCGTACAGACAAAGAAATTAGTAGAATTAACCCTCACACACTTATCCTTCACAAACTTAGGCGACAGAAGCACAGTCTTGCCAAAACGGCTCTTGTTTACAGAGAACGGAGCACCCTTTTCCACTACCTGAGCCATCATATCATACTTCTTCCAAAAACCGTTGAAATATTTTTCCTGCAAAAACGAATCGACCGCAGCAGTTCTGTCCAACGAGTCGCAAACCATTCGTCTGAGAAGAATATCCGTCTTGACCTTGATGCTAAGTCTGTCCATAAACTTTTCGGCCACCACATCTTTGTTAATTATATTTCCAGAAGCCAAATTATCTGCAACTCTCTGATATTTAGCAGTATTACGAATATCACAATGAAAATAGGATATAGAAATCACCATATTTATCAGCAGGAACGCAATTACAGACACCATGAAAAAAGAGCGCTGTTTGTCATAATACTTGGCAATATCAACGACCACGGAGATAACAACAAAATACAGGAACGCGAAATAGTCCGGGTCACGGTCAAACGCCAGCCACACAATCAGGCACAACATCAAGACAATCAGTTTTGACAAAAATATGATGCGGAACGAGCACCTTTGCGCGTACAAGTCAGACACGATGTAGCAAAAGTACACGAAAAGCACGAACCAGCCAAGTATAAGCAGTATGGAGCATACGGTAAACACGGTTATGTCCTGCATAAGCGTAATAGCCACGTCCATGCTCGAATTATACACAAAGTTGACCGTCATCTGATATGCAAGGAAAAAAGCCAAGGACATCAGCAGCTGAGCCAATATGACAAGCGCCAGCTTATGACCTTTGGCAAACTTCTCCAGCGGAATCACTTTAAGGTCCAGCTTGCTAAGTATGAACAAATAGACCAAAAGCAAAACCGTGTAAAAGAAAAGATGTCCGACTGACGGCGCTACACTCGAAGCATAATATATCGGAGAGAAGAACTCACATTCAAAAACTATGCCTGGCACCCTGAAATATAGCAACACCGACATCAAGACAATAAACGGTATCGGGACAACAGAAAACTTCAGCCATGCGAACTTGCTGTTTTTCAACAGTCCGAACACCCTCTGAAACAGAAGCAAAAGGCACACAAACGCAAGTCCCCAAGAAATGAAACAAAGCCAATAAATCAGTTCGAGAGGTCTGTATTCGGTCTCCTTCTCCAAGGAGAAAAGATACTGTCCAGAACACGAGCGCACCGCAAACGCATTCTCCGAGTTCTTCTCCACAATAGACACTTTAGAAGGAAGGGAAAAGCCGTCGGCGAAACGGTTCAGCACGTCGTCCTCGTCCGGATGCACCTTAGCCTTTATTCTGAGCAGAGCCACATAACGAAACTCGCCGTCGCCTCGCAGCTGCAACCCTTCGACATAACAGTTTGCAGTCTCCACAAAAAAAGAGCTTTGAGTAATCGAGTCCAGCCCGAAAGACAAGTCTATGCTATTATTTGACCAAAAAAGAATCTCGTCATTCCTTATTACAAGAAGGCACATTTCGTTACTCTCCGAATCTTCGTAAAGTTTCTGGCTTCTGTACAGATATCCAACGCCAGACTTATCAACCTCCTTCTTGACATTCTGCAGAGCCTCCATAGCCAGACGCTCCTTCTTGTGCAAAGTGCTCTCAAACGCAGCAAAATCGACCGGCCTCTCTGCAGTATGATGATAAAGCGACTCGAAGAAGAAGCCAAGCAGCACAAACAGCAAAACAGCAACCGAAGAGCCGAAGATAAACTTCAGATCCTTGCTATTCAGATTTCTGAAAAAACTTATTTTCCTTAACGCATTTAAAATCTCACCCATTTGCCCAATAATTCAAAAACGTGCTTTAGTCCAGACACATTCAACTACTCATGATGATACGGCTCACCGCGCAAAATAGTCATCGCCCTGTACAGCTGCTCCACAAAGATGAGCCGCACCATCTGGTGAGAGAAAGTCATTTTGGAGAGCGACACCTTGCCGTC
>CALGHE010000061.1 GCA_937915765.1 uncultured Bacteroidales bacterium | reverse complement strand
CATCATCTCCTTAGTCACCTCTATGCTTTCAGTTGTGTTCAACCCCTTGCAGTCTATCGTCCGCATATCCAATATGCCGGAGCTGTTGCATACAAACACAATCGCGCGACCTCCGTCCACAGAAGGGAACATAACCTTAGCCACATCACCGGGAGCATACTCCTTCTTATCCGTGCTGACAGACAACGAAACGGCGTTATCCCTCCTGTCCGACGAACGCGGCGACGACAAATGCGGCCAATCAAAATAAGACATAGCAGAAACCGAATGTCCGTCGCCTTCAGAATCCTTCACACGCACAAGATAGCAACCCCAGTCGCTGTCTTTTAGATTCACGTTAAAGCTGCCTCTTCCAGAACTGCCAACCACAACCTTCAAGGTTTTCACTACATTACCCTTTTCAGACGACGCATAGTCAAGATTACCTTCGTAGCAATTCCACCACCAATACCACGACACCTTCACAACCTCCACGTCCAAAGTTCCGCTTTCCGGAGCTCCGTACTCATCAACAAGCGCCACTTCAAACTTATGGTCTTTACCAGTGTCCAAATATCCTTTGCTGCCAGAATCAGGAGCCTTCACACCCACATACCTTGAATACGGAGAATACTTGACGCTCTGAACGTCAGAGCTGAACTCGCCGCTCTCTTCATAAACCTTTGTTGACACATCACAGCGCAACATACCCGGAGCTTCTCTGTTTGCCGAGATGTCAAAATGTACGTCTGCATTACCTTCCGCATCAACATTGCCGTTATCCGCATCAACACTCATCGCCGAAAATTCTCTCTCTTTCTCTATATCATCAAACTTGTAATCCTTCAAATTTTTAAAGGATGTGACGCTCTTGTTCAGTTTCACGTCAATGTCATACTTCAAGTTCCTCGCCTTGCTTCCGTTAAGCCATTCCGTATGAAGTCTGAACTTATTATTACCTTTTCCAATCAGCTCCGCCAATTTCAAATCAATCTTCAGCCTGTTTGGCTTAACAGTCTCTATTCTCAGACGCTTGCTGAATACAGTTCCGCCAACCCTCACGTTCATCAGCCAGCTGCCCGTTGGCACGGTAGCCTCTGTCGGAACCACGAATGAATAAAGGCCGCAAACACCCTTGTTCAACGTCTTCCTCTTATACATTTGTCCCAAAGGATTAGACAGTTCCATTGTCACCGGATGGTTCTCCGGAAGCTTATTTTCCCTGTCATTCAACATAAAAGACAGGAACAGAGTGTCACCCGGACGCCACACGCCCCTCTCGCCGTATATATACCCTTTAAGCCCTTTCTGAATGACCTCTCCAGAGACATTGAAAGTGCTGGTGGAGAGTTCGCTGCCACGTTTCACGCTGACAACATTCAAATCGTCCCCCAAACGAGCAATCACATAGTCCGGCAGTCCCTCTTTAGAATCGACAACAAAATCAACGCGACCATCAGAGTCCGTATTTCCATCCGCTATAAGATGCTTCTGCCTGTTATAAACCTCTATTTTCACGTCAGACATAGCTTTTGCGGTCATAATATCTGTAGCAATCACAGTAAGTTTTTCAGCAGAAGGGGCATAGGCCACAAGTCCGATATTGGAAGCCAATATGTTACGTCCTACACTTCTGCAACGATAATAAGACGGCTTGCTCGGATCCTCCCTGTCTCTGTAATCATAATCTTCAACATAACAATAATCAATGTCGTTCATGTAATACCATCCGCTGTTAAACTCGTCATTAAGTTTAGCCAAAAGCAGATTGTCTTCGCGCTCCATCTCCTGCCTGTCAACATTCGGCACAGAAGCGCCGGACCAAGCCGTCAGCCTGAAATCTGAGAACAGTTCGACCCTATACATGCAACCGGGGTTCAGCTCGCACATATCCGTGAGGTCTATCACATAGTTACGCCAACTCTTCAAATCATTTTCCGACCCTTCCATGTAGAATGTCGTGACAACCTCCGGCCTGCCCACATAAACCAAATCTTCATTTTGGCCCATGATCACATTCTGCACGTTGTTGCTGTAAATCTTGAATACACGCACCTTAACGCCCCTGAAACCAACTGCGCGGAACGGCACTAACACTTTTCCTGACTTAGGATATATCACACCGTCGCCCAAAAACTGAATGTCCGGCTTGTTCAACGTTATCTCAACATTCTCAACCCTAGACTCACCCAAGATGCTGCCGTCTTCGCTCTTGATGTCTTTCGACAAGAACACCGAGACAACTCCGTTGAGGTTTTTAGACAGATAAAGCTTTATTTTGTTTTTCGACACAAAAGGAGACTTTACGTTGCCGTCCTTTTCCTCTTCTATGAAAACAAGCCCTTTCAAAGACTGTTTTGGATCCAGATTTTTATTGAACGTCACCTCAATGCACTTAGACTGCTCGCCAAGATACTCTATCTTGACCAAACTCAACGTGTTAGGGTTCGGAATTTTGACAGAAAGCAATACTTTTTCATCCAGATTCATATCTGAATTTGCAACAGTCGATATATCCATCTCGTCCTCTTTGTCAGGCTTCACAACAATCTTCAGAAGATGCATCTTGGCACCTTCAGAAGACCATTCCAACGTTTGGTTCGGCATCTGCTCCACCTTCACAACAGACTTCAAAAGGTCCAGCGACTCGCTATCTAACGTGTGCAGCAAAATTTCGTATTCATACGCGCCGTTCTCCTTCACGCTAAACGAACTCAGCTCCGCATCCAGCCCGAAAGGCAACGTTTTAAAAGAAAATGTAAACACCTCCGGATCATCGTCATATATTTCTGACAAGTCAATTTTGACCTCATACTTGGTGTCGCAGGCCATTTCGGTCTTTGGCTTAAACACGATAGTGTTTTTGTCTGCGAAAGAAAACGATCCGTCAACCGACGGCGATATAGAGGCGATATCGTTCAGGTCCATATTTAACTTAGACTCGTCAACCTCGTCCAAAAGCACATAAACCGAAGATTTTCTTGATATTTGACCGGTAGTGAAACTCTCCACATGCGAAATCTCCGCAGCAATCTCAGAGCTTGGATTATCTTCGTTTTTAGCTGAAATCCATACTACTAAACCTACAACAACGGCAGCCACTAATAAACTAACCACCATCCAGATGCGACCTAATATAGCCAATACTCTCTTTATCATATTCTTAAATAAGTTATTTTCAAATGCGCAATTTATAAAAAATATGCGCATCTGCAAAGAAAATAAAAACAAATGCGCAAATTCTACTTTGAATTTACTCCAAACCCGAACAATGCGAAATCGCCTCTCGCAGGGTCATCTCCAAATATTGGTCTGAAAAAGTCTGTTATCTCACGCGCGGTCTGCATGTTCTGAGCTTTTCGGCTTGTTATGCCAAGCTTTACCGCCTGCTGCCACACATGAGTATCCAACGGAATCACGAGCCCATCAGAACCGAAACTGCTCCACAGCCCCAAATCTACCGGGCTATTTTTACGCACCATCCATCTCAAAAACATAGAGATTCGCTTGCATGCAGAATCGCCAGACACAGACGGCACGCCCTTCACTCCCGCAAACAGAGCCTGAACCTTAGACACCAGACTGTCGCCGGCAGCTCGCAACACGGCCTCTTCCATGTCTCTGTTTTCCGAATAAATTTTATGCAGAGCCTCAAACAGGTCATGCAAATCTGCATATTTGTAAAAACGATAAAAAGACTCACTGCATCCTTGCCATACATCAAACTCTCTATTTTTCAGAAACTTATATGGCGAACCTGAGAATTTAGCATCCAAAAAGTTTGCTTTTGAAATTATAGCCTTGCGATTGCCGTAAGAAATCCAAGATGTGACAAACGCGCTGATTTCAACATCTTTCTTCTCCGTGTATCTGTGAGGAAACTGAACCGGATCGTCTTTGATAAAACCATCAACTTCGTAATAATCAGCAAGTTCTCTCAGCCTTTCTTTCAAACTATCCATCACTCTAACTTTTGAAGTTCAAAAAATTTGTCAACACACGACGGAATCTCCTCCCTCCTGTGCGTCACATAAATCATAGTTTTTTCGGGCTGTTTGCAAAACAGTTCAATCAGCCGTCTTGCCCTCTGCTTATTTTGCCAGTCCAAACCGTGCAACGGTTCGTCTAGTATCAGCAAATCCGGGTTTTTCACCATTGTTCGAGCCAGCAGGACAAGCCTCTGCTCTCCGCCCGAAACCTTAAGGAACGAGCGTCCGGCAAGATGCTCTATTCCAAGAAGCCGCATCCACTGAAGAGCTATTTCGCACTGCCACTCTTCGCATTTTCTGAACAGCCCTACTGTGTCAAAAAAGCCTGAACTGACAATCTTAAGGCAGTCCTGATTTTCTAAAAAATAGAGGTGCATTTCTGACGAGATGTAGCCTATCGGACGTTTTATATCCCAGATGCTCTCTCCCGTCCCTCTTCTTCGGTCAAACAGAGTTATGTTTTGAGAATAGGCCTTCGGATTGTCTGCTGCAAGCAAACTTAGCAACGAAGATTTGCCTGAGCCGTTCTTACCAAGCAGCGCCCACTTCTCTCCTTTTTTTATTGTCCAATTCAAATCTTTAAACAAAACTCTGTCTGGATAAGCTATATTTACGTCCTTGAGGTCCGCCACCACCTCGAATGGGATTGCTTTCTTTTCCGATAAAGGTAATTCGCAAACGCTAACTTCTTGTGTTTCAAAAATATGTTCTTGAACATCTTTTGCTGCTAAAAATTCGGACTTCAGCATCGGTTTTCCATAATTCAGAGCCTTGACCGGCAAAATATTTGTGACCACCTCCGGAATTTCGTTCAATGCTGGCACTAAAAACACCATCTGCTGAAACTTGCCCAACTCGCTAAAAAAGCTGTTCAGCTGCGCGCAAGTCTCTTTGTCCAAACCGATAAAAGGGTTGTCAAAAATAATCAGGTCCGGCTCCTGCATCAATACAGAAGCAATTAAGAATCGTCGCAATTCTCCCGACGAAAGCATTATGATATGTTTGTGGAAAAGCGGCTTAAGATTTAGTTTTTCCACCCAGAAACGCAATTTATCCTCTGCAAGTCCGGCGTTGCTAAAAATCTCTTCTACGGTTGGCGACCATTCGTTTTCCGTAGCCTGAAACCGTTGCTGATAGTACATATTTCTGTAGTCCGCCAAAAGATAAGCAGACTCAAAACCGACTTTTCTGATAGACTCTGTGGCGTACTTGCGTCCGTCCGTTCTGCCCTCTCCATTCCAAAAGTAATAGTTAATCTCGCCGTTCCGCTTCGCAATTTTGCCGGACACAAGGTCGGCAAGCATTGTTTTGCCTGCACCGTTCGCGCCGACCACAGCCCACTGCTCTCCCCGCTTTATCTCCCAGTTTATGGGCGACGGGAAAGTCATGCCATACACTCGAGGCTCTACGTTCTCTAAGGATAAAAACAGTTCTTGCTCCATCATCTCTAACGTTTCATAAAACGCTCCATCGTGCGCTTGTCATCTTTTTCTTTCAGGGATTCGCGCTTGTCATACTCTTTCTTACCCTTTGCAACGGCAATCTCCAATTTCGCAAGCCCCTTTTCGCTTATGAAAAGCTTTGTTGGCACAATTGTGAAGCCAGTCTCTTTTGTCATTCTCCTGATTTTCTGCAGTTCACGCTTTGTCAGAAGCAGTTTGCGGTCTCGCTTTGGAGCATGATTATTGTAACTTCCGAAAAAATATTCCGAAATATTCATATTCTTAACCCACAGCTCATCATTTGCAAAAAAGCAAAACGAATCGACAAGGCTCGCCTTGCTGTTGCGAATAGACTTGATTTCTGTGCCGACAAGCACTATTCCTGCCTGAAACTTATCCAGCAGCTCATAATCAAACGACGCTCGCTTGTTTCGTATCAATATGTCATTTTTTATCTTACTCATAATCTGATTTTCAATTAATTATCTTGTTTAGAACAATCTTTACAAACTCAGACGACGCAAACAGGACGGCCACAGACAACAATGTGAACCACACTCTTTTCTGCTCGTCTATCTTTTTGTAAAGTGCCGGCACAGCCTCCCATATTATATATACAGTATAAAAATACAGAATATAAAGGAAAAATCCGTATGACCAGAATATCACTATAGCGCGTACGCAAACCATCACCACTGACGAATACGCTATGAAACAGATGCTCCGCTCCATATCCGGCTCTTCTCCAAAATATTTCAAAAACAACTGGCTATTAACCAGCAACACCGCAATGTAAAAACCTACAAACAGCGTTATGAAAAACGTGAGCGTGTCCTTTATCAGCACCTCCGCCACCTGTCCGAAACTGCAGTCCGGAACATTCAAAGCCTTTGACAAGGCAGATACAGCCACTATGAGCGTAAGCCACAAAAAAAGCGGAAGTACAAATTTTTTCTGAATATTGTACCCCTCTTTGCTGTTCTCCCAAACAGCAGGCCATGCTTTTTTAGGAGTCCAGAATATATCTCTTATCTGCTCTAATATTGTCATTGCGCGAAATAGTGTACGATTCTGCAAAAGTAATTAAGATTAATCAAAAGACCACATAAGTTCTGCAGATTTTTTTTACTTTGACCAATTTATATGAATTAGGTCTAATTGATTTTAAGCGCATCTTGCTCAGGTTGTTCGTATTAACAAAGGAATGATGCGGTGCCTGGTGACCATGTGATTCCGCCTCTGTTGGCTTCGGTATGAAAAACAGGCTGCAACCAATGAAATGTGCAGCCTGACATTTATTAAATCTTCTTTACAAATTCAGACTTAAGCCCCATTGCGCCTATTCCGTCTATTTTGCAGTCGATATTGTGGTCTCCGTCCGTCAAGCGTATGTTCTTCACTTTTGTACCTACTTTGACTACAAGAGAAGTGCCCTTGATTTTGAGGTCCTTAATCACGGTTACGGTATCGCCGTCCTGCAAGATATTGCCGTTGGCATCTTTAACAACGTTCGAATCCTCTTCAGACTCTTCGTTAGGATTCCACTCATAAGAGCATTCCGGACAAACTATCAAGTTGCCGTCTTCGTAAGTGTACTCTGAATTACATTTTGGACAGTTTGGTAATTGTTCCATCTAAAAAATTGTTTATTGTTAATACTGACCGCAAATATATGACTTTATAGCGAGAAAAACAAAAAAGGCGGAACACCTCTTAAAAGGGTCCCGCCTTGATTATGTTTCTAAATCAAATTACATCATAGAAGGAACGATTGCGATCAAGATTCCTGCCGCAACAGCAGAACCAATCACACCAGCAACGTTAGATGACATACAATAGTTCAAGACATGATTCTTCTTGTCATACTTGAGAGCGATTTCGTTAGCCACACGAGAAGCCATAGGAACAGCGCTCAGACCAGTAGCTCCGACAAGCGGGTTTATCTTCTTCTTAGCGAATATGTTCCAAACCTTCACCATCAAGATACCTCCAAAGATGGAGAAACCGAACGCAAAGAATCCGCCAACCACAATACCAATAGTCTTGAAATCAAGGAAAGACTCAACAGTCATAGTCGCGCCCACACACAATCCCAAGAAGATTGTAGCGGTGTTCATTATACCGCCCGAAGCCGCGCTGAACAGACGAGACGTATTGTTTCCGATTTCCTTGATCAAATTACCAAACATAAGCAGAGCAACCAAGTTCACAGCATCCGGCACAACAATACCAACAAGCACGATAACCATGATAGGGAAAAGAATCTTAAGCACGCGCATGTTCTTAATCTCATTTTTGCTCGGATACAATTTATCCTGCTCTTTCATGTTGATTTTCAGCTCGTTTTCACTGCAAGTCAACTTTACCACAAGCGGAACTATAACAGGAACCAAAGCCATGTACGAGTATGCCGCAATAGCAATAGGACCCAACATGTGAGGAGCAAGCTTCAGCGTTGTAAATATAGCCGTAGGGCCATCAGCACCACCAATGATAGCCAAAGAAGCAGCTTCGTTCAACTTAAAGAACTGGCTTCCGATAAGCAACACCGTGAAAATACCCAACTGAGCGGCAGCTCCGAAGATAGCCAACTTCAAGTTACGCAACATAGGTCCAAAGTCTGTCAATGCCCCAACTCCCATAAAGATAATAGGAGGAAGCAAACCTGACTTTATCAGAGCGTAGTAAAGGAAATTCATGATTCCAAGGTCATGAGCAATCTCAGGCAACGACATCTCGTAAATATTTTTGCTCACCTCTTTACCATCCAACATATAATTCACAAAGCCTTTCCCGTCTGCTGCAATAACTCCCATATTAGCATCTGGGATGTTTGCAATAAGGACACCAATAGCGATTGGCACAAGCAGCAATGGCTCAAACTCCTTCTTTATACCAAGATAAAGCAGCACCAAGCCAAGAGCAATCATGACAATATACCCCGGATTAGCAAGGAAGCCATCCAATGCCGTCATTTTATATATACTTTCAAAAATATCGTTCATAGCTCTTCCCTTATTTAATTCTCATCAATACGTCGTCTTCTGCAACAGAAGAGCCACTGCCTACACATATTTCTGTAATAACGCCGTCCCATTCAGATGCAATTGCATTGAAAGTCTTCATCGCCTCTACGTAGCAGATTACCTGACCCTTCTTAACTGTGTCGCCAACCTTCACTGCCGCATCTCCTGAGTTCTTAACCAAATAGAACTTACCTTCCAGCGGAGCCAAGAGTTCGTTACCTTCGCCCGGAGCTGCAGATACAGCTGCCGGAGATGCCGCTGAAGCCGACGAACCATCGTTTGCACCGACAACAACCGAATACTTAACACCGTTAACATCAACTACAACAGTTTGAGGAAGAGACATTTCGCCGCCGTTAGAGCCTGAGCACTTCTTAGACTTTCTTTCTGCCAAGTCAGCTTCGAAATCTGCCTTAGCCTTGCCCGACTTGTAAGCGCGGTACTGCTGCGGGTGCATAGCCAACTCGAACAGCTCTTCGTCGTCCTCGCCAAGCTCCCAGCCCTCTTTCTTCATCTCTTCGCGGAATGAGTCCAAAGCGTCCGGATAGTTGCTCTGCGGATCTTCGGTATGGAACTCGCGGCCCTGCTCTTTAGCCTTAGCGACAAGCTCTGGAGCAAGCTCGCCAGGAAGCTTACCAGACTTGCCAAGCATCATGTCCCAAATATCGTCAGCAATCATAGACCAGCGCTCTTTGCCCTTCTCCATCTGCATAACGTTCATCAACGCCATGTTTTTAACATATTGAGAGAAAGGAGTTACCAAGCAAGGGTATCCCATCATCGGCCACATTGACAACAAGAGCGAGAGATACGTAGCGCCCGAGACAGAGAAGCTTCATATATCCTGCCTCCGAGGAGAGAAGCTCGTCCTGAGACATCTTAGGCTTGCCGTTCTTTTCCTTCCATTTGTTGATAGACTCAAGATTAGTTTCCAAGTCTGTCATCAAAGAGCCCATCATACCGCCTGGAAGACCAGGACCGATAAGCAACGAGTTCATCTGACGATTGCGGTCTGGTATATAGTAGCCCAAGAAGTCGTCCATCATCTCCTGAATCATTGTGCGAGCTTCCATATAGGCCTCCATGTTAATCTCTTTCACCTTAAAACCTGCATCCTTCAGCATAGCCTGAACAGCGATGATGTCCGCATGGCCAGTACCCCAAGAAAGAGGCTCCATGCCCACGTCCACATAGTCACAGCCAGCCTTGCAGACCTCCAAAATAGAAGCCATATTGAAACCAGGCCCTGCATGGCTATGATACTGAATTGTAATATCCTTGATTGCCTTGATGTTGCGAGTAAGTTCGCCCAAAAACGCAGGACGGCCGATACCAGCCATATCCTTCAAGCAGATTTCGTCACAACCGGCTTCGATAAGCTCCTTAGCCATGTTTGTGTAATACTCCACAGTGTGAATTGGAGAGTATGTGATACAAAGGCAGCACTGCGAAATCATTCCGCCCTCTTTTGCATACCCGATAGAAGGGATGATGTTTCTTGTATCGTTCAGACCGCAGAATGTACGAGTGATGTCCGTACCTTGCTTTTTCTTAACTTTGTAGAACAACTTGCGCACATCGGCCGGCACCGGGCTCATACGAAGACCGTTAAGCGCGCGGTCTAGCATGTGTGTCTGAATTCCAGCATCATGAAAAGGCTTTGTCCACTGACGAACCGCCTTGTTAGGATTTTCTCCGAACAAAAGATTTACCTGTTCAAAACCTCCACCGTTTGTTTCTACACGGTCAAAACAGCCCATCTTCACAATTGCAGGAGCTACTTTTACCAACTGGTCAACACGGGGCACATACTTGCCTGCCGCCTGCCACATATCTCTAAAAACGAGACTGAATTTTACTTCTTTCATCTTATCTTATTATTACCTTTTTTACATTCTTTCAATCTTTTCTGCTTTCCCTTTTCCGTTTGTCAACTTGCTTATTGCCAAATTGATAGCCTGAGCCACGTCCGGACCTACAGCCCCAGTGTTCTGAGCCTGCTTTGCAACTGGCTTCTCCTCTTCGGGCAAATACTTGTTAACTACAGTGATTAACAAATTTCCGCAGCCAATAACTATCAGCAACACAACAAACACAGTTGACATACCGATAAGCATCAACTGCAACGCATTAACTAAATTAGCATCTAAAAACATCTTATAACTAAATAAATTAATAATACTTTTATTTCAGCAAAAACATTAAGCAAGACAGAGTTGCACCGCTCAAATCCGCCTCTCATCCATACGCAACACAACCATCCCTATCCATTTGCCTAACAACGCTCCACCTCGCATATCTCCGCAAAGTACCCCAAAGATAATAATTTGAAATCAAATTCTGCAAAAAAAATCACTACTTTTTTTAAAATTGAGAAAAATACATACAAATAATAACCTAAGAAGGACAAATTGAAGAACTCTCTATTCGACAGATTCTCAAATCGCATTTTACAGAATTTGCTTTCGCTTTTTTATTTTTTATGTTTCTTTTTGCTCTTCAGAACACTATTTTAACTTATATTTGCATACATTTTAGAATTGGACAATATGAGAGACATAAAAGATATCAAACTTGCTGTGCTGATTGATGCGGATAACATCCCGTACTCGCACATTAAGGAAATGCTCGATGAAATCGCTAAACTTGGCGTTCCTACTATAAAGCGCATTTACGGCGACTGGACTAAAACAACCGTTTCCGGCTGGAAGTCGGCACTTCTGGAACATGCCATAACTCCAATACAGCAATACGGATACACTATCGGGAAAAATGCCACCGACTCTGCTATGATTATTGACGCGATGGACATCCTGCATGACAATAAGGTGGACGGATTTTGCTTGGTGTCGAGTGACAGCGACTTCACAAGGCTTGCTACTCGCCTGAGGGAGTCTGGCAAGCTCGTTATTGGAATTGGAGAAAAGAAAACGCCGAAACCGTTTATTGTGGCTTGCGACAAATTTATTTACATTGAGATCATCAGTAATATAGAACCGCCGAAACCTAGCTTCAGCGACTCGTCTTTCAGCAGCAAAGGGTATAACCGTTTTGACAAAACAGACAGCAGACTTATACGCCTTATCAAAAGCTCTATCGAAGACCTTGCCGACGACAATGGATGGGCTTTTCTTGCGGAGGTTGGAGCTCTTATCATCAAGAAAAAGCCGGACTTCGACCCTCGAAACTACGGCTTCAACAAACTGACTCCTCTGATAAAATCGCTTAGCAAGCACTTTATTGTTGACGAACGTGAGGTTGAGAAGACTCACATTAAACATATATACGTAAAAATCAAAGAGGTAGCAAAACCTCCTATATACAGGAATCAGAACAAACAGAACTCTTAAGAGTTGCAAAAAAACAATAAAGGGAAACTGAGCCTAACAGCAAATGTTTCCCTTTTCTTTTTAGGCTAATTCTACAAAATCACCTTAGCCTGATTTAATAAAAAAACTTGAACCAGAGAAAACTGATTCAAGTTACTTTTTTAAGACATCAAACCGGCACCCGTCTTGGTCAGCAGTTTCACGGAGCCGTCTGCCGTATAGGTTCTTGCAAATATTGAAATGAAATCCAATACAGACTGCTTCGGCTCATCAAGCCCTTTTTGATTGTCTTCTGTCAATAAATTTAGAGTAAAGTTTTCCTGCATAGGCAATAATTTTTAACGTTAAACTTCATCTTATACCCAAACTCACACAAATATAACGTCTAAAATTTCAAATTATTACAACCTAACACAAAAAAATCACATAAAAATTCAGCCCAACCGCATCGCATCACTTTTTTTTCCAGACCAAATCTCTTGCCTGATAAATCCGTTCGATTATATCTATAACCTTCAGACCCTCAAGCACATTGGTCGAAATAGAGCCGTTTTCCTTCAGTTTATCCACCACATTCTGAATCACATAATGATGATTCTGAGCAGACCCTTTGTACAACCCGTAGTCGTTAGGCGGATTGGAAGGTGCAAGTTCCGGCATCTCGTACCCTTCTATATTGCAGTAAACCACCTCGTTCATATATTGCCCGGCAACCTTTACCGTACCCTTCTCGCCAATAATAGTGATGCTGCTTTCCAAGTTCTTGTCCCACACCGACGTAGAATAATTCAGGCAGCCCATACCGCCGTTCACGAAGTCAAAAGTCACAAATCCGCTATCCTCAAACGCAGTCAGGTCCTTGTGCGAGAAATCTTTGAAATTGCCTCTAATATTGGTGATATCGCCAAACAGCCAGTACATTATATCAATGAAATGCGAGAACTGCGTGAAAAGCGTACCGCCGTCAAGCTTTGCGTCGCCGTGCCAGTTGCCCGGCTTGTAATAACGGGCGTCTCTGTTCCAGTAACAGTTAAGCTGCACCATAAAGATATTGCCCAGCAGTTTCTGCGAAACAACCTCCTTCAGCCACACAGACGGCGGCGAGTAACGGTTCTGCATCACGCAAAACACATGCTTAGACACTTCCAAAGACTTGAACACAATACGCTCAGCATCCTGCTTAGAGAGCGCTATCGGCTTCTCTATCACAACGTGGCAACCTTTGTCCAACGCTTTCAGCGCGTAATCTGCATGAAATCCGTTAGGTGTGCATACATTCACAACATCAATGTCAAGACCGGCATCCAGCAGTTCATCTATACTCTGAAAATACGGCACCTCCACATCGTCCAGCCCAAGCTCCGACTTAGGCAGCACGTCACACACAGCCACAAGCTCCGACTCTTCATTGCGTCGAATCATCTCCGCATGCCTTTTGCCTATATGACCCTGACCTATAACTACAAATTTAACCATAAAGACACAGTCTTTTATCTTGCCCGCCTAATCCGCCAAACTAAGTTTCTACTCAAGTTCGGCTTGCAACGAGCGTTATTTTATCCGTTCAACAATATTATTTTTCAAAACATACAACTGCCCAGTCTCCGGACAAACAGCCTCGCCGTTCGCGTCAAACTCAAGCTTGCAGCCGTTCTCGCTCACCCAGCCTATCTGTCTCGCAGGATTTCCCACTACCAACGCAAAAGACGGCACATCTTTCGTTATAACAGAGCCAGCCCCGACCATCGCGAAAGCTCCGATCTCGTTCCCGCAGACCACGGTGGCATTTGCCCCGATAGAAGCTCCGTGCCTTACCAAAGTCTCCTTGAAACAGTCCTTGCGAACCACATGGCTCCGCGGATTCACCACATTAGTGAAGACCATAGAAGGACCAAGGAAAACATCATCCTCGCACACCACACCGGTATAGACAGACACATTGTTCTGAATCTTCACGTTACGGCCGAGACGCACCTTCGGCGAAATCACAACATTCTGTCCAATATTGCAACCGTCTCCAATGTAACAGCCTGACATAATATGAGAAAAATGCCAAATTTTGGTGCCTTTGCCAATGACGCAACCATCATCTATAACAGCAGTCTCATGCGCAAAAAAATCCATCTTCAACAAATTAATCAAAACTCACGCCTTCAAAGCCTTCAAAATAGCCTTCAGGTGCAACCAAAATTTGTCAACACTCTCAATATCAACCATTTCAGCAGGCGAATGGTTTCCAATTATCGTAGGCCCTATGGAAATCATATCCATATCAGGATACTTCTCAAAAATCAATCCGCACTCAAGCCCTGCATGAATAGCCCTCACAATCGGCTCCCTGCCAAAAAGGCTCCTGTACGTATCCACAACTACACTCTTTATCTCCGAATTTACGTTCGGCTTCCAGCCCGGATAACCGTCACCATGCGAAACCTCGGCGCCAGCAAGCGCAAACAACGCCTCCACTCTCTCCTTCAGGTCATGCTTCTTAGACTCTACCGAGCTGCGCTGACTTGTCTCAACCTTCACAAATCCGTCCACCATCCTCACAGACGCAAGGTTAGTTGACGTTTCCACAAGACCCTCAATTTCGCTGCTCATTCCGACAACACCATGAATGCACGCATGCAAAGCGTTGAGCAAATTGTCAGAAAGCGTACTTTCCATCACCAGCTCAGGAGCCGGCTCCGACTCCAGCAACATCTCGAACTCTGTTTCAGAAGGGTATTCGCGCTGAATCTCATCTATAAACACATTCAGCATCACCCTCACCCTCTCCTTCTGCTTGTAAGGCACGCCCACAACGGCAAAAGCCTCGCGCGCAATGGCGTTGCGCAAGTTACCTCCATGTATCTCGCTGACCGCCAGAGGAAACTCCCTCTTCAATCTGCAAAGATAACGAGCCAGCGTCTGCACCGCATTGCCTCGTCCCTTATTTATGTCCTCGCCCGAATGTCCGCCCTTGAAGCCTTTAACTTCAACTCTGAAATAAAAGAGGTCTTTAGGAGCGTTCTTCATTTCCAACGGAAACTTCGCGACAGTGTCAATTCCGCCGGCACATCCTATGCAGAAATTACCGTCCTCTTCCGAATCAAGATTTATCAATATTTTAGACCGGAGCAAACCGCTGCCAAACGCGTTTGCACCAGACAGTCCCGTCTCCTCATCTACAGTGAAAAGGCACTCAATAGGGCCATGCTCTATATCTTTGCTGGCAAGAAGAGCCATCTGAGCTGCAACGCCTATGCCATTGTCCGCTCCAAGCGTCGTGCCTCGCGCCTTGACCCACCCGCCGTCAACATACGGTTCTATCGCGTCATTGTCAAAATCAAATTCCACATCACCATTTTTTTCGCACACCATGTCAACGTGAGACTGAAAGACGACCGACTTGCAGCCTTCCATTCCCGCCGTAGCCGCCTTGCGTATCAAAACGTTGCCAATCTCATCAACTATTGTTTCAAGACCCAGCGACTCGCCAAACCGCTTGATATGCTGAACCAAACGCCCTTCTTTTTTAGACGGATGCGGAATCCCGCATATATCTGAAAAGTGACGCCAAATATCTCTTGATGCAAGTTTATCCAAACTTTTCATACAAATCTTCATTAACATTCTTTATGAACGCAAATTTACAATTATTATTATCAAATTCAACCTTTATGCTGCTGTTTAATTCGTTTCTGCCAAACATTTTTGCTCTTTCACTGCTTTTCCGCGACAAAAAAACTTAAAAAATGTTAAAAACAATTATTTGTTAGACAAATTAACAGGCAAAACGTCAAAATAAAGAAAGAGAAAACTTATCTTTGCAGAAATTTTTTTTGAAAGAGAGGTCAAATCGTCAACATCTTTTGAAAATTTCTTAACAAATTCGCAGGCAGGGACAAGAGACTGTTGACGACAACGCACTCTGTTAATAAACACAAAAAAAACATGAGATTATTGCTTATTACGGTCATAATTGTCGGAATCTCAGTGTTGCTGCTTGGCGTGAGGGTTTTCTTCACTAAAAACGGCAAATTTCCGAACAGCCATGTAGGTGGCAATAAACATCTTGCCAAGAAAGGGATTTTTTGTGCGCAAACACAAGACAGAATGGCTCGCAAAAGTCTGTTCGAGAAGCAAAAAGAAATGTTAGACGAAATGTAAATAATTATAAAGATTTAAACATAATTTGTATAAAATGAAACAATTCAACAACTATGCGCTTGCCATTTTGGCTTTGGCAGTTATAGGGCTTTATGTAATGCACTTCACTTGCAACAAAGGAGAATGCAACGCACCAGAAAAGAAGAATTCCGAAGCATTGGCACAAGACAGTTCAGCAACCGGAACTTCTGCTATTCAAATTGCATACGTTGACGCGGACTCTCTCCTGCTTCAATACGAATACGCCAAGGAACTTAACGAAGCGCTTCTAAAAAAACAGGAAAAGTCTCGCAACGACATAATGCGCAGACAGCAGCAGTTGCAACAGGATGCAATTGAGTTTCAGAAGAAATATGAAACTGGCGGATTCTTGACTAAAGAGTCTTTTGAACAGGCTCAGAAGGATTTGATGAAGAAGGAGCAGGAATTGCAGCAGCATGACGGCAAATTGACTCAGGAACTTATCCTTGAACAGCAGAAGCTGAACACTCAGTTGAAAGACACTATCAGCGCTTTCTTCAAAGAGTTTAACGCAGATAAAAAATACAGTGTCATCTTCAGCAACACGAGCAACGACAATATTTTGTATGCAGAAGATTACCTGAACATCACAAAAGAGGTTGTGGAAAAACTTAATGAAAGATACTCAAAAAAGAAAGAAGGGGCGAAATAATATAGTTCTTTCACATATATTTTAGGCTAAGCCTGCATGGGCTTAGCTTTTTTATTTGTCCGTGTTTACTCCTGTTGACTGAAGATATTTCATTAATTTAAGATGGGTTCTATAAATTCATTTCGCGTAATTTTGAATTTATTTCGAGCAGATTGTTGAGCGAAAGAAGGAAGCTATGCTGATCCTATGACCAACTGACAATCAGCAAGTTACCAAATAAAATCAAAAAAAGTGCCGAAAAGTTTATCAACCCACGATTTGTACTTTTAAATATTACTGTCCGCTAAACAATAAATCAGTTCAGCAACACTCTCATAAATAATATTTTACGTTATCCTGAGCATGGATAAGCCCCCCCTTGGAGGTTTTCAATGTTTTCAGGAGGCGATTCCA
>CALGHE010000060.1 GCA_937915765.1 uncultured Bacteroidales bacterium | reverse complement strand
CCCGCCTGTCTCTGCCACGTGCAGCAGCATCAGGAGGATTGCGGGCGGTATGCCGAGCGTCTGCATGTACGGTATGAGGTTCAGCGCGCCTATGAGCAGCCCCATGACTATCGCAAGCGGCATGCCTATTATGGAGAAGCCGATGCAGAACAGCAGCCCTACGATAAACGCTATGAGCGACTGCCCGCGGAAGTACTGGTTCATGCTCTGTTCCATGTCTTTCGTGAGGTCGAAGGCGAAGGCGCGATGACGTGAGGGCACGAATGAGATCATCTCCTTGGTTATCTTATGATAGTCTTTCAGTATGAAGAATAGATAGAGCAGAACGATGATTGCCATGATTGCGCCCATGGTTATAGATATGGAGCTGGACAATATCTTCCATGCGTGCGGAAAGATGTCTTTGACAAGGCTCGATATGCTGTCGTAGTTGACTATCTCTGATATGTTGATCTCCTTAAAAAAGGATTGTAGAAAATTTTCCCATGACTGGGGAAAAATTCCACTGTTCTTTGTGGAGGTGTATTTTATTATGATGTCCTTCAGCTTGAAAAATTCGGATATTATGCGCGGTATGAATATAGCCGTAGCCGTAGCAATCGCTCCTATTATGGTTGTCAGCACAATGAGTATTGACGGTGTGCGGTAGCGTACCTTTAATTTTTTCTGCACGAAAATAACCATGGGGTAAATTATGTACGCCAAAAGCCATGCTATGAAAAATGGCAGCAATACGTCTTGCAAGTATTTGAGCGTCAGTAATATAAATATTGTGATAATGGTGCCGATTGTCAGTCGGACAACCCTGTCGAACGTGAACGGTTTGGAAAATTTTGAATTCATTTGTAAAATTATTTTTATTCTGCCTGCATTTCAGAAAACTTTTTGATTATATTTGTCTCTGATTTTGCAAATATAGAAGATTTTACGCTATATGAAAGAAAATAAGTTGATAAGTTTTATCCTTAATGATATTAAGGAGCTGGAGATTATTACGAAAGGAATGCTCGAAATGGACGAGATCCCGTCGGTTATGCATCTCCTGGCTGTTACTAAAACGCAGAATCTGCTGGATCAGTTCAATCTGCTTAAAGAACTTGACGAAAATTCCGTATTTGCAAAAGTGGTTGATTCTGAGTGTGTTGCAAATAAGCCGGTTGCTAAGGAGGTGGTTGTGCCCGTCGCTGATGAAAAATCTGTGGAAGATGACGACGAGTTTGTTGACGATGAGTTTGAAGATGATGACGAGTTTGATGAATTTGATGATGACGAGAGTGATTATCTTGTAATTGGTTCAGAATCAGATATTTGTGATGCTCCGGTTGTGGAAGAGCCGAAGCCGGTTGAGCCGGGCAAGGTGGAAGAGCCAAAGCCTGAGCCTGCCACGGATGTGGCGAAAGAACCGGTGAAAGCGACTGTGCCTGAAACTAAGGTTGTGGAATCTGTGCCGGAGGTAAATGTTGGCACGGTTATTGCAGAGAATAAATTGGAGGCGCAAAAGAGCGTTTCTGAGGTCTCTAAGGTAAAGTCAAAACCGCAGGTGCGGACTACCGGAAGCCGAAAGGCTGAGGGTAGGTTTGTGAACAGTCTGAAAAAGGCTATCACTATTAACGACAGAATCAGATACACTCGCGAGCTTTTTGGCGGCGACATGGAGCTGATGAACAAAGTCATTGCGCATCTCGACCAATTGTCTTCTTTGAAAGAGGCTACTGATTATATCGAAAGCATATTTGACTGGGACGAGCTGGACGAGGCGGTTATCGAATTTTATGACCTGCTCGAAATGAGGTTCTCTTAAACATAGGCGTGAGGTATGGCAAAACTTTATTTGGTCCCGACTCCGGTCGGTAATTTGGAAGATATGACTTTCCGCGCAATCAGGGTGCTGAAGGAGGTGGATCTGATTCTTGCTGAGGATACGCGGACTACAGGTTTCCTTCTGAAACATTTTCAGATTGAAAACAGAATGCAGTCGCACCATAAGTTTAACGAGCACAAGACAGTGGAGGCGGTGGCTAACCGAATTAAGGCTGGAGAGAACATCGCGCTTGTGTCTGACGCCGGAACACCGGCTATCTCGGACCCTGGTTTCCTCCTTGTGAGGGCGTGCGTGGAGGCTGGTGTGGAGGTTGAGTGCCTGCCGGGAGCCACGGCTTTTGTGCCGGCTCTGGTGAACTCCGGCTTGCCTAACGACAGGTTCTGCTTCGAGGGTTTCCTTCCGCAAAAAAAAGGCAGACAGACCAAGTTCAAGGAACTTGCAGAAGAGACTCGAACAACAGTTATCTACGAGTCACCTTTCAGAGTGGTCAAGACGCTTACGCAGATGATTGAGTTCATGGGCGAGGATAGAAAAATATCGGTCTCCAGAGAAATCTCCAAGATGCACGAAGAGACGGTTAGAGGCACGCTCGCTGAGGTGAAGGCGCATTTCGAGGCTCATGAGCCTAAGGGCGAGTTTGTGATGGTGCTGAGTGGTAAAGAGTGATTTTTTTTGAAAATAATAAATAATAATAACATAAAATTTAAATAAGATGAAAAAGGTATTTTTATTAGCGTGTGCGGCGGCTGTTTGTATGTCGTCTTGTATGATGAAGTCTGAACACGAAGAGTTGATGGCTCAAAAAGAGGCAGAAAAGAATGCTGAGATAGAAAAGGTGCAGAATCAGGCAAACGAGTATTTGAGCGTTATCAACGAGGTTACTGAAAACTTCAGACAGATTAAGAACGTTGAGATGGGCATCATCGACCAGTCTAATTCTCAGGAAGGTTTCTCTTCTGACGCTAAAGGACAGATTGCCGAAGACTTCAGGCTGATCTCTGAAAGACTTCAGCAGAACAATGCTAAGCTTGACTCTTTGGAAGCTGCTTTGTCAAAGTCTAAAGGTCAGGTTGGCGGTTTGAGAGGTACTATCGCAAGCTTGAGAAAACAGCTTAAAGAAAGCAAGGAAGAAATGGAATCTTTGAGACAGCAGCTTGCAGAAAAGGATATCAAGATTGCCGCTTTGGACAGCTTGAACAAGGTTCAGTTGGATTCTATCAACAGAGTTAACGCTTTGTCTGCTCAGCAGTTCGCTGCTATTCAGGCTCAGGACAAGCAGCTGAACACTGTATGGTACATCAAGGGAACTAAGAAGGAACTTAAGGCTAAAGGTTTGAAAGAAAAACTTTTGAAGACTGCAAACATCAATAAGAGCATCTTCACTGAAGTTGACAAACGTGAATTTACAGAATTGGATTTGGGCTCAAAGAAGGCAGAACTTACTACTTCTCACCCAGCAGCTTCTTACTCTTTGGAAAAAAAGTCTGCAACAGACAAGAACCTTGTTTTGAAAATCAAGGATTACGATGCTTTCTGGTCTAATTCTAAGATTTTGGTTATCCAGACAAGATAAGTTATTTTGCATACTCAATTATTTTGTGGGGCGGACAGTTTTGTTCGCCTCTTTTTTATTTGACTTTTTTCAGCCAGACAGACATCAGAAGCGTATCGACAGCAATAAGATAGATTATTGATTTAAGAGACTTATCCCTCTGCCTGTAAGGCAGCACAAAGCGAAGCGCAGGTAACCCGTGACGAAGTCTCGGGCAAAGAAATAAGAGTCAGCCCCCTGCCTGTAAGGCAGTACCAAGGCTCTTTGCTATATTATTCCTTAAGAAATTTTTTAAATGAGAGAACCAAACACCCCTTTGTTTTTTACAATATTGAAGCCCATCTGTCTTTGTGTCCGCTGTTTTGAAGGATTTGTTTGTTCCTTCGCAGTTTTAAGATAATCATTCGTAAAAAACATACACTTTTGTACTGCAAAATTTCTTTTATTTTTTGAAAAAAATTAAATTTGCAAATCTTTGCGGGGCTTGCTGATTGGCCTTGCAGATTCGTTGTTTAAAACATTATATCACACAAAATAGTAGTATGGTTGAAAAT
The DNA here is from genome assembly GCA_937915765.1 of uncultured Bacteroidales bacterium. Classification (GTDB taxonomy): domain Bacteria; phylum Bacteroidota; class Bacteroidia; order Bacteroidales; family Paludibacteraceae; genus RGIG9379. Next base: position 12,994 of record CALGHE010000060.1, on the reverse strand, counting down.
ATTGCAGAAGAGGAAAAGAAAAGCCTCAATTTTATCGAAGCTATCGTTGAGGAGGATTTGAAGGAGGGTCGTAACGGAGGGCGTATTCAGACTCGTTTCCCGCCGGAACCTAACGGTTATCTTCATATAGGGCATGCTAAGGCTATCTGCCTTGACTTCGGTATCGCAAAAAATTATAACGGAGTGTGCAACTTGCGCTTTGATGACACAAACCCTGTCAAAGAGGATGTGGAGTATGTGGATTCTATTAAGGAGGATATTCAGTGGCTCGGTTTCCAATGGGCTAATGTCTATTACGCTTCTGACTATTTTCAGCAGTTGTGGGACCTTGCCGTGCGTTTTATAAAGGAGGGCAAGGCTTATGTTGACGAGCAGAGCGCCGAGGAGATTGCGAAGCAGAAAGGGTCGCCTACTGTTCCGGGTACGGAAAGCCCTTTCAGAAACCGTCCGGTAGAGGAGAACCTGAAGCTCTTCATGGATATGTCCGAAGGCAAGGTGGAAGACGGCAAGATGGTGCTGCGCGCCAAGATTGACATGGCTTCGCCTAATATGCACTTCCGCGACCCTATAATATACAGAATAATAACGTCTCATCCGCACCATCGCACAGGTAACACATGGAAGGTTTATCCGATGTACGACTTCGCTCATGGTCAGTCTGACTATTTCGAAGGGGTGACGCACTCGCTGTGTACGCTGGAGTTTGAGGTGCACCGTCCGCTTTACGACTGGTTCATCGACCAGTTCGCTGATTCGGACTATCGCCCTAAACAGCGCGAGTTCAACCGCCTTAACATCACTTACACGGTGATGAGCAAGCGCAAGATGCTGCAGCTGGTGCAGGAAGGGCTTGTAAGGGGATGGGACGACCCGCGTATGCCTACTATATGCGGTCTGCGCCGCCGAGGTTATACTCCTGCGTCTATTCATAATTTCATAAATAGAATAGGGTACACAAAGTATGACGGTGTGATTGATGTCTCTTTGCTCGAACACTCTATACGTGAGGATTTGAACAAGAAGGCGATGCGTGTGAGCGCGGTGCTTAATCCGGTTAAACTGACTATAACTAATTATCCGGACGATATGGTTGAGATGATGGAGATGGTGAACAATCCGGAAGACGAGTCTATGGGAGTGCGTTCTGTGCCTTTCTGCAAAGAGCTTTATATCGAGCAGGATGACTTTATGGAAGATGCTCCTAAGAAGTATTTCCGAATGACTCCGGGCAATGAGGTGCGCCTGAAGGGCGCTTATATTGTCAAGTGCACAGGTTGCCGCAAGGACGAGAACGGCAATGTGGTTGAGGTGTTTGCCGAGTATGACGAGCAGACTAAGAGCGGTATGCCGGAAAGTAACCGCAAAGTGAAAGGAACAATACACTGGGTTACGCGCAAACATGCCGTTGAGGCTGAGGTTAGACTTTACGACAGACTGTTTAACGTGGAAAATCCGGGTGACGAGAAGGAAAAGGATTTCCGTGAATTGCTTAATCCGGACTCGCTGAAGGTTATCAAGGCTTACGTAGAGCCTTGGCTGAAGGACGTTAAGCCGCTGCAGAACTACCAGTTCCAGAGAATTGGCTACTTCAACGTGGACCCTGACAGCACCGCAGACAGCCTTGTCTTTAACAGAACCGTCGGACTGAAAGACAGCTGGGCGAAGAAGAATAATTGATGAAATTTATCATAAGCAAAGAGGCTGTCTAACAAATTAGGCAGCCTCTTTATATAGGCCTAAATCATAAAATTCTGTCAGTCTTAATCCATTATAATAAAGCAATAAAAAAGACCGCCATAAAGCGGTCTTTTCTTTTTTTTTCAAGTCGCGTGGACTTAAGCGTTTTTCACTTTGTCAACAATAGCTTTGAACGCTTCAGGCTGATTCATCGCCAAGTCTGCAAGGACCTTGCGGTTGATTTCGATACCTGACTTGTGAATAGCTCCCATCAACTTAGAGTAAGACATACCTTCGATGCGGGCAGCAGCGTTGATACGCTGAATCCACAATGCACGGAAGTTACGCTTCTTGTTTCTACGGTCACGGAACGCATACAAAAGACCCTTTTCCCAAGTGTTCTTTGCTACTGTCCAAACGTTCTTTCTTGCACCATAGTAACCTCTGGTAAGCTTTAAAATTTTCTTTCTTTTTGCTCTTGAAGCAACGTGATTTACTGATCTTGGCATTTTTTATTAGTTTTGTGGACGTTAGCGTCTCTTTCAAGAACTTGCTTGCTAAACATCCGATTAATAATAAAATTAAAAATTAACTTTTAAAAGTCTCAAATATTAACGAAGACAAAGCAACGACTTGATGTTCTGTGTGTCAGCAGCGCTAACAAGACCTGCGTGAGTCAACGCACGTTTCTGCTTTGTTGTCTTCTTCGTCAAAATGTGACGTTTAAATGCATGTTTTCTTTTAATTTTTCCTGATCCGGTAAGGGTGAACCTTTTTTTGGCACCGGAATTAGTCTTAACTTTTGGCATTTTTTTTAATTTTTAATTTATGATATAAAAGAATAAATCCTAGTTATTTTGCCTTCTTCTTAGGAGAGAGGAACACTGTCATTCTCTTTCCTTCCAAGACCGGCAGCTGGTCAACCTTTGCGTACTCTTCCAAATCGTTAGCGAATCTGAGCAGCAGGACCTCTCCTTGTTCCTTGAACAAGATAGAGCGCCCTTTGAAGAAAACGTACGCCTTAATCTTAGCGCCGTCCTGCAAAAACTCTATCGCATGACGCAATTTGAAATTGTAGTCATGGTCATCTGTCTGAGGTCCGAACCGAATCTCTTTGACTACGACCTTAGTCGCCTTTGCTTTAAGCTCTTTTTCCCTCTTCTTCTGTTGGTAAAGGAACTTTTGATAATCAATAATCCTACAAACAGGAGGTGCGGCGTTTGGTGAGATCTCAACAAGGTCGAGTTCCTGCTCATCCGCTATCTGACGAGCCTGTTCTATCGTATATTCCCCAGGCTCTACGTTTTCACCTACCAGACGAACCTCTTTAACGCGAATCTTTTCGTTAATTCTGTGGGCCAGCTCCTTCGTGCTTCTGCCATTGTTGTCTGTCTTTTTAATAAATGGCTTAGTTGCGATAATTTTATCCTCCTTAAATTTGTTAATTATTAATTATTGTTATCTGTTTGATTTGCAAGATTTTAGATGCTTTTGATTACCATTGGTTCATCATTTCCGCAACTTCCTTCTGCAAATTTTCTGCAAATGTAGTAAATTTCATCGAACCTTGGTCACCTTCGCCCTGTTTTCTTACAGAAATTTCTTCATTTTCTGCCTCTTTTTCTCCTACAATCAACATATAAGGTATTCTTTTGACCTCATTGTCGCGGATTTTACGTCCAATCTTCTCGTTTCTGTCGTCGATGATGGCGCGGATGTCCTTCGTTTCGAGATATTCTGCAACCTTCTTGGCGTAGTCGTTATACTTCTCGCTAATAGGAAGAATGACACATTGTTCCGGAGTGAGCCACAAAGGGAACTTGCCTCCCGTGTGTTCTATAAGAACGGCCACGAAGCGTTCCATTGAACCGAACGGAGCGCGATGAATCATCACCGGACGGTGCTTCTGGTTGTCTGTTCCGGTATATTCAAGGTCAAAGCGTTCCGGCAAGTTGTAGTCAACCTGAATTGTTCCGAGCTGCCAACGACGGCCGATAGCGTCTTTCACCATAAAGTCAAGTTTTGGACCGTAGAACGCAGCTTCGCCAAGTTCCACCTTTGCGTCGAGGCCTTTGTCTTTACATGCCTCTATGATGGCCTCTTCCGACTTAATCCAGTTCTCTTCGCTGCCGATGTACTTCTCCTTATTATTAGGGTCTCTCAGAGAAATCTGAGCTTCGAAACTCTTGAAATTCAATGCCTTGAAAATGATGAAAATAATGTCCATCACCTTCTTGAACTCGTCTTTCAGCTGGTCCGGACGGCAGAATATGTGCGCGTCGTCCTGAGTAAAGCCCCTCACACGGGTCAATCCGTGAAGCTCGCCGCTCTGTTCGTATCTGTAAACAGTGCCAAACTCTGCGTAACGCAAAGGAAGGTCTTTGTATGAACGAGGCAACGTTTTGTAAATTTCGCAGTGGAACGGACAGTTCATCGGTTTTAGCAAGAACTCTTCTCCCTCCTGCGGTGTCAAAATTGGCTGGAACGAGTCTTTGCCATATTTTGCATAGTGGCCAGATGTAACCCAAAGCTGCTTCTGTCCTATGTGCGGAGTTCTAACCTGCTGATAGCCGTATCTTTTCTGAACGTTTTTCAGAAAGTCTTCAAGACGGTCGCGCAAAGCAGTTCCTTTAGGCAGCCACAACGGAAGACCCGGGCCAACAGCCTGAGAGAACGTGAATAGTTCCAGTTCCTTGCCTATCTTGCGGTGGTCGCGCTTCTTTGCCTCCTCCAGCAAAGCAAGATATTCGTCAAGCATCTTCTTTTTAGGGAAAGAGATGCCGTATATACGAGTAAGCTGCTTGCGAGTTTCGTCGCCGCGCCAGTAAGCTCCTGCCGCGCTTGTTATTTTTACAGCTTTGATAGGAGACACGTTCATCAGGTGCGGACCTTTGCAAAGATCCACGAACGAGCCTTGTCTGTATATAGTTATAGTTCCGTCCTCAAGGTCGCTGATAAGCTCGGTTTTGTATGTTTCGCCTTTTTCTTCGAACATCTTCAGTGCGTCTGCTTTAGAGATCTCTTCGCGGATCATGTCACGTTTTTCTGCAACAATCTCCATCATCTTCTTCTCGATAGCGGCGAAGTCGGATTCCTTAATGACAACATCGTCAGTGTCAACGTCGTAGTAGAAGCCGTTTTCGATGGCAGGACCTATGCCGAACTTGATGTTAGGATAGAGAGCCTGAAGAGCTTCGGCCAGCAAGTGGGCAGAGGTGTGCCAGAAAGCGTGCTTGCCCTCAGCATCGTCAAACTTGTGAAGTTTCACCGTGCAGTCTTCTTCTATTGCGCGGTTCAAATCTCTGATCTCATCATTTACGCTGACAGCAAGAACGTCTTGCGCAAGGCGAGAACTGATGCTTTCAGCTATCTGTAACCCTGTAGTTCCCTTCGCGTATTCACGAACAGAACCGTCCGGAAATGTAACTTTTATCATATTACTTGTTTTTGTAGCCGCTTACAAACGCGGCTAATTAACCATTTGTTTGAAAAATTGTGCAAATGTACATCAAAATTTTAAAAAGTGATGAGTTTAAGAGGAAAAACATTATTTTTTTTACGCTCTTTTTCTTCTTTTGGGGCTGTGCGGTAAAAAGGAAAGAGCGAACGGCCTGACTGTGCAGGCTGTCCGCTCTGAGTGGTGTGTTTAGAATACAAATCCTAGACCAAATGCAATAGAGTGCCTTTTCTGGTTGTATTTGTATGTATAAGGCTTGTCGTCGAACATCAATGTTTCGTTTTTCTTGAATTGTTTCAGATTGTAATAGATGAAAAAATTCATGCCGAAATATTCTCTGAAAAAGGTTCTGTAGCCGACTCCGAGGTCAAACAGCATACCTTTTTCGAAATTTTCAGATATTTTGGGCGAATAGCCTAAGTCGCTCATTACATGAAACTTCCTTTTTTTGAAAGGGAAATAACTTGCCGAAGCGAACACAGGGAATGTGTTGTAGTCTGGGAAGTGGTATCCGTCCAGCCCGCACCCTATACCTGCTGAAATTTTAGGATTGATGTCGTACATCACTTTGACCCTTAGCGAGCCGGTGCTCGATTGCGACTCGTCGATGTCGTAAGTGCCGTGCTCTTTTAGTCCGAAAGCTCCCGTGATGTCTATCTCTGGGTGCAGCTTGTGTCCTGCAAATGCAGATGTTGCATATAGCAGAATCGCTATAAAACTTATTGCAAATTTCATTTTAATTTTTTATCAATTAATAATAGTAAGAAAGTGTAACAAAAGCGTAGTGGTACAACTGTTTCCGCTTGTCAATTTTGTTGTTGAACTCAACGTCTTCGAACACGGTCTTTCGTCTCTTTTTATATGGGTCTTGATTGTTCATCTCATACCCTAAAGAGAATGCCAGACTGTTTTTCAATTGTAGCTCCATACCGAATTTGCAACTCCAGAAGACATAAATGTTGTCGTGCGTATAGCTGCAGTTTTCGTACCAAGTGCCCAGCTTGCCATCTTTGTAGCCGTAAAATTCGGCTGTGAAGTTGTCTGTCGGGAACAGCTGGAAAATGGCCCCGGGTTCTGCAATTAGCTGCCAGGCGCGCTTCTCGTTCTTGCAGATTGGCAAGATGCCTCTGATTGACAGAGGGAAAAGCATGTTGTAAATCCTTTCGTTGAAGCTCCATTCGTAACTTAGTCTTTCGCCTGAAATGTACTCTTCGCCTGTCTCCTGAAATCTGATGCCCAGATTGGCGGATAGGTTCTTGGTCAGGAACACGCCCATGTTTATCTCCGCGTCTGCAGTGACCGGAATGTAGGATGCTCCGCCTTTCAGCGAAAAAATAAATTCATGATCGTCATCTGCTTTTGCAATAGACAAAGCAGAGAGTGCTAACATTGTAGTAAACAGAGCTTTTGCTAATGTTTTCATTTTTCTTATTCTGAGTAAAATCTGATGCCTTTCCACTTGCCTCCATATTTTACGGCAGCGTAGAAATCGACGTCACCAAAAGTGATTTTTGTTGGCAAAAATGGTTTTACACCAACTGATGTATTATATGAAACGGTTATGCCGAAAGCACGGTGGAATGTTATTGTTTTTGTGCCTCCTGCTCCAAATTCAATTTCACCAACTAAAGATTGTTTTATTTTTGAACCATCCCAATTTTGTTCTTGAAGAGTTTGGAGAGGGTCATTTTGAGTTTTGTAAATTGTATTAGAAAGCATTGATTTTCCTTTCGATCTTATGACTTTCATGGCTTCCTTGAATGACGCATCCCATATTTTAGAAGCTTCATTTTGTGTTAAGTATCCATTGTCAACAACCCAAGCCGGACATTTTGAAATGTCAGATATAAAAGGAATTCTCACAGCTTGGTCTAAAATTAAATCGACTGTCACGCCTCCAATCTTAGCAGAAGCATTTTTGTAATTAGCTGGGTATGGATCTAGTTCGGACATAGGAGGAACAGGTTGTGCTAATTTGTATTCAAATTCAAAATTGTTGAATCCCAGCACTCTGTTTTCTGTGGAAGAGATACTTTTCCAATAGGGAATACCTAGTATTTTCTTTTTTTTCTCCATTGTTATTTTTATGCCAGAAGAAGTGTAAAACAAAAAGTTTGTAGAGTGGAATCTTAACTCCATTCTTCTATTGTTGCTGAATTTTTTAGTTCTCACATGGCAGAAACCAATCTTCCAAAGATTTTTTTTGTTTATCTTGTATGTTGCCATGTCCGAACTTGATACCGAAGACCTTAAAGATGACCCGCAATCTTCAATCAAATCTATACTGTCTTTACTAGTGACTTTAGGGCAAAAAACAATGTTCTCGAAAACGTATTCCGATTCGTTGATTTTTGAAAATTTATTTTTATAGACATAAAAAGAGTCAATTAGATTTTCTACTTGAGTTTTGTTTTTAATGTCGCTTTTAAATGTCCCCCATTCCGTAATTTTATAAAAATAATCACCAATGGAAATTCGTAAAGTTGTATCTAAAACATTCATAAGAGGATTGCCGTCCAAAATGTCTTCACATTTACAAAGATAGTATTCGTCAATAGAACCTTCTTCTGAATCATCGACGGTATCGGGGGCACTGCGTAGTGCATTTTTGCATTCTAGTGCGTTTTTAAGCTCGTTTAAAGAGAGAAATCCCCCCCCCCTTGTGTTGATGATTTTAAGCCTCCTGATTCAATTTTTCGCATGTGTTCATCAAAAGCAAATTGGCTGTTAAAATGCAAATAGCCATCGTCTGTAACACTGCAATTGTACTCTTGTTTTGTATTCGTTTCGTAAGAAAACGAATCTTCTTCGTCTTTGCAGGAAATCAAAGACAGAAGGAGTAGAAAAAACAATCCTTTTCTCATTTTTTTGTTAAATGTTTAAAATTAAAAAAATATTTTTATTGAAATTACAGTGCAAAAGTATATTTTATTTTCAAAAAAATCAAATGTAAAATGTTTTTTTTGTTTCTTTGCAACAATATCAGTTTTATTGTCTTATCAAAGTGAAGTGTCCAATGTACTCTTTATTTATCTCATGCACATAAATTTCGTACCAATAATCGGCAGAAGGCAAAGGAACTCCGTTGTAAGTTCCGTCCCACGCCTCGTAGTTTGCGCCGCTGGTTGTTACCAGCTTTTTCCCAAATCTGTCGTAAATATCTATTTGTGCATCAGGATATTTGTCAATGTTTTCTATGACAAACGCATCGGCTATGCCGTCGCCGTTAGGAGAGAAGGTCTCCGGCAGCCTTATGTCGTACGTAGGCGTGACGAAACTTGTGTCGGTCTTGCAACCTATTTCGTTAGAAACAGAAACCGTATATTCAGTTCCGTATCTTATGGGAAACTGATTAGAAGTGGTAGTTCCGCTGCCGGCGCCATATTCAAAATAGACAGGCTGCATCTCGCTGTTCACCTCAATTTGCCATGTGTTGTTTGAAACCTCTTCTATAGCCGTAATTTTAGGAGCGGACACAACTTCCACTAGAGCCTCGGCAGAACCTTCGCAAAGCCCGTTTTTCACAGAGATTTCGTAGGTGGTTGTGCTTGTCGGAGTCGCAGCAAATGTTTTGTCCGAGCCAACGATAGCGCCGTCTGCCGTCCATGTTATCTCGCTGAAATTTACAAGTCCCTCGATGGAAAGCGAGACAGATTCGCCCTCGCATATCTTTTTGTCCTCCACGTTGATGTTCACAGGCTCGAAAACATTAACGCTTTCGGTCAGTTCACCAGCTTTGCATCCGGCTTGAGAGCTTGCGGTCACCTTATAAGTTGTTTGCTTCTCCGGAGTGTCGGAGAACTCGGAACCGCCTTCTTGCACAAGAGTGAAATTGGAGTTTGCCGTTTTCGCCCACCATCTAATGTTAGAGTCGATTTTAAAGTTTGAAGTCAAAATTACTTCATCGCCTTTGCAGAGTCCATTGGCGCTGATGGTTAAATCCATAGTCGGAACATCATCAACCGTCACAATAATCTCGTCAGAAGCGTTTTCGCAAATCTCAGCCATGGCGGTCAGTCTGTAGTAGGTTGTCGCCGTCGGAGTCACATTGACGGTTTCGCCGTAGTGCGGAATGACGGAGTAGCCGGAACCTTCTGTTTTGCTTTCCCAAACGATTTTTGAAGGCGAGCCATCTATTGTTGCGTGTATTGCGGCGCCGGTGTTAGGGCAGATAAGCGTATCTTCCGGCAACGTTATTCCAACAGGCTCTTCCACCTTTACGGTTACTGGCGCGGAGTACACGGCAGGGCAGACCCCATTTCCGGCGCTCTTTAGCCTGTAGTGCGCAGACGAGTTTGGTTTTGTAATTTTTGTGCCGACAAGGTCGTTGGCGAACGATTCGTAAATCTTGCCATCATTTGAAAATTCCCAGTCGATAGATGTAGCATCGCCGTAATCTGCGGAGAGAGTTAATTCATCACCCTTGCAAAGAGCCGTGGCAGAAGCCGAAAGAGAAAGTTCGGAGCTTCGTTCAACTGCAATTTCTACTGTTTGAGTGTCGCTTTTGCAATATACACCTTTGATTATCAGTGAGTAAGTTGTAGGGTTTGTTTCAGGAGTGTCTGTTATAGACAAGCCTTTGGATGTGTTTAAAGACGTGCCGTTTTTGAGCCATTCAAAGTCGTTGGATTTGCCTTCCGTATGCACTGCAGATAGTGTCACTGATGTTCCGAAACAGATTGTTGCAGGAGTTTCGGAAATTGTTGATTTGTTTGGCTTTTCCACAAAGATGGTCACGGTGTCGGAGCTGATAGCTTGAGCGCAAATCTTGTTGCCCGGATATTCTATCCAGTACTTGGTTTCGACAGACGGAGTCACACTCTGTTCTGACGTGAGTTCTTCGGAAAGTATAGAAGCGTTAGATCCTTTTTTGTCAGATGAGAAGAACCATGTAAGTTTGTCGGCGGTGCTGTAGTTTGCAGACAGTACAGGGCTTTCGCCTTCGCAAATATTGCTTTTGTCTGTGTTGAGGGTCAGAACAGGAGGCTGCTGAACGGTTATGTTGAAAGTGTGTTCGGCAGAAGGGCAAACCTCGCTCTCGGCTGTAAGTTTGAAAGTCTGGCTCTCTGTCAGTCCGTTTGCCGTGTAAGTTGCGTCAGAACCTACAGGGGTTGTTCCGTTGTCCCATGTGAATTTATGGCTTCCCAGCTGCTCTTCATCTAAATTTAAAGAGAGTGTTATGTCGGTTCCTGTGCAGATGGTTGTGTCTGTCGAGCCGTTTGCGTCAAGAATCTTTTCAACGTCCACCTTTATCGTTTTTGAGTAGGCTACAGGACACAAGCCAGAGCCGACCTCCATCATTCTGAAGAAGTACGTAGGGTGGAACATCTCCTTTTGCTCGAATGTTTTTGAAGGGACTTGCTCATTAGAGAATGCGGTGAAGTTTACGTTGTCTGTAGAGTACTGCCACTCCAAAAACTCTGCATTGCTGTATGTTGCCGAAAGGTTTATGTCAGAGCCTTCGCATACGATTGTTTTGTCAGAGCTTACCGTTAATTCTGCAGAAAATTCCACGTTTACAGAATATTCTTTGGTCACGTCGGCGCAATGGAACCCCTTTGCGATAAATTCGTAAGATGTCTTTTCTGTAGGTTTGTCTGTGAAGGAAAAATCATCAGACACTTTTGTCCCGTTTTTCTTCCATTGTATATTTCTGTGTTTGCCGCCGGTTGGTGTTGCAGAGAGGAAGATTTCGTCACCTGCGCACAGCTTTTCGGGCACGTCGGCAAAATCGAAAGCCAAAGGCTCTTCTGTTACTATGTTGATGGTGTCTGAAGATATGGCCGGACAGCCGTTTTCGGGCACAAGAATGTAGTATGACGCAGGTTTGTCGGGAGTCACGGAAACAAATAGGTCTTGTTTGTCGGACAGTACGGTTTCTTCTCCGTCGATAATGCACATCCACTGAGACTCTTTCACATTTGTGTATGAGGCTGTGAAATTAACTTCAGAACCGAGGCACACCGAATCCTGGTCGGCAGTTAGTGTGACATCCGGCTTTTTGGTTATGTTTACGTTGAAAGAACTTTCTACATCACCGCAAACGTTTAAAGAGGTGATTACCTGTTTGATGACGCTCGATTCGCTCAGATCGAAAGATTCGGAGTATTTGTTTGAATATTCCACGTCATTTACAAACCATTTTGAAGTGTATTTGTTTGCGAATTGCATAGAATCTTCTTCTGATGCGAACGGATATTTCAGTTCAAATTGAGTGCCTTCGCAGTAATTCATTTCGAACTCTGTCCATGGCGACTTGTACACAGGTTCTACTGTTACATTTACAGTTTGCTCTTCTGATGAGCATACACCGTCTGTCGCATAGAATGTTATTTTTGCGTTTTGGCCGGCCTTCTCTATGGTGTATGAAGATTCTTGACTGTTTGCGCCGTTCCATACGTAGTCAGAAGGCGAGCCGGACTTTAGGACTGGCTCGAAAGTCAAGTCAGAGCCTTCGCACAACATTGTGTCTTTCAACTCTCCGAAGACAATGGCTTTATGCACATTAATTCGTGCAAATATAGAGTCTGAAAAACAAGTGTCGTTGCGTGCGATGAACAGATAGTCTGTCGAGTCTGAAGGCAGTACTGAAAGTGTCATGAAAGTCGCCCCGTCAATGGCGGTCCATGAGTCTGCATCAGCAGGCGACGAGTACCATTGCATTTCGTTGATATTCGTTTTGTTGCTCTGCTTCAGAGTTATTTTTACATTGTCATTTATGTCGCTGCAGATGTGCAGAGTGTCTTCCCCTTCAATTTCAAACGCAGGGGCTTTGCAGCCTACTTGCTTGCATTTAAGCGCTACGGTGTTTGATATGCCGAATATGACGCAAGGGTCGTCTGGCTTGCCGTTTCTTGCAGCTTGAACTGCAGCCTCTTTGGTCTCTGCAAAGATGGCTCTGTAATTGAGCAGCTCGGCTCCGGAACTTTCGTAAGTGACCGATTGTTCTGCAGATAGGTACTCCCAAGTCTGACCGTCCGAAGAGATTTGCCATGCTACGCCGAAGTCCGGATAGGTGCGTTCCCATTCAGACGCGTCAACTATGTTCACTTTATGTTCCTCTCCCTCGCATTCAAAGTTGCCAAGGTAAGAGATGTTTGGGTCGCTGTCAATTTGAACGGCCGCTTTTGGCGCAGACTCTCCGCAGACGGAGATTTGGAAATTGTCGAAAGAAAGATAGTTCCAATCGTCAGATGGTGTTGTATTTATAATCATTAGTCTAACACCTCCGTTGTAATTTGTAGGAAGGCTGAAAGGGACTACGCAGCGTTCCCATCTTCTGGAGTTGCTGTTGTCAATCTTTAGCGAAGAGATGGCGAGCGTGTCGTTTGCATCGTCCAAGATTGCAACTCTCAGACCTTTAGTTCCCCATTCGTCAAAGCCGTAAAACTGAAACGAGAAGGAGAAGTTTTTGCATTTGCAGAAGGGTCCGTCAACTTTTTTGCTGAACAGAATATCTTCAGATGTGGTACCGGACGCTTTCCCGAAGTAGGTGTACAGCATTGCGCCGTTTGGCTTTCCGGAAGCGTCGGACAAAGTTTTTTCTTTGTAAGAGTAATCAAGGAATGAACCGTCCCAACTTTGCTCTATTTTTTTGATAGAAGAGTCAGGAGCGGACGTTACGACGTAATTGCCTTTCTGAAATCCGTCGGCAGAAGTCTCGTAGAAACTAAGCGTGCATCCGTCATAAGGTCTTGTGCTGAAAGAGTCTATCACGCCAAAGTCTTCAGACCACACAATTCGTCCGTCTTCTCTGAAAGAGCAGTCGGGGGTGGGAGAGACGCCGGCCAGAGTGTTGGAGATAGAGTAGTAGGCACATCCGTCTTTAGGCGCTCCGTTTTCAGCAATGTACAAAGCTTG
>CALGHE010000059.1 GCA_937915765.1 uncultured Bacteroidales bacterium | reverse complement strand
CCTTGTCATCTCTCGCGCGGGGGCAAGCTCAATTTCTGAACTGTGCCTTCTTGGCAAGCCGTCTGTGCTTGTGCCGTCGCCGAATGTGGCGGAAGACCATCAGACTAAAAACGCCTTGGCTCTGGCTAATAGGGAGGCTGCTGTGATGGTAAAGGACGCTGAGGCTCCGGATAAACTGATCAGCACGGCGCTGGAACTGATGGGCGACGAGGAGTGCCTCGCTAAGCTTTCGGCTAATGTGCTGGCAATGGCGCTGCCTAACTCGGCAAACAAAATAGCGGATGTTATTTTGAATAATTTGAAAAAGTAAGGGTTATGCTGAATAAGGTTAGAAATATATATTTTCTGGGTGTCGGCGGAATTGGCATGAGCGCGCTGGCCCGCTATTTTAACGCGAAGGGGTTTGCGGTGGCTGGTTATGACAAAACAGAGTCCGACTTGACGTTGCAACTTCAGCGTGAGGGCATCCAGGTTCATTATGATGATTCTGTAGATACTATACCGGAGGATTTTAAAAATCCTAATTTCACGCTTGTCGTGATGACTCCGGCTATTCCGGCTGACCTTACTGAGTTGCATTTCTTCAGGAAAAACGGTTTTAATGTGCTGAAGAGGTCGCAGGTGCTTGGCGAAATCACAAGGTCGCAGCGCGGTATTTGTATCGCCGGAACTCATGGGAAAACGACAACCTCGACAATGACGGCACATCTGCTGAACTCGTCGAGCGTGGGGTGTAACGCGTTTCTTGGCGGAATCTCAAAGAATTTTGAGAAAAATATACATATTTCTGATTCAAGCGACCTTGTCGTTATTGAGGCTGATGAGTATGACCGTTCTTTCCTGACGTTGTCGCCGTATATGGCGGCGGTGACTTCGGCTGATGCGGATCATCTGGATATTTACGGAACTGAAGAGGAGTATCTGAAGGGTTTTGAGGATTTTGTGTCGCTCGTGCGTCCGGGTGGTGTGCTTGTTATGAAGTATGGCTTGCCAATAAAGGCTAAGGTAGCGGAGAATGTGACTGTCTATTCCTATTCGCGCGACTGTGGCGATTTTCATGCGGAGAACGTGGTGGTTGAGAATGGCGACATGTTTTTCGACTTTGTGCATCCGCAGGGGGTGTTCGCTAAAATGAAGCTCGGTGTGCCGGTTGATGTGAATGTGGAGAATGGTGTGGTGGCTATGGCGCTTGCAATGCTGAACGGAGCGACTGAGGCGGAACTTCGGGCGGGACTGGCGTCTTACGCTGGGGTGAAAAGGCGTTTTGAGTTCCATCTGAAAAAGGACGGTCTTGTGTTTATTGACGACTATGCTCATCATCCTGAGGAACTGAAGGCGAGCATAGATTCTATTTCTAAGCTTTATCCGGATAAAAAGGTGACGGTCGTGTTCCAGCCGCATCTGTATTCGCGGACAAGGGACTTTGCTGATGATTTTGCAAAGAGCCTCTCTAAAGTGGACGAACTTATTCTGCTGGATATTTATCCTGCGCGAGAGTTGCCTATCGAGGGCGTGTCTTCTCAGATGCTCCTCGATAAAGTGTCGATAGAGAATAAGCGTGTGCTGTCTAAACAGGAGCTGGTGGAGTATGTGAGGAACGGAAGTTTTGAGGTGTTCGCCACAATCGGGGCTGGAGATGTGGACCGCCTGATTCCGCAGCTGAAACAGGCTTTGGAAGAGTGACGAATTTTCTGCTTTTTTGAAATGTAAAATTTTTTTAGCGTTGATGCGTTCGAAATGGGTTAAAATATTTGCACTAATTGCCATAATTGCGTATATTGTTGGCTCTCTTGTTTTGATTGACAGGACGGACGATGATGTGTGCCGCAAGATATGTGTGCGCATTAAGGATAGTACAGACAGCCATTTCGTTAGCGAAAAGGAGGTGGCCGACTTCTTGAAGCAGAAGGGACTGAATCCGATCGGTGTCAGGCTGTCTGAAATTAATACTGAGCGAATAGAGAAAAAGATGTCGGAAATGGCGCTGGTGAAGAGGGCGGAGTGTTATGTGACACCGTCCGGCGAAATGAAGGTTGATGTGTACCAGCGCGAACCTGTGTTGAGAGTGCTCTCTAATAACGAAAGTTTTTATGTGGATTGCGAAGGCGAGATTATGCCGGTGTCAGAAAACTTTACTGCGTATGTAATTGTTGTAACGGGAAATGTTAGCCGGAAGTTCGCAAAAACAAAAGTTTTTGATTTCGTCAATTTTTTGAGAAAAGACAAGTTCTGGAACGCGCAGATTGAACAGATTAATGTTTCATCCAACGAGGAGGTGTCGCTCGTGCCGCGTGTAGGCGATCATGTGATTGTCTACGGCAAACTGGAAGATTATGATAAGAAACTTGCAAGATTGATGAAGGTTTATGAAAAAGGATTTGGTGCGGAGGGGTGGAACGCCTACAGCAAGATAAACCTGAAGTATGAAGGGCAGGTCGTTTGTACGAAAAAATAAAGATGTTATATATGAAAGAGAAATTATTTGCAGCATTGGACCTTGGGTCTTCCCGTATAATCGGGGCGGTAGGAAGAAGAGACGATGAGGGGAACGTGGAGATCCTTTTCCATGAAGAACTGGAATCTGACGATGGCTTCAGGCATGGCAGGGTGTTTAACCTCAATACCGTGTCTGAAAAAATACTGAAGATAATGAGGCTGCTCTCAAACAGAGTCTCGTTGTTCCTGAACGCGGGTGTGGAAGAGGATGAGAAAAACTCTTACGAGATAACGTGTGTCTATGTCAGCCTTAATGGCCGCACTATTAAAACCTACAGCAATAATGCTCTTAGGAACAATGTTAATAACGAAATTGTCAGCCAGCAGATTGTTGACGACCTTTTGAACGAGGGGCGCTCGCTCTCTTCGCAAACAGGTGACGTGGAGGTGCTCTCTGTTATTCCTCAGGAATATAATGTTGACGACGATGATGTGGTGAACCCTATCGGATGCCGATGCGTGCGTATCGAAGGACGTTACAAGGTTGTGGTGGCGGAAAAGCTGCTGCGCGAGAATGTGCTGAGGTGCGTGGAGCGTGGCGGTTATAGTGTTGCAGATTATATGCTGGCCCCTGTTGCGGCGGCTGATGCTGTATTGTCCGAAAGTAATAAAAAGATAGGTTGCGCGTTAATAGATTTTGGGGCTTCTACAATTTCTCTTTCTATCTATCATAATGATATTCTGAGGTATGTGGCGGTGATTCCTGTGGGCAGCTCGTTGATAACAAAGGATTTGTGCTGCTTCAAGATAACTGAAAACGAGGCGGAACGAATAAAGACCAAAGCTGGTATGGCTAAAATGATGGTGGAAGATGGTGATAATTCATATCTCGTTGTTAACAAAGAGGTTACGCTCAGGTATTCGATGCTGATAGAGGCAATCGAGTCAAGACTGGACGAGTTTATTAGCATACTGATGTCTCATTTTGAACGTTCTGGCTTCAGAAAGTGCATAGACGAGATTGTGCTCGTCGGCGGTGGCTCTAAACTTCACTATATCGTGAATAAGTTTGAAGAGTCGTTCGGCATCAACACGCGTCTGGGCGTTATAGACCAATGTGTCTCTCCTAATATGGCAGAGGAGTACAGAAATCCTAAGTACGCTCAGGTTTATGGTTTGATAAAGAATGCGACGGTGCCTTCTGTGGGTATTAAGGTTGTTGAACCAGAGCCGGAAAAGAAGTCGGTCAAACGCAAGGAGACGAAAAAGACTTCGTTCAAAGACCTTTTGTTAGATAAGGTGAAGAATATGCTGACTCCGGACGATATGTTTGATAATTAAGGCTTTGGCCGCTTTGCAGGCTTAGAACGGAACGTGAGGCAATGCTCTTGCGGGTAGTTGGCTGTTGTTGCGGTTAGTCAGTTTTTTTAAGATGTAAATTTAAATTGTGTAATATGGAAAATGAACAGAACGAAGGAATAAAAGGGTATGAGCAGCACGAAGAGTACCCTTCTGTCATTAAGATTATCGGTGTAGGTGGCGGCGGCGGAAATGCGGCTAATTTTATGTATAGCCAAAATATAGCAGGGGTCGATTTTGTCATCTGCAATACAGACCGTCAGGCGTTGGACCGCTCTCCTATACCTAACAAGATACAGCTCGGCGAAAAGGGACTTGGCGCCGGCAGCCGTCCGGAGATAGGGGCGCAGGTGGCTATTGAGTCTTTGCCTACTATCCAGGAAATGCTGAGTGGCTCTACCGAAATGGTTTTCATTACAGCCGGAATGGGCGGCGGTACTGGTACCGGCGCGGCTCCTGTGATTGCTAAGGCGGCTAAGGACATGGGGATTCTGACTGTGGGTATCGTGACTATTCCTTTCGCATGGGAAGGCTCTAAGCGTGTCCGTAACGCTCTTGTTGGGCTTGAGGAAATGCGCAAGAATGTTGACGCTATAATTATTATCACTAACGAGCGTATCAGAAAGCTTTATTCGGACTTGACTGTGAAGAATGCTTTTGCAAAGGCTGATAAAATATTGTCTATCGCAGCCAGCGGAATCGCGGAACTGATAACAAGAGATGGTGATATTAACGTGGACTTGGAAGATGTGCGCACTGTGATGACCAATAGTGGCGACGCTATCATGGGCGCCGGTCTTGCGGCAGGCCCTAATCGTGCGGTGGAGGCTGTGCAAGATGCTCTTAATTCTCCGCTGTTGATTAGTACTGATATAAGAAGCGCTAAAAATATATTGCTGAACGTGACTTATGGTGATGAGATGACGATGGACGAGTTCAGCACAATTGTTGACTTCCTTACTGTCGAGTACGGTTTCTCTGGCGAAAATCTGATTTACGGTTTGGGTCAGGATCCTGCTCTTGGAGAGCATATAACGGTTACTGTTGTGGCAGCTGGTATGGATTTGTCCGATGTGTTTGGCTCTGAAAAGCAGGCTGAGCCTAAAGTGGCTGCTCAGCCTAGTCATACAACTACATCTTTCCTTGATTTCTTTGGAAATAAGAAGTCTGAGCCGGAACAGCAGCCGGTGGTGGAAAAGCCTGATAGTGGCAAACTGGATGCTTTGCATAAAAGTTTGTATGGCTCTGGCAATGCAGGAAGCGTTGCTCAAACTCGTCCGGTGAACGTGATTCAGACACAGACTCAGGCTCAGCCTCAAACTCAGGAACCGCCGAAAGGCAACACGATTGACCTTGACGATGATGAGACTCTTGGCGCTTTCATGGGAACTCCGGCGTTTGAACGTGCAAATAAGAGCAAAGCTGCTGCGCCTGAAATAGCAAGCGTGTTCTCTATAAATAGTGACAAGGAGAATCCGATAAGCGACAAGAATGCTTATTTGCATAAGAATGTAGATTAACGTTTAATATCGGCTGGCCTATGTTAGATGTTTATACGGATGGTATCAAGATTGTCGGCGTAAGTGATGATGAGTGCCAGATTCGGGTCATAGGCGTGGGCGGTGGCGGCGGTAATGCGGCTTCTTACTTGTTCGACAAAAGCCTTGATAACGTGGATTTTGTCGTGTGCAATACAGACTCCCAGGCTCTTGGCAAATGTACGGTATTCGAGCGTGTGCTGCTTGGTGAAAAGGGGCTTGGTGCTGGAGGTGACGCAGAGGTCGGACGTGAAATTGCGGAGGCGGACAAGGATAAGATTGAAGACCTGCTTGGCTCGGAGACGGAAATGGTCTTTATCGCGGCTTGCATGGGCGGCGGAACTGGCACTGGCGTGGCTCCTGTGGGGGCTCGGACGGCTAAGGATAGGGGAATTCTTACTGTGGCTGTGGTCACCTTGCCTTTCTCTTTTGAAGGGGAAGCGAAACGGAAAATGGCGGAGGACGGACTTGCTAAAATGCGTGAGAGTGTGGACTCTATCGTCGTTATTGAAAATGACGACCTGCTGAAGTTCTATTATGAAGATGGCCTTGACCAGGATGTGGACGCGGCTTTTGCTAAGTCTGACGAGGTGCTCGCTTCTGCTGTGAGGGGAATTGTGGAGCTTGTTACTGTTTATACAAGGATTAACCTTGATATGGCGGATGTGAGAAGCGTGATGACGAATGGCGGGGATGTTATTATGGGCGTGGCGAAAGCGTGTGGAGAAAACAGGGCGAGCGAGGCTATAAAGAAGGCTCTGAGGTCGCCGTTGGTTGAATATTGCGACGTGAAGAGCGCTGATAAGGTGCTGCTCCTGATTACATACGGGTCTAAGTTCGGAATGAGCGAGTTCGAGGATGTGACAAGACCGCTTAAAAGCTTGGGCTTCTCGTCTGGCGGAAACCTGATATGGGGTATGGGACAATCGTCGGAATTGAATCCGGACGAACTGCATGTCACTGTCGTGGCGGCTGGCGTGGAAAGACGCGAACGGACTGATGAAAGCGTTGTTAAACAGATTTATGAGGACGAGGTTAAAGGGCAAGAGCCTTCTCCGAATAAAGGAAAGAAGTTTTTCGATATAAGCAAGTTTGACGACGAATCGTTTATCGAGATGATGGAGAATAGTCGTCCGGGAACTATAAATGTGTAAGTTGAATTTAAAATATATATAAAATGGCACTATTTGAACAGATTAGCGAAGATATAAAAAAGGCGATGCTTGCGAAGGACAAGGTGTCGCTTGAAGCTTTGAGGGGTATAAAGAAGGAGATGCTTGAGGCTAAAACGGCCAAAGGCGCGTCTGGCGATCTTACAGACGAAGCCGCGGTGAAAATTTTGCAGAAGATGGTGAAGCAGCGCCGTGACTCTGCTGAAATTTACAAACAGCAGAATCGTCCGGAATTGGCGGAAAATGAACTTGCCGAAATGACGGTGATTGAACGTTATCTGCCGAAGCAGATGACAGAAGAAGAACTGACTGCCGCATTGAAGGAGATTATCGCCGAAGTTGGTGCTACATCTGCCAAAGAGATGGGCAAGGTGATGGGCGTTGCTTCAAAGAAATTGGCAGGCAAGGCTGACGGTCGCTTGATTTCTGAAAAGGTGAAGTCTTTGCTTAACTAAAACGGATAGACGCGCTCTTGACCGGAGCGCGTTTTTATTTGCAGAATAGGTTTCAACGATGAAATGACTGTCATCGCTGAAAAAAAGAATTGAACAGTCTAAAGGAAACAATGTCAAACGATAAAAACACAGCACCATCCATTGGTTATGATCGTCTGAGAATCTCGACAGACGGAGAAGGAGTTACTACGCTGTTTTGCTTTTGGGGATGCCCGCTGAAGTGTAAATATTGCCTTAATCCGCACTCATGGAAGATTCGCGAAAATGTGAAAGATTTTACCCCAAGGCAATTAGTAGAACTGGCGTCCATAGACAATCTTTATTTTCTCGCCACAGGAGGGGGTATTACGTTTGGAGGAGGCGAACCGTTGCTCTATTCAATGTTCATCAAGGAGTTCAACGACCTTGCAGGGCAGGAGTGGAACATTAATTTAGAAACATCTTTGAACGTGCCGATGGAGTCGCTTCGGATAGTGGCGGGCTTTGTTCATCACTATATTGTCGATATAAAAGATATGAATAATGATATTTACAAGCGTTATACGGGAAAATCTAACGAGCAAGTTCTGGAAAATCTGAAGTGGCTTGTGAAAGAGGTTGGTGCAGGCAAGATAACTGTCCGAGTTCCGTATATTCCAGATTTCAACGCACCTGAAGACGTAAAGCATAGTGTTGAACTGCTGAGAAAAGAATATGGCATAACTAACATAGACCAATTCAAATATCATATTGTAAAAAAGATTTAACCCAACTCTCATCCTCAAAAAACGTTTTCAATAAATCTTGAGGTGAGAGTTGGACTGAAATTTTGTGCTTAGGTCTGAAGTTTTGCTTTAAGCCTGACATTTTGCAAATGTTAAATTAACTTCGTCTAAATATAAGGATGTTGGTTTTATTCGTTGTCTAAAATTTTCTCCACAATTTTTATGTCAATCTCTAGCATTTCTGCAATCTCGGTTGACGAATTTCCCTTTTCTTTCTTAGATAATACAAGTTTAGACAGCAAAGCAAGTTCTCCTTCTGCACGTCCTTTTTTTATTCCAATAGCCTCGCCCTCCGCACGTCCTTTCTCTACTCCAATAGCTTCGCCCTCCGCCAGACCTTCCTTTT
>CALGHE010000058.1 GCA_937915765.1 uncultured Bacteroidales bacterium | reverse complement strand
GTAAAAACCAGCAGATTTACAGTCTGCCCCATTTGGCCACTCTGGTATTCGCCCGTGCATCTCTCTCAAATGCACTGCAAAGGTACGGCTATTTTTGAAATTTGCAAGTGTTTTGATGAAAAAAATCTTAAAAAAAATACAGGTTAAGGTTATTCTTCTGATAATCAGAGTGTTCTAATTGAGCGATTTTTTGCACTGATTCTGTTTTTCTTGAGGAATGAGCTCTTTGGCTGGACTTTTTGTCTTTGGTGGTTGAAAAAAACTGATAATTTTTAATATGATTCTTATTTTTTCGTACCTTTGTGATAATGAAAATAGGAGTAAAAAATATATTGTTGCTACTGTCGCTGCTTTTGTTTTGTGTTTCGGCGGCAGGGCAGTGCAGGTTGTTTGGCAAGGTGACCGACGAAAAAGGGGTGCCGTTGGCAGGGGTTGAGGTCTTTTTGGCAGAAGACCAGGGCAAAGGTGTTGTTTCTGATCATAGCGGCTTTTATGAGTTGGCGGTGGAGAACATGAAGCGGTTCAATGTGGTCTTCTCTTTTGTTGATTTTGAGACTCAGGAGCATTTGGTCTCTTTAGAGGATTCTAAAAGCGAGTTTGAGTTGAACGTGAAGATGAAGGAGGCGGTCACGCAGCTCGGAGGCTTTGATGTGAAAAAAATCAGGAGGCAGACTGAGTCGTCTGAATATATAGATGTGTCGGCCTACAAGGCTGTGCCGGACGCGAACAAGAGCATAGAGTCTGTCGTTTCCACGCAAGCTGGGGTCTCTTCTAATAATGAGCTTAGTTCGCAGTATTCCGTTCGCGGCGGCAATTATGACGAAAACAGCGTGTATGTCAATCATATAGAGGTTTATCGTCCGCTGCTTATACGCGCGGGGCAGCAGGAGGGCCTTCGTTTTGTGAACCCGGATATGGTCGGCTCTATTCAGTTTTCGTCGGTCGGATTCTCTTCCGAATTTGGAGATAAGATGTCGTCGGTGCTGGATATTCAGTATAAAAAGCCGTCTGAGTTCGAGGGTGCGGCAGAGGTGAGTCTGCTCGGCGCTTCGGGGTATGTGGGAACTGCCAGCGGCTCTTTCACTCAGCTCCATGGAGTGCGTTACAAAACGCTGAAGCATCTGCTCGGCTCGCTCGACACTAACGGAGAGTACAGCCCGTCTTTCTTTGATTATCAGACTTATCTGACATTGGGCTTGTCTAAGAAATGGGACTTGTCTTTCCTTGGAAATATTTCGCGGAATAGTTACGAGTTTGTTCCGCAAACTCGTAAAACTTCGTTCGGGACGATGACAAACACAAAGGAGTTTACCGTTTATTTTGACGGTAAGGAGAAGGATCTTTTCCAGACTTTTTTCGGTAATCTTTCCTTGAATTTTAAGCCTGCGGACAGTTTGGAGCTGGGGCTGCTTGTCTCTGCTTTTAACTCGCAGGAGCGCGAGACTTTTGATATTGCGGGGGAATACTGGCTGAGCGAAACTGCGGGCGATAATTTTAACGTTGACGAAGGCTCCGGTATAGGGAAGTACCACGAACATGCTCGTAACAATTTGCATTCTACCGTGTTCAATGTTTCGCAGATAGGGAAAGTCTGCCTGAAGAGAAATCTGATAAAGTGGGGCTTGACTTATCAGCGAGAGGTTATTGAAGACAAGGCGGACGAGTGGGAAATGCGAGATTCTGCAGGTTACTCAGTGCCGATGTTGCCGGACCGTCTGTCGCTTTATTATAATCTTGCGGCTAAGCAAAATCTTGAAACAGACCGTTTTATTGCTTATATTCAGGATACTTACACGAACTGGACGGAGCGAGGGAAAGTTTCTGTGACTGCTGGTCTGAGGGCTAATTACTGGTCTTTCAACGACGAGCTGCTGATCAGCCCGAGGGTCTCTTTCGCATATCTGCCAAAACGTAACCCGAACTTGGGTTTCAGGGTGGCTGCCGGCATGTATCATCAAGCTCCTTTTTATAAGGAAATAAAAGATACGGTTGTCTCTGAAAACGGAAACACCGACGTGGTGCTGAACAAAAACATTAAGGCTCAGCGTTCGTTCCAATTGATGGTTGGCGGCGACTATTATTATAAAATGTGGGACAGACCTTTCAAGTTCACCACCGAGATTTACGGGAAGTATATTGACAGAATAAATCCGTATAATGTTGATAATGTGAGAATTGTATATGCAGGCGAAAATAAGGGCGACGGTTATGTTGTGGGTTTGGACATGAAGCTGTTCGGCGAGTTTGTGCCTGGCACGGACTCTTGGGTCTCGCTCTCTCTTATGCGGACAAAGGAGAATATCTACGGCGACGGTGTGGGGTATATTCCGCGCCCGACAGACCAGTTGTACAACTTTTCTCTGTTCTTTCAGGATTATCTGCCGGGGATGTCTAATCTGAAGGCTAACATTAAACTGAATTGGGCTGACGGACTGCCGTTCGGACCGCCGCGCAGCGAACGCAAGGACGCGGTTTTCCGCACTCCGGACTATAGGCGCGTGGATCTAGGTATCTCTTATTCGCTCGAAAAGGGCAAGGATAAGATTATGCAGAAAAGCGTGCTGAAGTATCTGAAGTCTCTGACTGTCGGGCTTGATGTGCTGAACCTGTTTGATATTAGCAACGTTAATTCTTATTATTGGGTGACGGATGTGACTAATGTGCAGTATGCAGTGCCTAATTATCTGACAAGCAGACAGGTGAATGTGAAACTTATGTTGGAGTTCTGATGTAAGCTGTGAGTTAGAGAATATTTGTTAATTTAAAATTAAAGTCAAATTTAAAGTATTGTGTTTTATGGAAAATGAAAAGAAACGGAATTATGCGCTTCCGCTCGTTACGTTAACGACGCTTTTTTTCATGTGGGGTTTCATTACAAGCATGAACGACATTCTGATTCCTTATCTGAAAGAGGTGTTTGAGTTGGATTACTTTCGGGCTAATTTGGTGCAGTCCGCATTTTTTGTGCCTTATTTTATCATGTCGCTAATATATTTCATCATTTCAATTTTGTGGGGCGATCCTATTTCAAAAATAGGCTATAAGAATATGATAATAAGCGGATTGATAATATCTGCAATCTCGTGCTTTTTGTTTTACAATGAGGCAAGTTCGAAAGAACAGGCATTTGAAATGTTCTTGCTTGCTTTGTGCTTGCTGGGCGCGGGCTTCTCTTTTTTGCAGATTGCAGCCAATCCGCTTATCGCTATTTTGGGCAGTCCGAAGACCGCATCCAGCCGCTTGAATTTGTCGCAAGGCTTCAATTCGCTTGGAACAACATTGGCTCCGATTATAGGCGGTTTTTTTGTGTTCAACTACTTTGCGAAAAATGCATCCGGAGCTTCGGCGGTGCAGATTCCTTATCTTGTGCTTGCAAGCGTGCTTTTGCTCCTCGCCGGAATAATTTTCTTTTCTTATATTCCTAATGTGGAGGACGAAACCAGCGGAGGCTTGGGCGGAAACAAAACGGGGGTGTTGAAACATCCGCATCTTGTGTTCGGTATGATAGGCATATTCTGTTATGTGGGTGCAGAGGTGGCAATAGGCAGCAATTTGATCTCTTTCATGGAAAAATCTCAAGGGATGACAAAAGAGGCTGCAAGCACTTTCCTTTCCTTCTATTGGGGCGGCGCTATGATAGGGCGTTTTATGGGAGCGATCTCGATGAGCCAGATGGCGACAATGAAGAAGAGGCTGCTGATGGGCGTGTCTGCTGTGCTTACGTTTTTGTTCGTCGTTGTTGCGATTCAGATGTCTGCAGAGATACGTGGCGGAGAACAAGTGCCGTTAGACAAGGTGTTGTATTACATAGGTTTTCTTGTGCTGAACTACATTGTGTTCATAGCGGCAAAGTCGGTGCCTTCGCGTATGCTTGGGCTGTTTGCTGTTGTTAACATGGCGCTTATAACGATTATGTTGCTGACAGACGGCGACATCTCTCTCTGGATGATTCTTGCGGTAGGGCTGTTTAACTCTATAATGTTCTCTAATGTGTTTACGCTTGCGATAGACGGGCTTGGCAAATACACTTCGCAAGGTTCGTCATTGCTTGTGATGATGATTCTTGGCGGCGCGGTGGTGCCTCCTATTCAGGGTGTTGTGGCGGACCATATAGGTGTGCATGCGGCGTTTGTTGTGCCTCTGTTCTGTTACGCTTACCTTGTGTGGTACGGTTTCGTTGGCAGCAGAATGAGGAAGCCTTTGACTGAAAAGAACTGAGGCGGATTCTAAGTTTTTGGCAATTTCATGGCATCGTGACTAAGTGAATATGAGTAAGATATGTGAAGTGAATTCAAAAATATCCGAAATCGAATTCTTTAATGTTTTTCTCATCAAAATAAAAGCCGAACTACAATGCAGTTCGGCTTTTTATATGGCTTCTAATTATTAAAACTGAATTTCTCCCTCCTGATTCTTAGAAAGGTCAAGCTGAGATACTCCTTTGTTTGTGCTGATGTAATAAACTTTAGATTCCGCACCCTTCAATTTTGATGTTAAATTGAAGAAGCAATAACACTTTGTCCTGTCTCCTTCGTTCTTGTCTGCGAATCTGACAACAACTGTATCTCCGTTAAAAGCAAACTCAGCGCTAGGAATTGCCGCGCAATTGAGCACGACATCTTTCGTGATTAATTCCACTTCTCCGTTCTCAGCGTTGTATTTGTAAGCGATGCTAAGAGGTCTTTCTTCGCCTACGGCATTGGGAAGACTTTCGCCAAGACAGTCGCTAGCTTCTATAAACTCAGCGGAAAGATTGGAATTTGTACCTTCTCCGTCGCTGATTGAGTCGTTGCTGACAGTGTCGCTTGTAGAGTTGTTGTTTGTGGCGTTGTTGTCATCATCATCATCACAAGCAACAAAGTTGAATGCGGTAAAAGCAATAAGTCCGCATAATAAAAGCTTTTTTTTCATAAAATAAAAAATAAATTAAAAATATAAAATGCAAGTTGTATATCTGATTGGTTGTCAGTTTGATATGTGACCGTATCTTTTTTCAGTTTTGTAAAAGACAAACCATCCTGTAAACCAAACCAGAAAACAAGCGCAATTTACAAAAAAATAAAGAAACGAGACAACTGCAAAGAAAAAAAAGTTGCAAAAAAAACGGTTTGTATGTTTCTTTTAGCAGATGCACAGATCTGCGTTTTGCCCATTTTGATGTTTGTGGTGTCATAACTTATCCTTTTTCCGCGAGAAAGAGTGCGTATGGCGAAAGGGCAGCTTCTGTAAATTATTAGTTTGAAATACTCTTCAAAATCACTTGGACTAATTTACAGAAACTGCCTTGGTGCAAAACAGTTGAGACGATGTTTAGCCCTCTTTCTTTTTTCGTATAATCTCTTTGAACATGTCGATTTTGTCGTTGACGATTAACTCTTCCGGAAACTCTGTTTCGGCAAGCAGTTCATAAATATGTTCGTAGCAAGCTATGTCGAAAGAGATGTGAGCGTCGCTGCCAAGTATTACCGGGACATCATATTTTTTGCAAAGTTTTAGAATTTCGATATTGTTAGGGCGAGCCATAGGTTTCTTACGTATCGGTTTAAGAGAGCTGTTGTTAATCTCCAGCAAAGTACCGTGCTCTTTGGCGGCCAGGACAATCGGCTCGAACAGCAGTTCGGCTGTGCCGTCGCCAGGGTGGCTGATGATGTCGATCTCCTTGCTTTTGATTACTTTGATAAGACCGTCCGTATTTTCCTCTATCGTGCCTTTTTCAAAACTTCTGTAATGAAATCCGGCAATGCGCAGCGAGAGCAGTTTTCTGGTGCTTTTGTCAAGGTCGAGGGTGCCTTGCGTGTTCAGAATGTTCATCTCTGCTCCCATCATTATTTCAACTCCGTTAATAAACTGAGGCACAACGCTGAAGTTCCTGAAATACATTGGGTTGCAAGCTCCGTTCATTCCAGGCCCGTGGTCTGTTATGCCTAATAATTTCAGTCCTCGTTCGGCAGCGGCTTGAGCCATCTCCTGCAAAGTGCTGTAAGCGTGTCCGCTCACAATCGTATGTGTGTGCATGTCGAGAAGTATATTCATAAGCAAAAAATTTAGAGGTTCTTACAAATGTAATGTTTTTTTTCTGAAAAGAAAACAGTTTTTTCTGCAAGGTATGCTTTAAGTTTCGTAAAATGTGTTTTTTTTGGCAGGTGCGGAAAAAAGAAAACGGCCCGAGAAAGACTCGAGGCCGTTTGTGTTTCAGGTCTTATGTGATTTATATCACCTTATTTTTAGCAACTGTCGCCACAAATTCTTTAAGGTAGAACGGTTCGAAATAAGCGACGTCCTGAAAGTTGGACGCTTTGTACGCTTTTTCCGCAAGCTCAGTCATGTCTTTGGCGAGCGGCGAAATGTTTTCTATGAATTTGGCGTTAGGGTGCTTTAAAGTCTCTTTGCATTTGCCGGCCCCGTTCCCGAAGAAATATATGGTGTGGTTCTCCAAAAGTTCGGCATACGAGCTTTCGTCGATTATGTCGGCGCAGGTCTCCCTTTTCTGATTCAGCTGCAAGTCGAAGAAAGCAGAATAGACCTCCATTCTGCGAGCGTCTATCATAGGGCAGAGCAGAGCGTTATTTTCGATGTCGCTGTTTTTTGAGGCGCTGAGGGCCATTGTTTGCAGCGTGTTTATCGCAATAAGCGGAACGTCAAGTCCGTAGCAAAGCCCTTTGCTCAACGAGACGCCAATGCGCAGGCCTGTGTAAGAGCCAGGGCCGCAGCTTACAGCAACACCGTCAATCTTTATGGAGTTTTCGCGAACGTAATCTATAATCTCCTTAACAAATTTGCCGAGAAGAACAGAATGAGACTGCCCGTCGAAGTTCTCTTTGTTGAGCAGTATTTCTCCGTCGCGACTTAGCGCGGCAGAGCAAACGGATGTCGATGTCTCGATAAGTATGAGCGTTGCCATTTTTTTTATATTTTACGAAAAATCCAGAAAAAATATATTTAACAGCACAAAGTTACATTTTTTATGGGGATAATTGTAAAAAACGGCGAATTAAAGTTGCTTTATTCGTATGTTGCAAGATTTTTTTATATCTTTCGGAAATTTTTCATCAAAGGCAGCTTCTGCAAATCGTGCAATGCAATATGTCGTGCCGATTTTGGCTCCGGCGGGTTTGTTCAGGTGTGCCGAGGATTCTTTTACTAAAAATATTATAGAAATGGTTTTATCAATGACCGGGTTTGGAAAAAGCTCGTGCGAATTAGGAAATAAGAAAGTTGTTGTTGAGATAAAGTCGCTCAACAGCAAACAATTAGATATGACTTCTCGTGTGCCGGCTGCATATAAAGAGAAGGATATTGAGTTGCGTAACATTGTGGCGCAAAAACTAGAACGTGGCAAGGTTGAGTTTTCCATGTTTGTGGAAAATGTGGGCAAAGAGACTTCTGCGCAGATAAACATGCCAATTCTGGAGGCGTATCACGCACAGTTGAAAGAGGCTGCGGAACGTTTGGGCGTGGAGCCGCCGGCAGACTGGTTTGCTGTGCTGCTGAAAATGCCGGAAGTGATGAAAGTTGAAGCTCAGGAGATTGACGAAGATGAGTGGAAAGAGATTGCAAATGCTTTTGAGTGCGCCGTTGACAATCTTGTCGATTTTCGCAGGCAGGAGGGCGTCTCGCTTCAGAAGGTTTTTGAGGCTAAAATAAAAAATATAAGAGAGCTTCTTGCGGAAGTGGAGCCGTTTGAAAAAGAGCGTATTGAAAAAGTGAAAACGCGCATCCGTGAAAATTTGGAGGCTCTGAATCTTGATTACGACAAGAACAGATTTGAGCAGGAACTCATTTTCTATATAGAGAAGCTTGATGTGAATGAAGAGAAGAACCGCCTTGCGCAGCATCTGAAGTACTTTGAAGAGACTATGGCGTCTGGAGAGTGTGCGGTCGGCAAAAAGTTAGGCTTCATTGCGCAAGAGATTGGCAGGGAGATAAATACGTTGGGTTCTAAGTCTAATCATTCAGAAATGCAAAAGATTGTGGTGAAGATGAAAGATGAGCTTGAGCAGATAAAAGAGCAGGTGCTTAATGTGCTGTAACTCTGTGAATATGATTTTATTTCGTAATTTTATGTTTTTATGAAGAAAGGCAAACTGATTATTTTTTCGGCACCGTCAGGGTCCGGAAAATCGACAATAATAAACTATCTGTTGACGCAGATGGACTGTTTCGAGTTCTCTATCTCTGCAACAAGCCGGGCGCCGCGCGGAACGGAGGAGCATGGCAAGGAGTATTATTTCTTGACTCCGGACGAGTTCCGCGAAAAAATAGCGAACGACGAGTTTCTTGAATACGAGGAGGTCTATCAGGATAAGTTTTACGGAACTTTGAAGAGCGAGGTGGAACGCATTTCGGATAACGGCAATGTCCCTATCTTTGATGTTGATGTTGTTGGCGGAATGAATATCAAGAAGTTTTATGGCGACAGGGCTATGTCTGTTTTCATTCAGCCGCCAAGCATAGAGGAACTTCGCAAGAGGCTGGAGGGCCGCGGAACTGATGCTCCGGACGTTATACAGAGCAGACTGGATAAGGCGGAGTATGAGCTTGGCTTCGCCTCTAAATTTGACAAAATAGTAGTTAATGACGACCTCGAAACTGCAAAGGCGGAAACGTTGAGGATTGTTCGTCAGTTCCTTGAAAAATAAGGCGTATGAGGCGTGTGGCATTGTTTTTCGGCTCTTTTAACCCGATTCATATAGGACATCTGGCTCTCGGAAATTATGTGGCAGAGTTTGGTGGGGTGGATGAGGTGCGTTTTGTTGTCTCTCCGCATAACCCGCTGAAAGAGAGGGGCGGACTGATGGACGATGAGTTTAGACTGGAGATGGTGCGCCGGGCGATAGAGGGGTATCCGAAATTTGGCGTGTCTGATGTGGAGTTCAGATTGCCAAAGCCGTCTTATACTTATGATACTCTGACGTTTATGTCAAGGGAAGAGCCGGATGTGAAGTTTGTGCTGATAATGGGCGGAGACAATCTCGATTTGTTCAGGAAATGGAGAAATTATGACAAGATTATGGAGCAGTACGAGGTGCTTGTTTATCCGCGGCCGGACTCTTCTAATGAAGTGCCCGACGATTATAAAAATGTCAGTATGATAGATGCCCCGTTGATAGAAGTGTCGTCAACGTTTATCAGAGAATCACTGCGAGAAGGAAAGGACGTTCGTTTCTTCATGCCGCAAGGTGTGGCGGAAATGATGAGCCAAAGGAGTCTTTTATAGTGATTTTTCAGCAAAGAGCACAAAACAAAAAGGTATTTTTTAGAATATTTCAAAAAAATGTTTAAATTTGCGGTTCGTTGGGGGTTTTGATGCCTTCGTCGAGATAAATTTGAATCGTAATGAAAGAACGTATAGAACAACTTCTTGAAGAGGTTAATGCGTTTGCAGCAAAAAACATAGAGGAGCTGGAAGCGCTGCGAATAAAGTATTTGAGTAAGAAGGGCGAGATTTCGAACTTGTTCAACGATTTCCGCTCTGTGCCGAACGAACAGAAGCGTGAAGTGGGTCAGTTGCTTAATGACTTGAAAAACAAGGCTCAGGACAAGATAAATGAGCTGAAGGAGGCTTTTGAGGATATGCTTGACGGAAAAGACGGCATAGACTTGACAAGAAGCTCGGACCCTGTAGCTCTTGGCACTCGCCATCCGTTGTCTATCGTGAAGAATGAGATAGTTAATATTTTTTCACGTATAGGTTTTGTGGTTGCGGAAGGCCCGGAGATAGAGGATGACTGGCATGTGTTTTCGGCTTTGAATTTTCCGCCAGAGCATCCGGCTCGTGACATGCAGGATACATTTTTCATAACAAGGGAGCCAGATGTGCTTTTGCGCACGCACACGTCGTCTGTGCAGTCCCGCGTTATGACTTCGCAAAAACCGCCGATAAGGGTTCTTTGTCCGGGACGTGTTTATCGTAACGAGGCGATTTCTTATCGTGCTCATTGCTTTTTCCATCAGGTAGAGGGGCTTTACATAGACAAGAATGTCTCTTTTGCTGATTTGCGTCAGGCTCTTTTGTATTTTGCTAAGGAGATGTTTGGCGAAGACACAAAGATTCGTTTGCGTCCGTCTTATTTCCCTTTTACAGAGCCGTCTGCAGAGATGGATATCTCATGTAACTTGTGTGGCGGAAAAGGTTGTCCGTTCTGCAAAGGGACAGGATGGGTTGAAATTCTTGGTTGCGGTATGGTTGACCCTAACGTGCTTGAAGCGTGCGGAATAGACAGTAAGGTTTATTCTGGATATGCATTCGGTATGGGAGTTGAGCGTATTACAAATTTGAAATATCAGGTTAAGGACTTGCGTATGTTCTCGGAAAACGATGTCCGTTTCTTGGAGCAGTTTAAGTCTGCACACTAATACAATATTTATGGGTTTATTTGGTAGCGATAATAATATGTCAAAAGAGGTAACATCACAGGGTGCGGAGTATAATACTCTGGCCTACGGAACAAAGGTTACAGGAGAAATTAATGCGGAAAATAATTTCCGTCTTGATGGTTCTGTAGAAGGTACAATTACTTGTAAGGGTAAAGTTATTATAGGTGCAAAGGGTGTTATGCAGGGTACTCTGACTTGCGCTAACGCTGAGATTCTTGGCACTTTGAACGGCAAGATCTTGGTAAGCGACACCTTGTTGCTGAAGTCAACTGCAAAGGTCGAAGGTGAAATCAAAACTAAGATTTTGTCTATTGAGCCGAACGCTAAGTTTACCGGCACTTGCGATATGACGGAGCAAAAAGGTGCTCCTGTTGATCAGCACAAGAAATAATTTTCTGAGTTGAGCAAAGGCACATATAGCTCCTGCGTTTTCGTGGGGGCATTTTGTGTTTTGTAATTCATGTAAGTAGCCTAAAATTAAAGAGGCTGAATTTGCATCCAGCCCCTTTTATATTAGGCAACTTCTGTAAATTATCCGAAACGGAATTTAGTACAAGAATAATTTAAAGTAGTAATTTACAGAAGTTGCCATTAGAACTTGAAATTTTCGTCTATTTTATAACCTCTTAAAAAATCGTCAGTCGAAAGTCTTTTCTTGCCTGGTATCTGGAGTGATTTTATGTGAATGAATCCGTCTGACGTGGCCACTTTAAGTTCGTTTTTACCGTTGCAGACAACCTCTCCGGCTTTTTTGTTGTGGCAGCACATCTCTTTAGCGGAGTCGTAAATTTTAACAGGAACAACCTCGCCTGCAGGAGTAGTCATTTCAGCCCAAGCAGCCGGGTATGGCGACATGCCTCTAATCAAGTCATAGACTTCCTTTGTTGTTTTGCTGAAGTCTATTTTGCAAGTCTCCTTAAAGATTTTAGGAGCAGGTTTCAGTTCGCTTTCAGATTGATAAAGTTCTTCCTGAGGCTTTGGTTTGATGTCTCCTTTCAAAATTGCGTCAACAGTTTGCAGCACAAGCTCCGAGCCTTTGAACATGAGTTTGTCGTGAATAATGCCAACGTTATCTGTGTCTTCTATCGCTATTTTTTCTTGCTGAATAATTTTGCCTGTGTCAATTTCGTGAGTAAGGAAAAATGTAGTTATTCCAGTTTCTGTTTCTCCATTGATGATAGCCCAGTTTATGGGAGCTGCACCTCTGTATTGCGGCAGCAGGGAAGCATGCAAGTTGAACGTGCCAAGGCGAGGCATGTTCCATACGATTTCAGGTAACATCCTGAAAGCCACCACAATCTGCAAATCTGCATTGAGCGATTTTAAATCTTCAATAAATGCGTCATCTTTCAGTTTTGCTGGTTGAAGGAGAGTAAGGCCTTTAGAGAGAGCGAATTCTTTCACTGGAGAGTACTGCAATTTGTGTCCGCGCCCGGCAGGCTTGTCTGGCATTGTGATTACTCCAACTATGTTGTATTCATTCTCAACAAGTTGCTTCAGAGGCTCAACAGCAAAGTCCGGAGTCCCCATATATATTATTCTTAAATCTTTTTTGTTCATTGTATGATAATTTTAAATTATAGCTTCATAAATTTTCTTTCCATCATGCTCAACCCATTCCGGCTCTTCCTGAACGGTCTTGTTTTTCAGGAAGGAAAATGTGACGAGATAACCTTCGCTGAGACCTCGTGTTTTGAGGTATTCGGCAAGCTGCACCTTGCCTTCGACCTCGTATTTCTCACCTCGCCAGATTTTCAGTTCGATGACGAACTCCTCGCCGCCGAAACTTACCACTAAGTCCATCCGGCCGCCGTCGCGCGTCTCCGGCTCAACGTAGTAGAAGCCTGTGCCGTTGACAATTGGTTTGAGGAAACAG
>CALGHE010000057.1 GCA_937915765.1 uncultured Bacteroidales bacterium | reverse complement strand
TGTCGCAGCCCTTTGAGTAGTAGGCAGAAATCATGTTGCCCGCCATGCTCTTTCCAAAGCGGCGAGGACGGGAAAGGCAGACAAAATTATCATCAGAATCTATCAAATCATTGAGTTCATATATTATCTGTGATTTGTCCACATATATTTTTTTATTTCTGTTATGCATGAACGCATCCGCGTTCGGATTCAGATATAAGCCCATAATTTCTGCTTTTTAAGTTTTTACAAAGATAAAGAAATTTTGAAAATATCTCTCCATTTATTGCATATAACAAACTTCAGAGAGTAGTATTAACACATACCTATCAAACAAATAAAGATCTTTCATATCAATTTTCAGCCATTTGTCTTTATTTATTTCAATTGTAGGCGGAGTTTTAGCTACTATCTCATAAAATGTAAAGATATATTTATGTCCTCCAACACTTTCAAGTAGACGGAGCGAAATCGTCAACCATTGTGATGTCAGCGTGAGCCGCCACCACAGAGAATAAAAGGATGCCCAGCAGGACATAGAGTTTTTTGAGTGTCATTTTCTTTTATTCAAAGTATAAATTCTTAATATATTATATTGTTTTTCCATAAATGAGGGATATTTTAAGCATATTTACTCCCTCCATAAGGAATAAATATATTTCTCTCTAGCAATTCCTTCGTTTGTCTCATTCCCAACAGTTTACATAACAAATTATGTGACAACCTAATACAGGTCATGTTGATTAATGTCCATACATTTGGAACAGAATTTTTTTTGCATCTTCCATACATTGACCTTCCCAATTGCCACCTTCTGTCCAAGTCTCTCCTATTTTTACCCAAGCTTTGTTTTCATACTTGAGAATAGATATTTTCCCATCTTCTCTTAAATAATAATGTGGTATCGGATTACCATCCTCATCACTATAGAAATATCCTTCCAAATACAAATTATCAAAAGGAATGTAATACATATACAAATCAAAATTCGCCACACAGGAGTCGTTATTTACAAACAAATCTTTCATTGGAGAATGCTTAAATTTCTGAGTAAAAAGATCTCCATATTTAGATTTTTTTTTAGGTATCGCTAATATTGCCCCATCCCACTTGAACTCATTTTTTTTGAATTTAATAAGTCCATCATTTGACAATGGAAAAGTTATATAGCAAGCAAACGTATCCTTAGACAAATAACATCTATGAATAGAAACGTAATTAATTTCAAATTTTCCACTATTCAATCTCAGATTCTTATGATGTAAAAAATCCACGTTAACCTTTTCTCCAACTTGTATCTTAGTCGGTTCCGCAGAATAAGTGCAATTTGCATGGAATAAAAAAAATCCCATGACAAGCAAAAGCATAATACAACCAATATTCTTCATTTTCTCGTTTATTTTATTTTTTAAAATCCTGAGCAATACAAAGTTACTCAGGATTTTGTCGTGTCAGAAAATTCACTAATCTTAGTGTTGCCATAAAAAAACAAACAAATTTTCTATTGGCACGAAACATAATATGGCAAACATACAAATAAAATCTGACAAAGTCACCCCTTTCGGAGGCATATTTCAATTCTCCAGCCTACACACCTCACTTCCTGCATTTTCGTAGCAACCTCTGCGACGTTGTAGAAACTTCCTCATGAAAAAGGCGTGAAAGAAAAATCTCTCACGCCTTTCTCATTCACTCAAATCAATTAAATATAATCCTCTACATTCCATACAAAAGCACGAAGTCCGAGTTGCTCTTTCTCCAAATCCAAGGCTCTCAGTGCCTTCAGCAAAGGCTCTACCTTGTCCTCGTCCACCACCGTCACGATAGCAGAACACATTGACGGCCACGCATGGCTTCCGTAATGCGGCTCACCGTTTTTTGAGCCTCGTCCCTGAACCTGTTCGAAGAACGTGAAACCACGGCAAGTCAAACGGTCCAAAACCGCAATGATACGTTCATAAAAAGCCTGGTCGAAAGTTATGAAAACTGTCTTTTTATTTTCGTTATTCATAATATACTTGTTAAATATTTTATCAATTTATCATTGTGCGGAAGCGAGCTTTACACCCGCTTCCGCACAAGAGATCATTTCCATTCATTTAAAGCTGCCGCAGCGACTTTGTTCGCATTCTTTTTA
Source organism: uncultured Bacteroidales bacterium (assembly GCA_937915765.1). GTDB lineage: Bacteria > Bacteroidota > Bacteroidia > Bacteroidales > Paludibacteraceae > RGIG9379. The sequence goes on along the minus strand of CALGHE010000057.1, from coordinate 15,076 downwards.
CGAGAGCGCACAATTCCAACACCGGCGAATACACAGTACACAACAGGAACAAGCACAAGCGTCAACACTGTTGATATAGAAAGACCACCAATAACGGCAGTACCCATAGGAGCCCACATTTCAGAACCTTCACCTGTACTGATTGCCATCGGCACCATACCAAGGATTGTTGTCAACGTAGTCATCACAACCGGACGAAGACGCGACTTACCTCCAAGCACCACTGCGTTCAATACTGACATTCCACGTTCACGGTTCAAGTTGATGTAGTCGATAAGCACGATACCGTTCTTCACCACAATACCAATCAACATGATTGAACCCAGCAGCGACATCACGTTCAAGTTACCATTAGTCAAGAACAGAGCCAATATAACCCCAGAAATTGCGAATGGCACAGAAAGCATAATGATGAACGGATAAGTCAACGACTCGAACTGAGCAGCCATCACGATATACACCAACACAAGAATCAGCAAAGCCAAAACACCGAGGTCAGCAAAAGATTCCTGCTGGTCTTCATATGTACCAGACAATGTAGGACGGTTCAAACCTGCCGGGATGTCAATTTTATCGAGCATTTTGTTCGCTTCGTCCACAACTTCGCCGAGCGGGCGACCAGAGATAGTTACAGACACTGTGTTTATACGTTCACGGTCCTTACGGTCGATTGTAGGAGGAGCAAAACGTTCCACCACTTTACCAACATCCTTAATACGAATACCCTTGCCCTGATTGTTGTAAATCAGAATATTTTCGATGTCTTCTATAGACTGACGGAACTCAGGAGCGTACATAACCTTGATGTCGTATTCGTCTCCGTCCTCACGATAAAGAGAGGCGGTAGCACCATTAATACGGTTACGCAAGAATGTAGCCGCAGTAGCCAAATTCAAGCCATGAAGAGCAAGCTTTTCACGGTCAAAGTCAACCTGAAACTCTGGCTGATAGTCTGCACGGCTGATAACGACATCACTACAACCTCTAATCTTAGAAAGACTGTCAGACAACACCTTGGCAAGTTTATCAGTTGCATTAAAATCGTAACCATAGATTTCGAAGTCAAGCACAGACTGGCCACCCATACCAGAGTTACCACCACCCATGAACACCTGAGCCTTTTTGATTTCGGCATACTTAATCAAGTCCGCACGCATCAAATCACAAATTTCAGCCAAGCCGCGCTGTCCCTTTTCTGCACGTTCAGCCTTTTTGTACAAAGAGATGTTGAACGAAACGATATGCGTACCATTATCACTGATAGAAGCGAACACGTTGTCTGTATCTGCTTGTCCGTAAGTATAGTTCAGCACCTTGATTTCTGGATACTTCGCCTTCCACTCTTCGAACAGACGTTTTGCCACATCAGCTGTGATTTCCTGTCTTGTGCCGATAGGCATTTCAACCTGCACCTTAATACGCGCATTATCCTGAGCCGGGAAGAACTCTGTACTCACATATTTTCCTAAGAAGATACTGAATGCGAACAACAAAACACAAAGCAAGATAACCACGCTACGATGGCGCACTGCTCTGTTAAGCACAGACGCATAGAAATTATCGAACGCATCGAGAGCCTTTTCAACTGGGCCGTAAAGAGTCTTGAACATCTTGCTCTGCTTAGTCTGCAGACGAAGCATCTGAGAGCAAAGCATAGGAGTCAACGACAACGCGCAGACTGTAGAGATTATCATGATGATACAAACCATCCAGCCCAACTCCTTGAACAAGATACCGGCCATACCTGTAACCAAAGTAAGAGGGAAGAACACAGCCAACAGCGTCAATGTAGAAGCGATAACCGAAATAGCCACCTCGTTCGTTCCGTGCACCGCCGCCTGTTTAGGGTCAGAACCTCGCTCAATATGCGTCGTGACGTTCTCAAGCACCACAATAGCGTCGTCCACAACCATACCGATAGCGATAGTAAGAGACGACAAAGAGATGATGTTCAGCGTACTGCCAGTAACGGCAAGATAGATGAACGATGCCACCAACGAAAGCGGAATTGTGACAACGATGATCACTGTAGCTCTCCATCTACCTAAGAAGAGGAACACGACCAAAGTCACGAATATCATAGCGTCACGCACAGTGTCAACCAAAGACGCGATAGTATTTTGGATATTTTCCGAAGTATCCACAATCACGCCAAGTTTAACGTCTGACGGCAAATTTTTCTGAAGTCTAGGAAGCGCGGCCAAAACCTTTTTAGAGATTTCTACCGAGTTTGCTCCTGACTGCTTCTGAACCACAATCATAGCACCCTGCACACCGTTGTTGAAAGACTTCTGCGCACGTTCCTGCACAGAGTCGTCAATGCGAGCCACATCTCTCAGGTGAACCAAAGCGCCGTTATAAGTGCCCACGACAAGATTTTCCATATCTTTAGCATCCTTGAACTCACCTTCCACACGCAGCGAGTAAGTTTCAGAACCTACGTCAAACGTACCCCCAGGCACATTCATGTTTTCAGCCCCAATGATACCAGAAATGCCCTCGATTGTCAAGTTATAGGCTTCCAAACGCACGGGGTCCACGTAAACATGGATCTCACGTTCAGGAGCACCAGAGATAGAAACCGTACCCACACCGTTGATACGAGCAAGCGGGTTCGCCACCTGGTCGTCCAAAATCTTGTACAAAGCCGGCATACTCTCTTCAGCCTGCACAGACAACATCATGATAGGCACCATGTCTGTACTAAACTTGAAGATGATAGGAGTGTTGGCATCGTCCGGAAGAGACGATTTAACCATATCCAGCTTGTCTCGGACATCGTTCGTGAGCACATCTATATCCTCACCAAACTCGAACTCAAGTATCACAAGCGAGATGTTTTCGCTCGACTTTGATGTGATGTGCTTCAAGTTACTCACTGAGTTCAACGTATTTTCCAACGGACGTGTCAAGTTATTTTCAATATCCGATGCACTGGCGCCCGGATATGCCGTCATTACCATGATAGTGTTTGTTTCTATATCTGGAAACAAGTCAATCGGCAACTTTGACAAGGAAAACAGCCCCATAATAGCTACAGCCACAAACATAAGCGCCGTCATTATCGGACGTTTTACCGAATTTTCATATAAACTCATATTCTTGCTATTTTTTTTAATTATTTTTTCTCATTAGCCCTGTAAACAGCCAGAGCCAAATCTACCGATTTTTTTAGACTCCGTTATTCTACAACTTCAGCTTCTGCTCCGTCACTCAGACGAGCCTGACCAGAAACAACCACCGTAGAACCGTTTTCAACACCTGAAATAAGTTCGTACTCAGCACCCATACGGCGTCCGATTTCAACCTTGTTGTAAGAAACTTTTCCGTCTTTGTACACATAAACGAAGCGGTCGCCAGAACCTGCACGCTTAACAATAGCCAAATCAGGAACAACCACACGATTCTTAGTTCCGAAATTCATCGTTACACGAGCGAACATACCAGGACGAATCTTTTCGTTGTTGTTAGGAATGTTGATTTCAACAGGGAAAGTTCTTGTAGCCTGGTCGATAGTAGGATAAATCAGGCTAACCTTTCCTTTGAAAGTCTGACCTTCATAAACGTCAAGAGCCACATCAACAGACATGCCTACCTTAATCTGAGAGAAATAAGTTTCAGACACGTTAATCACAACCTTAACCGGACGGATCTGCATAACTGTCAAAATTGGCTGAGCACCTGAGTACATATCGCCATTGTCATAATTACGAGCTGTCACGATACCGTTAACCGGGCTAACCAAAGTTGTATTTTCCTGCAAATTATTATAAGAAGCGCGAGCCACGTCGAGCTGAGTCTTCAACTGGTCAAGAGTCTGCTGAGAAGCGCCACCTGCCTTCACCAGCTCCTCGATACGCTTGTAATCGATTTCGAGATTAGAAATCTGAGTCTTAGCGTTAAGCAAGTTAGTCGGGTCCATCTTCACCAAAACCTGACCCTTCTTCACATATTTGCCAACCTCTGTCATAATCTGAACAATACGTCCAGGAGCAGCAGACGCGATGTTATTCTTCACATCAGGTTCTACAGACGCTGTAAATTCATAAAGCTGAGGAACAGCCTCTTCCCTCACTGTGTCTATTTTAATTTTTGGCAACTCGCTTTCCTTTGCAGTAACCACCGAGCTATCGTTTCTCACCTCATCAGACTTTGCACCGTCTTCCTTACCAGAGCAAGAAGAAAACAAGGCAAGCACAGCCAAAGAGACCCACATCAAATTTTTAGTTGTTCTCATATATCAATTAAATTTTTATTATTATCTAAAATCCGTTATTATGAAAGTTTATTTAATATATTCGTTGTAAGCGTTTCCAAGCACCTCGTCAAGCGAGTTCTTTGCCACTATATAATCATAGATAGCCTGAAAATAAGCATGTTGCGCCTGAGTGTTTGCATTGTCCGAGCTTGTAAGTTCAAGGAACGAGCCGGCACCGACCTCATATCTCTTCTGAGAGATTCTCAAACCTTTTTCTGCAGACTCCTTAGCGTCTTTAGTAGCCTCGATTTTCTCTACTGCAACTCTGATATTGTCTATTGCAGACTGCACCTGCATGCCCAGTTTATATCTCACATCTTCCACTGTGTACTGCATCTCGTCATACGCTATCTGAGCCTGTTTCTGCTTGTAATAGCGGGCTCCGCCCTGGAAAATAGGAATAGACAGAGTCAGACCAAGAGTACTGTACGGATTCCATTCGTAGTCCGCCATCTTGAAATTGTCGTTCTGAGAGATCCACTGATAAACGAACGACAAAGAGAGCGTCGGATACCACTGAGCCTTCTGAAGTTCCAGCTGCTTTTCAAGCAGGTTTGTGCTGATTTCAAGCTCCTTCAAAGTCGGATTGTCCATCAAAGCGCTGTCCATGTCAGTAACGTCTGCAACCTCGAACATATCCCGCTCATAGTCTGCAAGGCTACCCTGCACCTTGATAGGCTGAGACGAAGGCACGCCCATAAGCACCTTGAGCTGAAGTTTCAGCAGTTCGATTGCATTTTCAGTAGAAAGCAACGTAGGCTTCAAGTTCTTCACCTGAACCTCAGCCTGCAAAGCGTCATATTCAGAAGCCATACCTTGATTATAACGTTTCTTCGCTATGTCATAATTTTCAACAGCAAGATTATAGCTCTTCTTCAAGACCTCGTAAGAGTCCTGAGCGTTAAGAATCTGGTAATAACCGGCTATAACCTGCGACACAAGAGAAATCTTAGAAGACAAAGCAGCCTGCACCTTAGCGTCAACCGCCGCGTCAGAAAGCTGAATAGACTTCCACAACGTCACGTTGACCAACGGCATTCCGGCATTGAAACCTGCAGACCATTGGTTATCTGTTCCGATTTCCATGTTTTGCCCGGCAAAACTCATCACCTGTTTCTTCACGTTCCTTGTGTAAGAGCCAGAAGCCCCGATGTTAGGAAAAAGCCCCGCGCGGCTCTCTCTTCTCGCATAGTTGGCCTTGGTGATTTCCATTTCGTTCACCTTGACGGTAGGATTTTCGTTCATCGCCACCTCAATAGCCTGCTGAAGGCTCAAGTCAAGCGTGTCCAACTTAACTGGCTCCGGCTGAGATGCCGTCACGCTCAAAGAATCCTGCCCATAAACGCCGCCAAACATAAAGACGAACAGCGCCACAAAGCTTGCTTTTGATAAAAATTTGTCTGTTCTCATATAAATTTAATACATTACTATTTTTTCTTAATAAATTTCCGCTTAACGCAAATACATGTTTTTGTTCTTCATCAGGAAATCGTCAATCACAGCAAGCCCTTTGCTCGTGGCGATGCCCCTCAAAAAGCAGAGGAACATAACGCTGTAAACCTCCTTCACCGAAAACTCCGACAAATGGATGGACCTGTTGTCAAACAGAAGATACATCTCCTCATGAAGCAGATTGGCGTAAATCTCCACGTTCTGGTCATCTCTCACAACACCCTCCTCCACACCTTTCTGCAAGAAGTTTATAGTCGAATAGACGCTGCTTTCCCTCTTCTCCTGAAAATAATTGTGAAGCTCCGGATAAAACTTCTTAATGTCATCCGCAAACTTCCGGTTCACGCTGCCCATCATCTTCAAATTATTCAGATGCAAAGTTAGCAATGTTTCTATTACGTTTTTCGAATGTTTCTCCGCATCTTTTGCCAATTCGTCCTTTTTGTTATCAATAAAGATGACACACTCCTTCACAAGTTCTTTCTTATCAGCAAAATGTTCATAGATGGTGCGCTTTGACATGCCGAGATGCTCTGCCAGCTCGTCCATCGTAATACCTTTTATGCCGCTCTCGACAAAAAGAGCTGCCGCCTTTCCTATTATTTTGGATCTTGTGTCTAAAGTCATTTCCCCTTATTTTATAAAAAAACGTCCGCTTGCAAAATGCCGCGAAATCGACCGCAAAGATAAGCGCGAAAACTCGAAAAACAAAAAAAGTTTTGTGTGTTTTTGTGTTTTTTAACATAATTTAACAAAATAAAACAGAAACCTTAACGAGGTGAAACAAAGCGATTTCACCCCCTCAAATTGCCTTCTTGAAAAAACTATTACGAAAATAAAATGTATCTATTTGTTAAAAATCCAATTAATTTATTAACTTTGTGCCGATTTTGTGGATTGTGCAGACAGCGACTGCGGATTTTCCAGCGAGGTCGCGGGATTTTTCTCAACGGTTATTTTGTCTGATGATACGTTGTTCAAAACATGATCCGTCCCAATAATCAAGGCAAGTCAGTCGGGAAGATTGGTAGAGAAATCAACAGTGTTAAGTTTGGTCCATTTGTGAGCAAATCGACCTGAACTGCCGGAGCAATAGGTTTTGCGCTGCAACCTGAGAGCGCGGCAAGCGTGCGAACAATGCACGCTGCATGGAGTGTTATTAAAGAAGGCTTGCGCAGCTTTTTTCTGCGGCGCGGGACGGACAAGAAAATATGATGTTTCACTAATAGTGTTATATGATAAACAAAATTTTAGTTGCAAATAGGGGCGAGATTGCTATTCGTGTGATGCGTTCTTGCAAAGAGATGGGGATTAAGACTGTTGCTGTCTATTCTGAGGCAGACAGAACATCTCGCCACGTATTTTATGCAGATGAGGCCTGCTGCATCGGCGGCGCCGTATCTAAAGAGAGTTACTTATCAATAGACAATATCATTGCGGCTGCTAAACGTTTCGGCGCGGACGCTATCCATCCCGGATACGGTTTCCTTTCGGAAAACGCGGAGTTCTCCGACCGCTGCGCCAAGGAGGGCATCATCTTTATCGGTGCTCCTAAAGACGCTATGATACGTATGGGAGACAAGATTTCTGCCCGTCAAACCATGATTGACGCCGGAGTGCCGGTTGTTCCCGGAACAACCGAGGACCTCAAGTCTGTGGAAGAAGCCAAGAAAGTGGCGCTGGAAATCGGACTGCCGGTAATGTTCAAGGCTTCGGCAGGCGGCGGCGGAAAGGGCATCAGGCTTGTATATACCGAGGCTGAAATCGAAGATGCTTACAAAGCCTCCAAGTCTGAGGCTATTTCGTCTTTCGGCGACGGGACTGTCTATGTGGAAAAATTCATAGAATCGCCTCATCACATTGAGTTCCAGATTCTTGGAGATATGCACGGAAACGTGATTCATCTTTTTGAACGCGAATGCTCGGTTCAGAGACGTCACCAAAAGGTTATCGAAGAGTGCCCGTCTCCGCTTATCACTCCTGAAGTGAGAAAAGCGATGGGCGAAAAGGCCGTGGCAGCTGCAAAGGCTGTGAATTACGTGGGCGCCGGAACCATCGAATTCCTTGTTGACGACAATCTAAACTATTATTTCCTTGAGATGAACACTCGTTTGCAGGTTGAGCATCCTATCACCGAAGAGGTTGTGGGGGTTGACCTTGTGAAGGAGCAAATCAATATTGCAAACGGACTTCCTTTGCGATTCAAGCAGGAAGACCTTAAGCAGCGCGGACACGCTATCGAGTGCCGCATATGCGCGGAAGATGCGGCGAACAATTTCGCTCCGGCTCCGGGTATAATCAAACAGCTTACTGAACCTCTAGGTATCGGCACTCGTGTGGACAGCTTCATCTATGAAGGGTACGAAATTCCTATATATTACGACTCTATGATGGGCAAACTGATTGTGTGGGCCGTAAACAGAACTTACGCCATCGAGCGTATGCGCCGCGTGTTGTACGAATATAAGATTACCGGCGTGAAAAATAACATCAGCTACTTGCGCAAAATAATGGACATCCCTGATTTTGTCGAGGGCAAGTACTGCACTAACTTCCTTGAAAAACACAAGGACGAATTGGCGGAAGAGACTATATATGAAGCGGAAAAGTCTGAAACCGAAGACATCGCAATCATAGCTTCTTATATGGACTATCTTCTCAACCTTGAGGAAAACGCTCCTAAGTCGGCAGCGGACAACCGCCCTATAAGCCGATGGAGAGAGTTCGGCAAGAGAAACAACATGATAAGAATTTGAGTAACTACCGGAGGAGTTTCAGAGATTTGACGCTGCGGTTAGCAGCTCTCTGCTATTGCAAATCCGGCAAAAACTTAATATTAGTTTTATGGAAATACATGTAGGAGACCGTATAGCGGAAGTTGAGTTGATTAGCAAAGAGGACAACAAGGTCCAGATTTCTATCGACGGCAAGATTTATGACGTTGACATCGTCATGGCCGAAAATGGGGTGTGCTCTATCATCACTAACAACGGCAAATCTTATAACGCTGAGCTAAAAAGGTCAGAAACAGGCAAAAGCTATATTGTCAACACGAATTTCAACACATTCCCGGTTGAGATTGTTGACTTGCAAGCGAAATACCTGCGCAACAGAAAGAAGGGTGATTCAGGCGAATCTCAAGACCGTATATTCTCGCCTATGCCTGGCAAGGTCATAAAGGTTCTCGTTAATGAGGGCGACATTGTGGAGGCTGGCCAGTCTGTAATCATCATCGAAGCGATGAAGATGCAGAGCGAATACAAGGTTAAGAACAAATGTGTAATCAAGTCTATCCTCACTTCTGAAGGTGAGACTATCAACGCAGACCAAACTCTGATAACGTTGGACGGTTATACTGAAGAGTAAAATCATTAATCTTTAAATCATGAGAACAAGACAAAGTATTGTTGACGAATTTTTGGAAATGGACAGAGCTGCCGAACTTGGCGGCGGACAGGACAAGATAGATAAGCAGCACGCTGCTGGCAAACTTACAGCTCGCGAAAGAATTGAAACTTTGCTGGACAAAGGCTCTTTCGTAGAACTGGACAAGTTTGTTATCCATAACTGCTCTAACTTCGGATTGGACAAGCAGAAAATCGCCGGCGACGGTGTAGTTTCTGGCTACGGAAAGATTGACGGTCGTTTGGTTTATGTTTACGCTTACGACTTTACTGTGCTTGGTGGCTCTCTTAGCCGTACCAACGCTAACAAGATTGTCAAAGTGCAAAAGCTAGCTCTTAAAATGGGGGCTCCGATCATCGCTTTGAACGACTCTGGCGGCGCTCGTATTCAGGAAGGCATCTCCAGCCTTGCAGGATATGGAGACATCTTCTACCAGAACACAATCTCTTCTGGTGTGATTCCGCAGATTTCTGTTATCCTTGGTCCTTGCGCCGGAGGTGCTTGCTACTCTCCTGCCCTTACTGACTTCATTTTCATGGTGAAGGAAAAGAGTCACATGTTTGTTACCGGTCCGGACGTTGTTAAGACTGTGACTCACGAGGATGTGGACAAGGAAGAGCTTGGAGGCGCGGCTGTTCACTCTTCTAAGAGCGGTGTGGCTCATTTCATGGGCGAGACTGAGGAAGAGACTTTGATGATGGTGCGCGAACTTTTGAGCTTCTTGCCTTCTAACAACATGGAGGACGCTCCTATCTTGAACACGATGGACGACCCTATGCGCGAAGACGACAAGCTTAACGAGCTTATCCCTGAAGACCCTAGCAAGCCTTACGACATGAAGGAGCTTATCGAGTCTATCGTTGACGACCAAAACTTCTTTGAGGTGATGGCTAACTTCGCTCCTAACATCTTAGTTGGTTTTGCCCGTCTTGACGGAAAGACTGTTGGTATCGTGGCTAATCAGCCTGCGTTCCAGGCTGGTGTTCTTGACATCGACACATCTGACAAGGCTGCGCGTTTCATCCGTTTCTGCGACTGTTTCAATATTCCTATCATCACTTTGGAAGACGTGCCTGGATTCCTTCCTGGCTGCAATCAGGAGCATAACGGCATCATTCGTCACGGAGCTAAAATCGTTTACGCTTACGTTGAAGCTACAGTGCCTAAGATTACTATCATCACTCGCAAGGCTTACGGCGGCGCTTACATCGTCATGTCAAGCAAGCACACCGGGGCGGACATCAACTTCGCTTACCCAAGCGCTGAAATCGCTGTGATGGGAGCGTCTGGAGCTGTAAACATTCTTTACCGCAAACAGGACGAAGAGACTAAAGCCAAGACGGTTGTTGAATATGAAAAGACATTCTCCAACCCATACCGCGCTGCGGAACTTGGTTATGTTGACGAAATCATTATGCCGGCTCAGACAAGAGCTAAGCTTATCGAAGCGTTGGATATGGCTCAGACTAAGATCAGAAGCAATCCTGCTAAGAAGCATGGCAACATTCCTTTGTAACTATTTGATTCTATATATGAAAAGCCTTCGCTGCGGCGAGGGCTTTTTGTGTATTATTGCGAGAATCCAGAAAAAAATAGTCTTGACTGCGTTGCAATTGCCACATCGTAGCTTTTCCCGTCTTCTTTCTCTGTTGTTCTGAAATTTCACATTTTCTTTGAGGCAATAAATGTGCCTGCAAACATTATGACAAGGGCAATAAAGAAGAGCAGATCGGGGCGTTCACCTAGAATTAGCATCGAGAGAACAGCTCCGATAAATGGGGCTACTGCGTAATAAGCACTTGTGCGCGCCGCACCAATAACGCGCTGTGCGTAGGTATAGTAGTAGATGCTCAATCCGTAAGAGAGAAAGCCGAGCAACATTGTTGCCACAATCCAACCAACAGAGGAAAACTTTTCGCCAATAACCAAGGCTACAACAAGAGCACCCAATCCGGATCCAACACCTTTGACCATTACAATTTGCAACGGGTCCTTATCTGCAATTTGACGGGTGCAATTATTCTCCACTCCCCAGCAAATTGTTGCGCCAAGCACCAATAACGAGCCAAACGAGAACGAAACACCCTCCGCCGTATCAAGAGTAAGCAATATGCTCGATAAGGTGATCAATATAATTGCACACCATAGACGCTTACCAATAGCCTCGCCAAAAAAACAGAAGGGCAATAACGGCAGTTGCCACAATCGAGTTGTGTTCTTCTGAACACAGCAAGGTATGTTTTCAGCCGCTCCAAATGAATTGAGCCGCTTCAAACTTGATGTTCGCAGGAACATGGCAAGGTATGTTCTGAGTAACTAAAACCTTTCGGGTTACTCCCGAAAACCTTGCCACATTCCGCGAACTTCTCCCTCCGAAGTCAGGATAATTGAATGTTTCACGATAAAATAACAATGCTTTTTTATGTTTGCCTGCAAAGCAGACCCTCAATTTCAAAATAAATAAGTACTTTTGCATCACGGATGTGGTATATACCGCTTTCAAAACAAGAAAGATAATGGACCGCATGACAAAAGAACAACGATATAAGAATATGTCGGCAAACAAAAGAAAGGGTACCAAGCTTGAACTTTTGTTTGGCAAATTGTTGTGGAATGCCGGTGTCAGATATCGCAAGAATGATAAAAGGGTCTTTGGAAGACCAGACTTTGTTATTCGCAAAATGAGAATTGCGATTTTTTGCGATGGAGAGTTTTGGCATGGCAGAAATTAGGAAGAAAAATACTATTAGATTAAATAAAAATCAACAATATGAAGAAACAGATTATCCATATTGACAATTCTGAAATATCAATTCTTTCTCAGGGTACAGAAGACTATATTTCATTAACAGACATGGCCCATAGTCAAATGCAAGAACATATCATTTTCCGTTGGATGAGTTTAAAAAGTACTATTGAATACATTGGTGAATGGGAGTCTCTTTATAATCCGAATTTTAATTATACCGAATTCGGTACAATTAGAAATGCTTCAGGTAGCAATAATTTTGTCTTATCTGTTAAGACTTGGATTGAGAAAACGAATGCTATCGGTATTGCAGCTAAAGCTGGCAGATATGGTGGTACTTATGCTCACAAAGACATTGCTTATCACTTTGGTATGTGGATTAGTCCTCGTTTCCAATTGTTGTTAGTTAAATAATACCAACGTCTTCAAGAAGAGAAACAAAAACTTTTAGGATGGACAGCAAAACGAGAATTATCAAAAATCAATTATCATATACATACAGATGCTATTAAACAGAATTTAATACCACAAGAATTGACCCCACAACAGATTTCGCGTGTGTATGCCAAAGAGGCTGATGTATTGAATGTTGCATTATTTGGTATGACTGCTAAACAATGGCGTGATGCTAATCCTGAACTAAAAGGAAACATTCGAGATTATGCCACAATAAATGAACTTATCTGTTTGTCTAATATGGAGAATCTTAATGCTGTTTTCATTAATGAAAAGATGCCTCAAAGTGAAAGGTTGATAAAACTAAATCAAATAGCTATTCAGCAAATGAAAGTTCTTGAGGACTCTCATAATCGGAACCTCTTAAGATAAATATCAATGAATAAAGACCTATAGGTCAATATTTATCTTATCAAAATCAATATTCTCACAAAATCCAATTAAATAAATATCCTGAAATAATAATCAACAATGTTACCACGCCGAAGAAGATGCTTATTAGTCGCCAAGTCATCACCTTTTTGAGCATTGTGGCTTCGGGGATAGATAGTCCGATGATAGCCATCATAAAGGCAATAGCCGTTCCAAGCGGAATGCCTTTTGCCACAAAAACCTCGATGATGGGCACAATGCCGGCTGCGTTGGCATACATCGGTACGGCAAGCACCACAGCAAGTGGCACGCCCCACCAATTTTCTGCCGAGAGGTATTGCTCAAAGAAGCCTTCGGGTACATAGCCGTGCATTGTAGCACCAATGCCGATACCAATCAGGATATAGAGCAAAACGCCTCGCACAATGCCCCGCGATTCACGAGTGATAACGGGTAGTCGCTTGGCAAACGGAGTCTTCTCTGCCTCCCATCGTTGGCTCTGCTCCGAAGATTGTGCTTGTGCCGCCTTTACCCAATCGCTCAAATAGGGTTCGAGGTGCATACGGCTCAAAATAAAGCCCGCAATCATCGACAGCACCGTACCACTTACAACATAAATCAGTGTAACCTTCACTCCAAACGAGCCGAGAAACATTGCTACAGCCACCTCGCTAACTAAAGGCGAGGCAATAAGGAATGTCAGTGTTACGCCCAGCGGTATTCCGCCCTTGACAAAGCCGATAAAGAGTGGCACCGATGAGCAGGAGCAGAACGGGGTAATACCACCGAATAGAGCCGCCAAGAAGTAGTCCAAGCCATAGAGTTTATGTGTGGCGAGGTATTGGCGTAGTCGTTCAATGGGAAAGTAGGCATTGATAATGCCCATCACAAAACTGATACTGAAAAGCAGTATTATAATCTTAATGCTGTCGTAGAAGAAGAAATTGACAGCCGTTCCCAATGGTGTGTCGGTATCTAACCCAAAGATACCATAGACCAACCAATCCGCAAATTGCTGTATCATACGCCCAACAACTCTTTAATCTCCGTTTCACTTGGCACATAGCCCTTGATTTTCACCACGCCATCGACCACTACTGCGGGGGTTGCGAGGATATTATAGTTCATTATCTCCATAATATCCTCGACCTTGGTAATTGTAGCCTTGATGTTGTTCTCCTTGATGACCTTCTCAATAACTGCGTAGGTTGTCTTGCACTTGCCGCAACCTGTTCCTAAAATCTTGATTTCCATAATTCCTAAATGTAAATTATTAAACAATAATATATTCCGATTGCGATAAACAGCACGCCCACCGCTCTGTTGAGCCACTTCTGATAACTTTTAATTTTTATTATTTGTAATTCGTAGAACAACGAACAATATTTTCAAAAAAAGAATATTAGCCGTTAACCCTTGCCACTGCAAGAGCATTGTGCCATTTCTCGTTTCAGAATCTCGGTAACGTAAAACTCAGTTATTCGCTTCCTAATTTCATCTCTAACCCTTCGAAATTCACTTATGATGAACTCTTCAGAACCCTTTGCGTCCGAAGGATCATCGAATCCGATGTGCAGACGTTTGCCGACTTTGCCTATGAACGCAGGACAAGTTTCGTTTGCTCCACCACAAACAGTTATCACATAATCCCACGCATCATCAAGATAAACACCTACATTTTTAGGAGTGTGAGAAGAAAGGTCAATGCCTATCTCCTTCATCACTTCGACCGCCAGCGGATTAACTTGTGACGCAGGTTGGGTTCCTGCAGAATAAACTTCCAGACTTTTGTCGAATGATTGGAGAATCCCATGTGCCATCTGGCTGCGGCAACTATTGCCTGTGCATAAAATCAATACTTTCATAATCTATTTATTCAGAAGTTTGTAATTTGCAAAACAACGAACATAAATTTCAAAAAAAGAGGCTGTTATCTACAGCAACTCTCCTTTTTGCAAGCACAATCATCGAAAAACTCGCCGAACAAAGTTTTCGCAAGTTGCCAAGTTTCACGATTGATACAATACTTAACCTTTGGCGTTTCGACCTCGCCCTGTATCAGACCGGCCTCTTTCAACTCTTTGAGATGCTGCGATACGGTTGCTTTGGCTATCGGCAATTCTTCGTGAATATCGCCGAAATAGCAAGTGGTCCGATTAGCAAGAAATTGCAATATCGCAACGCGTGCAGGGTGTCCCATAGCCTTTGCAAAGCGTGCAACTTGCTCTTGATTAACGGTATAATCTTTATTTACCATACTCATTCGTTATTTATTGTTCGCAAATATACGAACATAAATTAAAGCGACAAAATTTTTAGAAGTTTTTTTTATATTAGTGTCCGATAAAACTTTTTAAGCAATAAAAAAAATTAGGACTGAATCT
>CALGHE010000056.1 GCA_937915765.1 uncultured Bacteroidales bacterium | reverse complement strand
TACCTCATCTGGACGCTCACCGCCCTGCTGTTCGTTATACTCTTCCGCAAATACCTCATCAAGATGAACAACACGTTCTTCATCTTCGACACAATAGGGCTTGCCCTGTTCACCGTGGTGGGGATAGAGAAAAGCCTCATTGCGGAGTTTCCGTTCTGGGTGGCGATAATCATGGGCACAATAACCGGAGTTGCCGGCGGCATAATGCGCGACATCTGCATAAACGAGATTCCGCTGATCTTCCGCAAGGAAATCTACGCGCTGGCGTGCATATTCGGAGGCATTTGCTACCACGTGTGCCACATCAACGGGCTGGACCAGATGTTCACGCAAATAGCGACCTGCTCAACCGTCCTCGTGATAAGGATACTTGCCGTGAAACTGAAAATAAGCCTGCCAAAGATAAAAGGCGAGAACGCATGACGGCAAAGCGAACGTTTTGTATGCCTTATACTCAAAAGGCCGTTTCTGAAAAATACAATTTCAAATTTTGCGGAAACGCATCGCAAACTTCTTGACCTGACAGTTTTGCCGCCGGCTCCCTAACGTGACCATTTCACGTTTTATGCGGCACGCGTTATTTTAGCGCACAGCAATATTTTTCAAAAATAACGCCCTACAAATTTGCACGTTAAACAAAAATCACTTACATTTACGGCAGTTTTTATCAGAACTATTTGTGTAACCAAAAATATTAAAGGATGAAAAAAACTTATACATTGATTATCAGCTTGTTCGCGGCACTTACAGCATTTGCACAGAATACAATTACATATCAGGCGAATGCTCTTAGAGAAGGAGATTCAAGAGATTTGCAGGAAATCGAATATAAAGCCTATAAGCAAGGCGGAGCCAACCAGGTTTGGGACTACTCGAACTCAAAAGTGATCGGTTCGATGAACATCAAACAGAACGGCAACAGCAACAACGCCATCGGCGGACTTGCGTTTAACAACAGCGACATATTCCTTGCCTGCAACGAAGGCCCGAACAAAAAGACATACTTCGAAATAACGAAGAGCGAAAAGCAGTACTGGGGACTTGAGTCCGGCTCTACTAAAATAGAGTTCGCTCAGCCTATCATTGACATGAAGTTCCCTTTTGCGTTCAACGACATGGTTTCGGGAGTTATGGACGGCGTTTATCGTGAAGGCGAAAACGAATACCCTATCAACGGGAACTACTTCACATCTGCAGACGCTTTCGGAAAGCTTTTGCTGCCTGACGGCGTTATCTACGACGATGTGTTGCGCGTGAAAGTGGAAAAGGTTTACGAGCAGAAAATGGGAAGCTTGAACTACGACATCCACACCGTAAGATACCAGTATTTTGCGAAGGGTGTGAGATATCCGGTTCTTATCGTTATGGAAAACGAAGTGAAGTCTGATTGTAACTGCACATGCGGCAATTACACCACAACGACGGCTTATTACCACCCTCAGACGGCTGAGGCTATCGTTGACGGCGGCGCTGTCGCTTCTGTCGGCGGAATGAGCATCAGCAACATCGAGGCTACGCCAAATCCGTTTGACTACGAGATTCTGGTATCATTCACCTCTTCTGACAACCAGAAGGCAAGTTTCACGCTAATCGGCACTGACGGCGACGTGGCTAAGGAGTTCGGAGTTAAGGACGCTGCTGCCGGAGCAAACACCGTTAAGCTTGAAACTTCTGACGTCAAAGCTGGACTTTACACTCTTTTGGTTAAAGTAGGAAAAGAGACTAAAGCCCTGAAACTCGTTAAGAAATAACTTTTTTTTTATTTTTACATTGTATTTTTTTTATTTCACGCAAAGAGAGCTGCGAAGTTCTCTTTGTTTTTTTATTGTTTTTTATGAACTGGCGGAAAAGCATACAGAATCTGTTTCTGGCAATAGGCATTGTGGCGCTCGTTGCAATGTGTCACAGCCTTGGCTTTCAGGAAATCATAGCTCAGATAAAGCAGACGGGGCTTTGGCTTGTACCCATACTCGGAGTATGGGCTGCAGGCTACGTTCTAAACACCGTGTCCTACAAACTCATCATAGACACGCCAGAGAAGAGCAAAGTCCCATTCATCATACTTTATAAAATAACAGTCTCCACATTTGCGATAAACAACGCAACGCCAATGGGACTTGCTGGCGGCGAGCCATACAAAATCATGGCCATGTCTCCGCTAATCGGCAAGAAGAAAGCAGCGTCGTCCGTCATTCTGTTCTCCATGATGCACTTCACCGCGCACTTCATATTTTGGATGTTGTCTGCGCTGCTGGCCGTGTTCCTAATACCAATGGACTGCACCTTGGCGGCCGTGCTCACAGCTACATTCGCCATCTGCCTCACGCTCACAATCATAACATTCAAGGGGCAACAAAGCGGAATGATAAGCAAAACGCTGAAACTCCTGCAAAAAATGCCGCTCATACGCAAACCCGTCTCGCGCATTGCAGAGGAACGCCGCGAAACGATAGAGACCATAGACGAGCAAATCGCGTCTCTGCACAAGCACAGCAAAACGAGATTTTACATCACGCTAGCCAACGAGCTGGCAGCCCGCGTTCTGAACTGTGCCGAAATACACTTCATGCTGCTGGCGTTCGGAGGCGAGCCAGATTTCGCCGACAGCATCATAATCATGGCCTTTGTATCTCTCTTCACAAACATACTCTTCTTCTCGCCAATGCAAATAGGCACAAGAGAAGCGTCCTTCATCTTAATATTCAAGATATTAGCTCTGAATCCGGTCTGGGCAATGTCTGTGAGCTTCATCACACGAATCAGAGAAATTTTCTGGATATTCATAGGCGTTGTTCTGATGAAGATAAAAGACGGCAAGGCAGAAGAGCGTCAATCTCCCTGAAACTATTCCGCATGAGACAAACCTCCACTCCCCAAGCTGCAAAACCATCAAAATAACAGCAGAAAGAAAGAAACTTAGACAAAAAGGCGGTTTCACAATCGAATTATAAAAAAAAGCGGTCGCATACTTATTTTTTAGCTAAAAAAAGAAAGCAAAATATATTATTTGCTTATATTTGCACATCAAAAAAGAATTTAACATTTTTTAACGTTTCGGAAACGGATGCGTTCAAAAAAATTACACAAGGAACAATATGAAATTGTTGCAAGAAAAATTATCAAAGTATGACATACCGCAGAAAGCAAAGGCTGCAGGTATATATCCTTATTTCAGACCCATAGAGAGCGACCAGGACACAGAGGTCATGATTAACGGCAAAAAGGTTCTGATGTTTGGCTCAAACAGTTACTTAGGTCTCACAAACCACCCGAAAATTAAAGAAGCCTCTATTGAAGCGATAAAGAAGTACGGATCTGGCTGCGCCGGCTCAAGATTTTTGAACGGCACATTAGATTTGCATATCGAATTGGAAAACAAACTTGCTGAATTTGTAGGCAAGGAGTCTGCCATTATCTACTCAGCTGGCTTCAACGTGAACATGGGGGTAATCTCCGCTCTCACAGGCAGAGAGGACTACATCATATTTGACGAGCTGGACCACGCCTCAATCATGGCAGGCAAGCAGCTGTCCTTCTCCAAAACGTTAAAGTTCAAGCACAACGACATGAGTTCGCTCGAGAAGGTTCTGCAGAAGTGCGAGCCAGACAAAGTTAAGCTCATAGTTGTTGACGGAGTGTTCAGCATGGAAGGCGACATTGCCAAGCTGCCGGAGATTGTCTCTTTAGCTAAAAAATACGACGCAAACGTTTACGTTGACGAGGCTCACGGCATTGGAGTTCTTGGCAAACTTGGACGAGGCACTTGCGACCATTTCGGCGTGACAGATGATGTTGACGTGATAATGGGAACATTCAGCAAGTCTCTGGCTTCCGTAGGCGGATTTGTGGCGGCGGACGAGTGCGTCATCAACTGGCTAAGACATAATTCCCGCCCTTACATCTTCAGCGCGAGCGCCACTCCTTCGGCTGTTGCCGCGGCTCTTGCCGCTCTTGAGATTATGAAGAGCGAGCCTGAACGCATCGAGCACCTTTGGGAGGTCACAAACTTCGCCCTTGACGGATTCCGCAACTTAGGTTTTGAAATCGGACACACTTCAACTCCGATCATACCTCTGTTTGTACGCGACAATGAAAAGACTTTCATGTTCACAAAGATGGCGTTCGACGAAGGCATCTTCATCAATCCGGTGGTAAGCCCGGCCGTACCGCCTTCAGACACGCTTGTGCGCATCTCGCTGATGGCAACCCACACAAAAGAGCAGGTTGCAACTATGCTCGAAAAGATGGGCAAGATTGGCAAACAGTTGGGCATTATATAATATGTCTTTGATTTTCATAATTTAAATATTTCAAATGGTTCGGAAATTGCTTTTGAAGAGATTCAAGAGCAATTTCTGTTTTATTTATTTAACATAAAGAATTTACACTTGCGGCTTTTTTCATTTAAACCGAACAGATATAATCAGCCAGACAAGACCTATACGCTTGAAAGTAAATGTCTCAAACTTCGCTACGGGACTAATACTCTGACTGTCACTTTGCCGGAACGAACCAAATATACACCGCTGCGCTCCACTTTGCACATCAGGCTCTCTCCTGACCCTTCAAAAAGCCTGTTTCCGCACACGTCAAACACAGCCACCTCGTCTGCTGCGCCCTCTATGAACAAACGCAACCCGTCTGCAAAAACTTTAAACATCTCCACGTCCACACACTCAGTTTCAGTCGTCTCGTCAGGGACAAAGTCAGGTTCGCACCCTATTTTCCCGACACCGCACCACTCTTCAAGCAATGCAGGCACACTCTCCGCTTCATCCGCCACATAAGAATAGAAATCAGACGGTTTAAAATCAGCCTCGTCATAGCTGAATGACGATTTGACCTTTGCCCCATCAACATTACTAAACCCCTTTGGCAAATTGGAGCATCCGGCAAACACAGCGTCAACAATAGTCACCTGCCCGCCTTCGCTGGCCTTAACCTTTATAGGGCTTTTCGTATCCTTAAAATAACAGCCCTCCACATAGCCATTGCTCTTTATCCTCAGATCGTAGCCATCTTCGCAACCGTTCTGATAATTATTAAGATAATGATAATGTCCGAACCTCTGCAACGGCAAACGGGAGCCTTCAATTTTATGGAAATAGTTATGGTGCATAGTCACAAGCCTGTCGTAATTATCCGAATTGCCCTTTCCGCTAAGACAAGACTTCTTATGGTCATGAAAATAGCACCATGATATTGTCACATACTTCACATTATTCTTCATATCCAGCAATCCGTCGTAACGGTCTGTATTTGGCGACCAACCATTATAAAATTCACAATGGTCAACCCATATATGATGCGACGCGATATTCTCCGAAGCACTTGGAAAATCCGCCTGGATGCTGACGCAGTCCGGATCGCCAGCCAGAACCTCGACACCATCTCTCAGCGCCACGATTTTGTTCTCGCCACTCTTGTCTATCGGCACATGCCTCATTGTAAACTTCACATTCTTTATAATCACATTGCTTTGAGTCTGAATATTAAGTCCGATACGATTAAAGAAAGCCTTGTCGCACACTCCTATGATGCTCTTGTTCGAGCCGACCTTCAGGATCTCGCCATAAGTAGATTCTACCGAAGAGGCGCCTCCGGAAGACAGATGTCCGCTCGTCGTGTCAACCAAGCACGGCTTCTCCGTGGTAAATTCCCTGTCAATATAAATAAGATAAGGAGCAGAAGGCTCTTCCACATACAGTTTCAGTTCATCAAAAGACTTCGGCACGACCACCTGTCCGCCCATTCCGCCGGTCGTTCCACCCTTGTTATAAGCCACGCCCTCACCTTCAAGAGAGGCAAATCCCATCAGCGAAAAATCAGGAGTCTGAGCCAAAACATTCGCCGCCGCAAAAACGGCTGTAAAAATCAATATACGCTTTACCATAAAAACACCCTTTTAAGTTCATGAAAAAACGGTTAAAAAAACCAGTTGCAAGTTGCATTTTTTTTCGATGAAAAGGGCTTTTTTTTCGTACCAAACAAGAAGACTAAAAAAGAAACGCGCAACGGCAGATGTAACATTTTCGGATAACAAAAGTACCACAAACAGCAAAGCAAGCCGGAACCATTTATTTAGCCGCAAAAACAAGAGACTAAGCCATCGGGTCATAATCAAAAATCACAACCTCTCCGCACTCCAACGAACGTTTCACATCCACCAGCCGCTGGTTTGAACTACCTCTGAAATATAGTTTCTCGGACCTCAATGCCTGCACAAAAGGTCCGTCCACAAGCACATCTACAAGTTCAAGCAACTTTCTTGCCTTATGATTTTTCGCCAGAGCCTCGAATTTATAACCTGTGTAGCACCATATAGTTTTGCGCGTTTCACACTTCACCCGCTCGGCCAGCGCCGCAAACCCGTCAATCTGAAAAAAAGGGTCGCCACCAGAAAAAGTGACGTTAGAGAACTCGTTAAAAAGGATACGTTCAAAAATCTCGTTAACAGAGACCTTTTTACCATTGTTAATATCCCAAGACTCCGGATTATGGCATCCGGGGCAAGCATTTTCGCAGCCGGCTCCGTACACAGAAGTTCTCAGGCCAGGGCCGTCAACCGTGGTGTCGTCAACAATATCCAATATATATATAAAATTATCCTCCATCCTAAGCAAAACAAAAGGGCGGCAATAAACCGCCCGCATTTATAACAAATTCACAAAAACATCATTCATGCACAACACGGTCCTTCAGTTCGGCAAGCTTAGCCGCATTCCAACGGTCCGTAGTACCCACAAGATAGCCGGTGATACGCTGCAGTTTGTCGATATTAGAGCTTCCGCATTCAGGGCAGACCTCCATCTCCTTCTCCGCATTCTCATAGCCGCAGACCATACATCTGTTACGGTTATGATTAACCGAGCCATACCCCACATTGTACTTGTCCATAATATCCACAATCTGCATAATAGCCTCCGGATTATGCGTAGCGTCCCCGTCCATCTCCACGTAGAAGATATGTCCGCCGCCAGTCAAAGCATGATAAGGAGCCTCTATTTCCGCCTTGCGCTTGGCGCTGCATTTGAAATAAACCGGCACATGATTTGAGTTTGTATAATACTCCTTGTCCGTAACCCCCGGAATCACGCCGAATTTCTTCCTGTCAAACTTAGTGAAACGTCCCGAAAGTCCTTCTGCAGGAGTGGCCAACACGCTGTAGTTATGCTGATACTCCTCGCTGAAAGAGACGACACGGTCTCTCATATACGTCACAATCTTCAGACCAAGTTCCTGCGCCTCCTCGTCCTCTCCATGATGCTTGCCTATCAGCGCGATCAGACACTCTGCAAGACCGATAAAACCGATTCCTAGAGTACCTTGATTAATAACAGACTCGATAGTGTCGTCCGGCTTCAAATTTTCGCTGCCGTTCCAAAGTCCGGACATAAGCAGAGGGAACTGCTTTGCCATGGCCGTCTTTTGGAAATTGAAACGCTCGTTCAGCTGCTGAGCCGCGATATTAAGCACCTCGTCAAGCTTAGCGAAGAATCTGTTGACCCTAAGCGCCTTGTCGTCTATATACATACATTCGAGAGCCACCCTCACGATATTCACCGTAGTGAAAGACAAGTTACCGCGCCCAATCGAAGTCTTTGCTCCAAAACGGTTTTCAAAGACGCGCGTTCTGCAGCCCATTGTCGCCAGTTCATACTGATAACGATTCGGGTCGTTAATGTCCCATTTCTCATGCTGATTGAACGGAGCGTCCAGATTCACGAAATTCGGGAAGAACCTGCGCGCCGTAACCTTGCACGCCAGTTTGTAGAGGTCATAGTTCTTGTCTTCCGGCAAATAACTCACCCCACGTTTCTTCTTCCAGATCTGAATAGGAAAGATGGCGGTGCTTCCGTTGCCCACCCCTCTGTATGTGCTGTTCAGAAGTTCCCTGATAACGCATCGGCCTTCAGCAGACGTGTCGGTACCGTAGTTTATCGAACTGAAAACCACCTGATTACCGCCTCTCGAATGGATAGTGTTCATATTGTGGATAAAAGCCTCCAACGCCTGATACACACGCGACACAGTCTTATTTATGGCAAACTGCTTGGCGCGCTCAGTTCCCTGTAAAAAGTCAAGTTCTCTAATCACATAGTCATCAATCTCAACATCATACAGATTGCTGTAGTCATTTCCGGTAAGCTGCTCCAACGACTTCAGTTCCTCGATAAACGTGCGTCGCACATAAGGAGCGAGGTAAAAGTCGAACGCCGGAATCGCCTGTCCTCCGTGCATTTCGTTCTGAGCCGTCTCCATGGAGATGCAGCCCAATATGCTCGCTGTCTCTATACGTTTAGCCGGACGCGAAGCCCCGTGCCCAGCCACAAGCCCGCCGCTCAGAATCTTGTCCAACGGATGCTGCACGCAAGTCAGGCTCTTTGTCGGATAATAATCTTTATCATGAATATGCAGGTAATTGTTCTTAACAGCCTCGCGCACCCTCTGGCTAAGCAAGTAGTCGTCAACAAAAGGCTTTGTAGTTTCGCTGGCGAACTTCATCATCATCCCTGCGGGCGTGTCCGCATTCATGTTTGCATTCTCTCTGGTAACATCATTAGACTTTGTCTCTATGATTTCCTTGAACATATCGTGAGTCTTTGCCTTGCGCGCTATGCTTCGCTTGTCACGATAGGCAATATACTTCTTCGCAACATCTTTGCGCTCGCTGTTCATCAGTTCCATCTCAACCATGTCCTGAATCTCCTCCACGCTCATCTGCTCCTTGCCGATATAAGCAATACGGTCCGCAATCTGGTTCAGCACTGGAGCGTCCTCGCCCAACGAAGTGCTAAGCATCGCCTTCCTTATCGCCGCCTTAATTTTCTCTTCATTAAAGCCAACTATACGTCCATCTCTTTTGACAACAGTCTGAATCATATTATATTATTCTCTATGTGAAAATTCTGAAATAATTTACTAGTCTCCGCAGGATTTCCCCGCACTGCAAAATTATAACAATAAAATATTTTAGTCAACATTAACACGACATATTTTAGCAAAGTTTTCCAAAAAAAAATACAACACACTGATTATCAGATATATAATTTTTCAAAACAAACAAAAAGTTTTCCAAAAAGAAAATCTGCATAAACAACTTATAAAAATTAATTTTCAAATAACGCCCTCACACAAAAACATATCTATCAACACTTTAGATTAAACCGGACAAAGAACAACCTTTGGCTCCAGAAACAAAACAGAGACTAAATTTTACAGACGCAACATTTGTCCGCCATTAAAAAAGCAACTCTAAAGACTTAGACATACATCAAAATCTGAAAACTCTACCATCTTCCGCCAGCTCTGTATTCTCAAAGACAGAACGAGCCTCCGTCAAAAAAGCCTTATGGTCTTCGTAACGCGCTGAAAAATGTCCTATGACAAGCCGCTTCACTTTTGCTTTCGCTGCAATTTCCGCAGCCTGCAAAGCCGTAGAATGCAAAGTCTCCTTCGCCCTGCCCTTCTGCGCATTCAGAAATGTAGCCTCATGAAACAGACAGTCAACGCCTTCAATATACGGCAAAATTCTCTCAGAGTACGCTGTGTCCGAGCAGTACGCGAAGCTCGCCGAAGGGTCGGCCGGTTTAGTCAGACGGTCATTCGGCACAACTTCGCCCTCCTCAGTCACAAAATCTGCCCCATTCTTTATATGCTGCATCTCTCTGATTGGAACTTTATAAAAGTCCGTCATTTCTCTGCGTATATGTCTTTGCTTTGGCTTCTCTTTGAAGAGGAAACCGCAAGTTGGCACCTTGTGCTTCAGCGGGATTGTGCTCACCTCAATAGAATTGTCTTCATAAATAATCTCATGCACCTTAGGGTCTATATGATGAAAAACGACATCAAAAGCCATGCCTTGACAGAAAAAATCGAGATGAGGCTTCACAAGACGCTCCAGGTCCTTATGCGCATAGACGTGAAAATCAGACGTGCGTCCCAGCAAATCCAACGTCGATATAAGTCCAACAATACCAAAGCAATGGTCTCCATGAAGATGCGACACAAAGAGATGATTCAACCTTGAGACCCTCACATTAAGCCTTCTCATCTGGCACTGAGTTCCCTCTCCACAATCTATCATAAACAGCTTGTCGTGCGTTTCCACTATCTGAGAAGCCTGATTAGACATTTTCGTTGGCAAAGCGGAACCGCTCCCTAATATCCTCAATTTAAAATTTTCCATATCACGCATAATAAAAAAACAAAAGGGGACGCAAGTTTTTGCGTCCCCTAAGTGTATCAAATATATAATCTAAAATTATTTAGAGAACAATTCGATTTCAACACGACGGTTCTTAGCTCTACCTGCAAGAGTTGCGTTAGAAGCAATTGGGTTAGCGCTACCGTAACCGAATGACTGGATGTGAGCTGCAGAAACACCTTTTCTGATCAAGTAGTTCTTAACAGCAGCAGCACGGTCCTTAGACAACTGAAGGTTCTTAGCTGCGTTACCAGTATTGTCAGTATAACCCTTAAGGATTACAGACCATTCTGGGTGAGACTTCAACAACTGAGCCAAACCATCCAATGAAGAGTAAGAAGACTGCTTGATAACTGCCTTGTTAGTTTCGAATTCCAACTGAGAGAATGCAGTCTTGATGATTTCATCTTCTTCCTTAGTAGGAACGTACTTAACTGGTTCTCTTGTAGCTCTGATGTGGCTATCCAAAGAATCCTGAGTCATCTTAACCTGATCCTGCAACTTGCGGATTGCGATGTTCTGGTTAACAATCTGTTCTTCCAACTGAGAAGTCATTTCAGCGCACTGACGCTTCTGTTCTTCCAACAATGGAGTCAAATCTGGCACTTCAACCTTTGGTTCGTAGTCAACCAACGCAATGTTTCTTACGTTGTTTTCGTGACCGAACATGTAACGAACACCCAAGTTAACGCCGAATTTAAATCGGCTACCTTCTGGAACAATGTGTCTCATATTCACACGTGCCTGACCTTCCAAACCTACAGCCAAGAAATCAGTTACGTTATATTCGAAGTTCAAACCTCCAAGAACCATAGGGCTAACTCCATCATATTCTTTAGCTTTTCCCCAATTTCCAGTATAATCTTCCCACTTATAAAGACCGATACCCAAACCAGCGTTTGCGTAAACGTTCAATTTCTGCAAGCCAGAAGAACGATACTTAGCAACGATGTTAGAAAGGTTGAAAGAAGAGAACAAGTTAATGTCGTGAGACATTGCATCAAAATTAATCTGATTGTTCATCACGTACATATATTCAACACCCAAGCCCCACAATGGATTGAATGTGTACTCAACAACACCGCCGAAAGCAGGGTTGATGTCGCTACCCAAAAAATCGCTGTTAGCTGAAGTTGAACCTTTCAATACGTTGATACCCCCCTTCAAACCTACAGACCAGTGGCACAAGCCAGCGTCTGCAGAAGCTGTTGTATCTTCTGCTGCAACAGGAGCAGCAGCTGTTTCCTGAGATTCCTGAGCAAATACATTACCTACGAGGCACGAAGCTACGAATAGGCCTAACAATTTTCTTTTCATATATTCAATTTAAAATTTAAATTATTGTTCTTAAAAAATTAACAATTATTTTCCCTTAGCATCCAACTGGTCCTTCAAAGCAGCCAATTCTTCAATGTCACCAAGAGTTGTCTTTTCCAAAGAAGTGCTTACAGTTTCAGCCTTCTTAGAAGACTTCTTCTTTCTGAATTCCTTCTTTTCACCATCTTCCTTCTGAGTATCTTCGAAGATACGGCTATGAGAAAGGATGATTCTCTTAGAATCCTTGTTGAATTCGATAACCTTGAACTCCAATTTTTCTTCAACTTGTGCTTGCGAGCCATCTTCCTTAACCAAATGTTTAGGAGTAGCAAAACCTTCTACACCATAAGGAAGAGCGACTACCGCACCTTTGTCCATCATTTCAGTTATAGTACCTTCGTGGATTGAGTCAACTGTGAACACAGTTTCAAACACATCCCAAGGGTTTTCTTCAAGCTGTTTGTGTCCTAGACTCAAACGGCGGTTTTCTTTGTCGATTTCAAGAACCTGAACTTCGATGTCAGCACCGATCTGAGTAAATTCTGACGGATGCTTAACCTTCTTAGTCCAAGAAAGGTCAGAAATGTGAATCAAGCCGTCAACACCTTCTTCGATTTCAACGAACACGCCGAAGTTTGTGAAGTTGCGAACCTTAGCAGTGTGCTTGCTGCTAACAGCATATTTAGTTTCGATAGCGTCCCATGGGTCAGCCTTAAGCTGCTTGATACCCAAAGACATCTTTCTCTCGTCACGGTCCAAAGTCAAGATAACAGCCTCAACTTCGTCGCCAACGTTCATGAAGTCCTGAGCGCTGCGCAAGTGCTGAGACCAAGACATTTCAGAAACGTGAATCAAGCCTTCCACGCCAGTTGCGATTTCAACGAAAGCTCCGTAGTCAGCCATAACGACAACTTTACCCTTAACCTTGTCGCCAACCTTCAAATCAGCGCTAAGAGCATCCCATGGGTGCGGAGTCAACTGCTTCAAGCCCAATGCGATACGCTTCTTGTCGTCATCAAATTCAAGGATAACAACATTAAGCTTCTGATCCAAAGAAACAACTTCTTCAGGATGAGTGACACGACCCCAAGAAAGGTCTGTGATATGAATCAAACCATCTACGCCACCAAGGTCGATGAACACACCGTAAGAAGTGATATTTTTAACAGTACCTTCAAGGATCTGACCTTTTTCCAACTTAGAAATGATGTCTTTTCTCTGCTGTTCAAGCTCAGCTTCGATAAGAGCCTTGTGAGAAACGACAACATTCTTAAATTCGTGGTTGATTTTAACAACCTTGAATTCCATAGTCTTGCCTACGAATACATCGTAATCACGGATTGGCTTAACGTCAATCTGAGAACCTGGCAAGAAAGCCTCAATACCGAACACATCAACAATCATACCGCCCTTAGTGCGACATTTGATGTATCCCTTGATAATCTCATTGTTTTCAAGAGCTGCGTTAACACGTTCCCAAGAACGAGCCGCGCGAGCCTTCTTGTGCGAAAGAACCAACTGTCCCTTCTTGTCTTCCGGACTTTCGATGTAAACTTCAACTTCGTCGCCAATCTTAAGATCCGGATTGTAGCGGAATTCGTTCATAGGAACGATACCGTCTGATTTGTAGCCAACATTAACTACAACTTCTCTTTTGTTCATTGAAATTACAGTACCAACCATAACGTCCTTGTCCTTAAGAACATTGAGTGTCTGCTCGTACTTGCCTTCCAATTCTTCTTTGCTTACGTTCGCGAACACGTCGCCGTTTTCATAAACATCCCAGTCAAACCCTTCCAACGGGTTAACCTTGTTTGTTAAATCGCTCATTTAATTAATTAGTTAATAAAAAAGTTTAATTAGTAATTAGACATTATATTGTATAATCACACGCAAAAATACAACTTTATTTTAAATATTGTGCATATTCCTATGTTTTTTTTCAAAAAAATATCATTTTCTAAACATACGCCTCTTTTTTCGCAGCCTCAGTGGACGTTTCCGCAAAAAAAAATTCGTCAAAAAAGCTTGCGCAAAGTCTCTTTCTCAACGTCCGGACTCGTTTTTAGGCCTCTTTTTCATCGTCTTTCCAATATTTAACACTTAAAATCGCAATTCGTTCATATTATTTTTATAAATTTGCAAGCCGCATGTTTTCCGCGGCATAAAAGAAACTTTACACTTATTAAAATGGATATTCGTAGGACTAAGATTGCAGACGCAATCAAAATGACAGACTTCGGCAAGCAAGTCAACATCAAAGGATGGGTCAGAACTAAGCGCGGCAACAAGAACGTCAGTTTTGTAGCTCTAAACGACGGTTCTACCATCAACAACATACAGATTGTTATCGACGCAGACAAGATCAGCGAGTCTGTTCTGAAAGACATCACGACAGGCGCCTGCATAAGCGTTGTCGGCACGCTCACAGAGTCGCTTGGCAAAGGCCAGACCGTGGAAGTGCAGGCCGAAAGTATTGAAATATACGGGCTTGCAGACCCTAACACTTATCCCCTTCAGAAAAAGGGGCATTCAATGGAGTTCCTTCGCGAGATTGCGCATTTGCGTCCGCGCACAAACACTTTCGGCGCTGTGTTTCGCATCCGCCACAACATGGCAATCGCAATTCACAAGTTCTTCCATGACAGAGGGTTCTTCTATTTCCACACTCCTATCATAACGGCTTCTGACTGCGAGGGCGCGGGACAGATGTTCCAGGTCACAACAATGAATTTGTACGACCTGAAGAAAGACGAGAACGGCTCCATCAAATATGACAGCGACTTCTTCGGGAAGCAGGCAAGCTTGACTGTGTCTGGTCAGTTGGAAGGCGAACTTGCGGCTACAGCTCTCGGTGCGATCTACACATTCGGCCCTACTTTCCGCGCCGAAAACTCCAACACTCCGCGCCACCTTGCAGAGTTCTGGATGATTGAGCCTGAAGTTGCGTTCAACGACATCAACGACAACATGGACTTAGCTGAAGAGTTCATCAAATATTGCGTGCAGTGGGCTTTGGACAATTGCGCTGACGACATCAAGTTCCTCAACGACATGATAGACAAGAGCCTTATCGAACGTCTGAAAAGCGTGCTCGAAGGTTCGTTCGTCCGCTTGCCTTACACAGACGGCATCAAGATTCTGGAAGAGGCTGTGGCTAAAGGTCATAAGTTCGAGTTTCCGGTTTACTGGGGATGCGACTTGGCTTCTGAGCACGAACGCTTCTTGGTGGAAGAGCACTTCAAACGTCCGGTTATCCTGACTGATTATCCAAAGGAAATCAAGGCGTTCTACATGAAGCAGAACGAAGACGGAAAGACTGTCCGCGCCATGGACGTTCTCTTCCCTGCTATCGGCGAAATTATCGGCGGCTCTGAACGTGAAGCTGACTACGAAAAACTTTCTAAGAGAATCGAGGAACTTAATATTCCGATGAAAGACATGTGGTGGTATCTTGACACAAGACGCTTCGGCTCCTGCCCTCATTCAGGATTCGGACTTGGCTTCGAAAGACTGCTTCTGTTCGTCACCGGAATGTCTAACATTCGTGATGTCATTCCGTTCCCTCGTACTCCGAAGAGCGCGGATTTCTAATTTGAGTCACATATAGAAGGCGGGGCTTTCCTGCCTTCTTTGCTTCTATATTAATATGGTATGGAACTTATTTTGCGGTTCCTTATCTTCTTTAAGGAGGCTGTCTTAATAACAGGAGCGGCGAACAGCCCTCTTGCTTTTCTAACTTCCAACAATGGATTAAATTTGATTTTATGAAGAACAAACTGTATTCTGCGCTAATCGGCTCGGTTCTTTGCTGCGCGAGCGCCAACGCCTACGACTACTCGTCGTACAGCTCCAGCTTTTCTAACGACGATTACCGCACCGCACTGAACATGGGTCTGAAATTTTTCGGCGGACAACGTTGCGGCGACACTCACAACTGGATGCTGCACGACAATCCGAACGTCTCTAAAAAATACTGCCACACAAAGGACGGTCAAGGGTCTGTCAACGGCGGCGGCAACGGCAATTATGACCTCACCGGTGGCTGGCATGACTGCGGCGACCACATCAAGGTGGGCACAACTATGGGATATGCCGCAACATCGCTGCTCGTTGCGTACGACTTGTGGCCTGAAGCTTTTCAGGACAACTACGACGGAGAGTATGGCGCTTCTAACGGCATTGCGGACGTGCTGGACGAAGCCAAAATTGCGACTGACTATTTCATCAAATCATTCATAGACGACAACACTTTTGTTTACTATGTAGGCGACGCTTCCGACCACAGGGAGTGGAGAACTTCTTCGGCTCAGTCTGACAGAGGAACGGCAAACGGCGGAGACCCTCGTCCGGTATGGACTGCCACTGACAAGGGCGGACCTCAGGCTGCGGCATACTCGGCTGCTCTCTCTTTGATGGCCCGTCTCTACCCGGACAACGACTACAAAGAGCTTTGCAAAACTTACGCTGTAAAGGCTTATAATTTTGCAGTAAAGAACAAATCAGCTCACGCTCCTATCCCTGAGTTCTACGGAAGTCCAAACTCAGAGTGGACAGACGAACTTTCTCTTGCTGCAATCCTGCTTTACGAACTGACTGGCGAAGACAAATACCTCTCTGACGCAACCGGCTATCTTCAGAACAAATGGGAGTCTAACTCGCCGTTGGCTTGGGACACTATGGCGGACTACGCTTATTACTACATTGCGAAGAACTCTCCTTCTGCAAACAATGGCGCCGGCGGAACGTTCGCAAGCTTCTTGCAGAAAAACGTGTTCGACTTGCACATAAGACATACAAAGCACGGAGAAATCACATCCAACGGCTTCCCTTACTATCAAAGCAGATGGGGAACAAACAAGCTTGCTCTTGGCGGAGCAGCCGCAGCCGCTCTTTATGTGAAACTTGTGGAAGACGGCGTGATAAGCTCTTCTGAAAATATTGAAGAGGCGAAGAAATTCAATTTGAGGATTGTTGACTACGTGCTTGGCAACAACGAGTTCAACCACACGTTCCTTCACGGGTTCAAGGGCGACATGCACTTCCGCATTCACCACAGAAACGCGATGGGACGCGATGACAACCCGCCTTCTAATGAGAAGAACTCTTGCGACTTTATGTTTGCGAGCGGCGGCGTTATCGGCGGACCTTCTAGCTTTGGCGTTTTTGAAAATGTTATTGAAGGCGGTGCAAGCTACACAGAGACAGAAGGCGGATGCGACTATAACGCTCCGTTCATCGCGGCTATCGCAAGCATTGTCGCAGAAAAGGACCCAGTGCCTTCGACTTCAAACGCTCTTGTTCAAAACGACTTGAACTACAATGTTTACCCAACGCTGTTTGAAAATTACATCGTGGCAGACCCTGTCGAAAACAACTGCAACGGAGAGATTACCGTTCAGCTCTTTTCTGCTAACGGCGCTGTTGTAAAGGTTGAAAAGATGTGCGGATTCTTCCCTGTCATCATCAAAACAGACGATTTGAGCAAAGGCGAGTACTTCGTGGCTATCTCGACAAACTGCGGCACAAAAGCTAGTTACAAAGTCATCAAATAAATAGACTGATTAACACAAACAGAAAAAGCCGAAGAGCATCACGTTCTTCGGCTTTCTTCATATATTCTGACAGATTTGTCAAAAGACCTTGCCCTCTTTCAAATCCTTCATAAACTGCTCTATTACCGGCAACGCCTTGTCTGCGCTGTCAATACCGTTCAGACGGCTGTCCAAAGGGCATTGACCATCCTTGTTCCTATTTATAACGTGCGGCACGACCTCGTCATAAATAACCTTCACGTCATTTTTCTTAAGCATCTCCAAAGCCGGTTTTGTCACAACACGAGTGCGTACACCCTTCACGCCACCAAGCACCATCAGAGCCGCAGCTCCCTGCCCTACAATCTTATCCGCCATAAGCGCCCCGTCCAGAAACTTGTCAGACGACTTGTACAAATCATACAGATCATTCACGCCGTTCTTGCCGAACGTACGCGTCTCCTCGCGATTGCTCACCACGCAAGAGTGCTTGCCGTTTTCGAGAAGCCTAAAAAGAGAGGTGAGCCTTGCTACCTGACCGAGGTCAGCCCCGTCAATCTTCAGTTCCTCCACAATACGGTCTATGCGCTGCATCTCCTTGCCGATTTCGATTCTCTGCGGACAATGAGGCAGGCAGTGACCGCAATCTATGCAATGATTAGCCTGACGCAGCTTAGGCACCTTTCTGTCGTACCCAATCAGGAACGCCTTGCGCGCCTCCGCATACCTTTTATCCTTCCTGTCCTGTATCACATTGCCCTCGTCCAGACATTTGTTCAGATGCGAGAAAATACCCGGAATGTCCAATCCGTACGGACAAGGCATGCAATACTGACAAGCTGTGCAAGGCACTGCGAGCCTGTTATTCACAAACGCCACCGCAATCTTTTCCAGCAACTCGAACTCGTCGCTGTTCAACGGCTTCAGCGGAGAATAAGTCTTGACATTCTCCTTCAGATGCTCAATATACGTCATGCCACTGATGACCGACAAGATTTTCTCCTGCGACCCTGCGAAGCGGAAAGCCCACGAAGCCACGCTCGCCTCCGGCTCTCTCTCTTTCAGCCTCTTGTTAGACTTATTGCTAAGAGATGCCAGACGTCCGCCAAGAAGCGGCTCCATCACAAGTGCCGGTATATTGCGCTTAACAAGTTCGCCGTAAAGATATTCCGAATTTGTGTTCCCCGGATTAACCTCCTTAGCATGATTCCAATCCACATAATTATGCTGAATAAGGACAAAGTCCCACTTAATCTTGTCGTGCAGCGACAGCAAATAGTCGTACACCCTTATGTCGCCATGATACGAGAACCCAAGATTTCTGATCCGTCCGGCTTTGCGCTCCTCTATAAGGAAGTCCAGCATGCCGTTGTTGAAGTAACGGTCGTACAGCACCTTCATAGCATCCTCGCCGCCGCCAACCGCATGCAGCAGATAGTAATCTATGTAGTCAACCTGCAGCTCTGTGAACGAGTTCCTGTACATTTCGAGAGACGCCTCACGAGAATAATCGCCGAAATTAGACAACTTTGTGGAGATGAAGAAATCCTCCCTTTTATGTCTGCTCAGAGCTATCCCTATAGACTTTTCCGAACGTCCCTGACAATAAGCCGGAGATGTGTCGAAGAAATTCACGCCATGCTCAATCGCATAGTCAACCATTTGGTTCACACGCTCTTGATCTATATTGCTTTTATCATCTTCTCTTCCGCTCACCCCTTTTTCAGTAGGCAGACGCATACAGCCGTACCCGAGCAGCGAAACCTTGTCGCCGTGCAGATTCGTCCGGTAAGTCATCTTGTCTGTCGGAACATTTTCGTCGGCCAGACCGCTCTTGACCGTATTCTCTTTCGGCGTGCAACCTGCCATGATAGCAGTTGCGGTCACAGCGCCAGCGCCAAACGCCTTTAAGAAAGAGCGTCGAGACATATTCTTTTCCTTTGTGTCCATTTATACTTTAACAATTAAAAATTTCCTAAAGAAGTCTGAAACATCTGCCGGCCAAATCCAATGTTCTTGTTTTCAGACAAACAGACCTGTTTCAACTTTCATGCCACAAATATAGGTTTAAGTAATGAATTTTAAAAATATACGAGCAAAAACTCTATCAATACTTCTTATTTTAGACAAAACTTTTTCTGTTTTTGCGCCATAAACACTATCTTTGCACACATGAAGGCAAATGATGTACAACTCGAAGAGTATATTCTTCAACATATCGACAGGGAACCTGATTTTCTGAAAAAACTGACGCGCGACACCAATCTTTACACGCTGAAGCCGCGCATGCTGTCCGGGCATCTGCAAGGCAGACTTCTGAAAATGTTCTGCAACATGATGTCGCCAAAAAACATCCTCGAAATAGGAACGTTCACAGGCTATTCTGCTCTGTGCATGGCGGAGGCGCTCCCTGCCGACGGAGAGCTGCACACCATCGAAATCAACGATGAAATGGAGGATTTTCTGCTGAATGTCTTTGACGAAGCCGGAACGGACGGAGCTAAAGTGAAGCTGCATATCGGCGACGCCCTGGACATCATACCCTCTCTCGACTTGACGTTTGACGTCGTCTTTATGGATGGCAACAAACGGCACTACGTGCAATATCTTGACGCTGTCTATCCGAAGCTGAGGAAAGGCGGGGTCATAATTGCTGACAACACGCTGTGGGACGGCCACGTGCTTGAGACGGAAAGCAAAGACGCGCAGACCGTCGGCATAATGAAATTCAACGACCTTGTGGCCTCCGACAACAGGTTCCAAAAGGTTATCGTCCCTATCCGAGACGGAATGACTCTTATCAGAAAATTATAATTTAACTATATGAAGACAAATTTATTATTTACCATCCTCTTGGCTTTGGCCTCTTTCTCTTTGTGCTCGTGCAATGACGACGATGACGAATACGAAGGGAAAAGTTCCACTCTTATAAACAAGGAGAACAAGGAAGCCGGAGAAAAATTCCTTGAAGACAACAAAAGCGCTGACGGTGTGAAAGAGACGTACACCGGTCTGCAATACTCTGTGATTGAGGAAGGCAAAGGCGAACGGCCTGAGCTGAAGGACTCTGTCATCATTTCGTTCAAAGGACAATTGATAGACAACACGGTTTTCTGCGACGTTGACTCGTTCAAGGCGCTCGTGTCTGACGAATCGGAAGGTATGCAGGAAGGCTTGCACCTGATGTCAGAAGGCAGCGAATACAAACTTTTCGTCCCTTACTATCTTGCATTCGGAAGCAATTCAAGGTCGTTCTTTTACAATAACAGGAACGTGTCTGTCGGACCGTACTCGGCAATCTTATACACAGTCAAGCTGCACAAGGTCATAAAGAGATAACATCCGACTAAAAACATAAGCGATGGAGAACAAAACGCTAAAAAACGCCATACAGATTATAGTGTCGCTGCTGATTGGCGGCGGGCTCTTCTGGTGGGTTTACAAAGACCAGGACATAGACCGCATGGTCAAGGATTTTGAAGGAGCTAAAATATTCTGGATACTGTTTCCTTTGGCGCTTGGACTGCTGAGCCATTTCGTCAGAGCCTTGAGATGGAAGATGCTCATCGAGCCGCTTGGCAAGTCGCCGAAGACATCAAACGTATTCTGCTCCGTGCTGGTTGCATATTTTGCGAACTTCATACTGCCAAGGGCTGGCGAAGTGGCGCGATGCGGCGTGCTGAAAAAGTACGAAGGAATTTCGTTCACAGGCCTGCTTGGCACTGTTATTGTGGAAAGAACTTTCGACATGATTGTGCTGCTGTGCATCGTGGCGGTTACGTTCGCGGCTCAGTTTGACGTAATTTACTCCTACCTGCACAGTGAAGGCATCATAGACAGTCTGGCTGGCTTAGCGTCACACCCGGTGTTTATATGCGTCACGGTGCTATCTCTTGCCTTGCTGTTCTTCTTCAGAAAGAAAATCATGTCGCTGTCCATCTTCGACAAAGTCAGAGGAATGATAAACAATATGATTTCCGGACTAAAATCATTCACTAAGATGAAGAACAAATGGCTCTTCCTTTTTCACTCTATAATGATTTTCGCTCTATATTACGGCATGCTCTATTTCAGCTTCTGGGCTTTTGACTTTACAGAAAACCTGAGCGTCCTTGCTGGTCTGGTTGCATACGTTATAGGCAGTTTCGGCATCGTGGCGCCAGTGCAGGGCGGCATAGGGGCATGGCACTACCTCACAATCGGAGCGTTAGGTCTGTACGGAGTTGCCCATGAGCAAGCCGCAACGTTCGCTTTTGTGGTGCATCTCGCTCAAATGCTGATGCTTATAGGCGCAGGCGCAATATCTCTTGTTGTTCTGCAAGTTATAAACAGAAAGAAGTAAAAGTGCAAAACGCGCTTCGTTCAGAAACGTAGGGGCAGCTCTACGTTTCTTTTTTTTCTGGGGACTTGTCTTCACGCAAAGAAATTCTTCACATTAGACACGATGAACTCAAGCTGCTCCTCGTCCAGTTCTGTGTGCATAGGCAATGAAAGCACGTGCTTTGCCAGCCGCTCCGAGACAGGACAGTCACCCGAAGCAGAACCAGAGCCTGCAAACGCCTTTTGCAGATGCAGCGGAATCGGATAATAGACCATAGACGGAACATCCCTCTCCGCCAGAAAAGCCTTCAGCTCATCACGCCTTTCGGTCTGAATTGTGTATTGATGAAAAACGTGCGCAGAATCAGCGCTTCTAACCGGACTCTTAATCTGCTCCACATCCCTAAACGCAGAATCATAAAACTCCGCAGCTCGCTGCCTTGCCATTGTGTAATCATCAAGATAGCGAAGCTTCACATCGAGCACAGCCGCCTGTATTCCGTCGAGCCGCGAGTTCACGCCTACCCTGTCATGATGATAACGCACCTCCATGCCGTGATTGGCCACAGAGCGGAGCGTCTTCGCAAGATTGTCATCATTTGTAAACATCGCGCCGCCGTCGCCAAAGCAACCTAAGTTCTTCGACGGAAAAAAAGAAGTGCAGCCCACATGTCCCATGCAGCCGGAGACCCCTTCCCGTCCGTCGGCAAAACGGTAACGTGCCGATATAGACTGGCAAGCGTCCTCAATAACAAACAGCCCGTGCTTCTCTGCCAGTTTCATAATCGCGTCCATATCCGCATTCTGTCCGAAGAGATGCACCGGAACAATCGCCTTTGTGCGTTCCGTAATCAGACCCTCAGCCTTATCCGCAGAGATGCAGAACGTCTCCTCGTCAACATCGCAAAACACAGGTTTCAGGCCGAGCAGAGCCGCCGCCTCCGCCGTTGCGATAAACGTGAACGAAGGCACAATAATCTCGTCACCCGGCTTCAGGCCAAGAGCCATCATCGAAATCTGCAAAGCGTCAGTGCCGTTGCCGCAAGGAATAACATGCTTCACGCCGAGGAACTGCTCCATATTGCGGCAAAAAAGCTCCACACCGGCGCCCTTGACAAACGCAGCCGACGCAATCACGTCCGCAATCCGCTCGTCAACCTCCTTCTTTATCTTAAAATATTGACCCTTAAGGTCAACCATCTCTATCCGTCTCATACAAAGTTTATTTGTACAAAGATGACGCTTTAATTTCATTAATGAAAGTTTCAGCACGTTTTTTTGTCCGAAACGTCCTCCATTTAATCATAATTAATTATATCGGCAGCAAAAATTACCTACTTTTTTGTATTTTTCAGAAAAACGGAACTCCATAAATTTGCATCAGTTCAGGCAAGTTTTATATCAGGCAAAAAAAGCAGGGTCAAGCGCTCTTTTTTAAGCCGCAATAATTATCTTTGCTACGGCTATCAGCACGACGGCTCAGAGAGGCGCAAAAGACAGGCGAGCCGCCACAAGCCAAGCGCCGTCAGAGAGCCTCAACAAGATAATCATTCAAAAAACAA
Organism: uncultured Bacteroidales bacterium; assembly: GCA_937915765.1. Taxonomy (GTDB): domain Bacteria; phylum Bacteroidota; class Bacteroidia; order Bacteroidales; family Paludibacteraceae; genus RGIG9379. The sequence goes on along the minus strand of CALGHE010000056.1, from coordinate 3,823 downwards.
AACTGATTTTAATATGTACAAAATAGGACAATACAAAGCCACAGACTTGATGAGCGACTTGATTTGCAAGAACTATCCGATGCTTCTTGTCATGAGCCGTTTCGGCATTGCGCTTGGGTTCGGAGAGGACACAATAGACGCGGCGTGCAGGAAAAACAATGTCGATACAGACACGTTCCTGTCGGTTGTCAATCTGCTGATAGGAGAAGAGATGGATTACAGAGCCGAAACGCTTCCTGACATTTCGATTCCGTCTTTGGTGGAGTACCTGCGCAATTCGCATTCATATTTTCTCGACTTCAGGCTGCCGTCCATCAAGCACAGCCTGATTAACGCCCTAAGCGACATAGAGAACGATGCCAACTCCATAATTCTCAAATATTTCGACGAGTATTACGAAGAGGTGAAAAGGCACATGAATTACGAAGAGTCCAACGTGTTTCCGTATGTAGAAGCGCTGCTTTCCGCGAGGGGCGTCTGCTCTGACTACAAAATAGACATCTTCAGCAAGCAGCACGACCATGTTGAGGAAAAACTTTCCGAACTGAAAAACATCATTATAAAATATTATTCGGCAAACAACAACAAGCTGAACTGCGTTCTATTTGATATATTCTCATGTTCGGAAGACCTTGCCTCACACAACAAAGTGGAAGACAAACTTTTCGTTCCGGCAATAACACAAATAGAGATCCAAAAGAAGAAGTGATGGTCAGAAGAATTCACATAGCTATAGTGGAGCCTTCCGTTATTATACGCAACGGAGTTGTCTCTGTGCTGAAAAGGCTCAATCTCGACATTGACATTGTTGAGATTTCGGACATGCCCCAGCTGCAAAGCTTGCTGGAAAAGCACAACCCTGATGTTGTGATCATAGACCCGACACAGATCGGGATGTTCTCACTGCAGCACATCAAGGAGAACCTAAGCGGCTCTAAAAAGTTCATCGCTTTGCAAAGCAACCTTGCCGACGCATCCGCGCTGAAGGGTTACGACGAGTTCATCTCCCTCTATGACTCCGCAGAACAAATCAAGGCAAAGGTGGAGTCTGTCATTTCAGAAAACGAGCAGGACAATTCTGACAAGCAGGAACTTAGCCAACGTGAGAAAGAGATAGTCTCCTGCATAGTTAAAGGGCTGACTAACAAACAGATTGCAGAGACGCTTCATCTTTCCGTACACACAGTGATGACGCACCGTAGAAATATTTCAGGGAAGCTACAGATACACTCATCTGCCGGACTTGCCATCTATGCGATAGTAAACAAACTTGTGTCGCTCGACGAGATAAAAAATTTGAAAAACATCTGACCTCTATCGTTTTCAAAAAAAATGCAGGCCCGCAATAACGCACCTGCATTGTCTCGTTCTGCGCGACGATTCACTCTCCGGCCTTTTTCATTATCGTCATTTTCAAACTTTGAGAATCAAAGCTTATGGAGCCAAGCGCCTCCAGACACTTTTTGCTCAACACAATCTTAGACGACGGGTCTGCCACAATCTTCAGCTTCAAATCCTTCAGTTCCAGCTCGCCAATCTTCAAAGAACGCAGCGTAACCTCCGAATCCGCCTTGACATCAGCAACCGACACCAGTTCAGCCGAAGCCGCTGACGCAATATCCCTCTTGTCCAAGAAGCCATACTTATACAAGAACTGCACGTCAAGCAGAGAAATCTGCATGACATCAGCCGTGTCACAAACAAACGTAGTGTTCCATCCGTTTGCAACGCAGCCCATTTCGTAGCGTTTGTCAGCCGTCAGCTTCACGTCAACCACAACTGTATCCTCAAAAGCCAAGCTTGCCGAAGTGTCCGCCGCAGAAACCGCAATCGTGCCGGTCTTTACTTTCCACTCGTACAGCAAAGTCTTGTAAGGATGCGTTTTTCTCAAGCTATCCATAAACACATTGCCATCGAGCTGCAAAAAGCCACGGAAGCCCAGTTCAAAAGCGGTCTGCAGCCTGTCCAGAGCCACAGAATCTTTGTTCATGCACGCATATAAAGACGCCGCGTCATAATAGTTATGCACAGTAGGGAACTCGCCAAGCACACTCTCCTGCCACTGCTCCGCCTCCTCCCGCTTGCCCAAGAAGCACAAAGCAAACGCCCTGCAGTTCTTTGATTTCTTAGCGAACGTCTCATTCTGCGCAATATCGGAGAAGTCGTTCATAGCCTGCTGCCTTTTATTCAGCTTATTCAGGCAAAGCAAAGCTCTGTTCAGCAGCATTTCATTAGACTTGCTCTCCGAAAGCCCCACGTTATAATCATTCAAAGCTCCGTTAAAATTGCCGAGCGACTCCTTAGTTTTCGCCCTAAGCAAATACAAGTTACCGTTCATAGGTTCAAGAGCCACCGCCTTGTCCAGATTCACCAGCGCCTGATTAGCCTCTCCGCGCGTCAGCTGCAGGTCTGCATACAAAGAGTAAGCACGAGCAGACTCCTCCAGCTCAAGCGCAAGCTTATACTCGTCAGCCGCCCGGTTATAATCGCCCATCGACTTGAAACAATTAGCTCTGCCGATGCACAGCAACGCATATTTTTCGCCAAGCTTACTTTCCAAAAGATTATAATCATCTATCGCCTTAGAGTATTGGCCAAGAGCCTCATACAGAGCGGCACGAGCCTGAAGCCACAGCTCCTCGTCCTCCATAAGCGCGACCTTGGAACTGATTTTCGGCAAGGCGTAGTTGCTGCATTTCGTTGCATAATCCACAAGCACCGGCAGGTCTGCCGAATAGTCTTCGTTAAAAGTGATAAGCTCCATCATATCGTTAAAGGCCTGCATATTATCGCCTTTCACCGCATAAGCCTCGCAACGATTTCTGTAAACGACCTCGTTTTGCGGATAAATCACGTCAAGTTTGTTGAACGCCTCGATAGCCTTCAGATACTCTTTCTTTGCAACCTGATTGACAGCCAGACCCAGCAGAGCGTCAAAATTTGTCTCGTCAATCTGCAAAGCCTTTTTATAGTCCGCATCAGACTTGTTCAGCTGCCTTATGCGCGCAAACACCTCGCCGCGCGACACCAGAGCCTTCACATCGCCGGGGTCTGACGCCAACGCTTCTGTAAAGTCCGACACAGCCTTGTTCATCTCCTCCATTGCTCGATAAACGACGCCGCGCTGAGTGAAAAGATGATTGCGCTTGACCTCGCTTCTCTTAGACAGTTTGTTTTCCAGTTTAAGAGCGCTGTTTATGTCCGCCAGAGCCGCCACTTTGTTTCCCGCTCCAAGCAACGCCTGAGAACGGTAGTAATACCCTACCGGGTCTGACTTGCTCTCGTTTATGTATTGCGTGAAGGCGTTGCCCGCCTCCGTGTACTCTTTAAAGTTGAGGGAACTGATTCCAGACGACAAAAGGTCGTCCTTCTTTGCTGCAAATGCCATTTGGCACAATGCCAGAATTACAAATAATATAGAAAACCTGTTTTTCATCGTTTTACGCTTAAAGCCAGCAAAGCTGTAACTGAGCCGGCGATTCAACATCCGAACCGTGCCATTCTCTAAAGGCGTACCAAATTTACAAACTTTTCTCCAAAATTCCCAACTCACAACTCACAAAATCAGAAATCCTAATTCTGAAAAACACCTGCAACAGCAACGGTTTGAACTTAGGGTTCGGGCGCTGCTACGCAGGGAAACGGAGCATTTTGCAGGGGCTGTTTACAGCTCATACACGCGCAATTCGCCAGCAAAACGACTGAACACGTACGCCTTGCCGTCCGAGATTTTGGGAGCGCCTATCTGGTAGCCGCTTTTCAAACCCAGAGCCACAGACTCAACAAGCTCTTTCTTGCCGCAGTCTATGATGCCGAACTCGCA
>CALGHE010000055.1 GCA_937915765.1 uncultured Bacteroidales bacterium | reverse complement strand
TAAACAATGCTTTGTCTCAATGGGAAGAGATTTATGGAGCGAGACCAAACGAAGCGGATTTTGGCATGCGCTTCGAGGGCATTATCCAACGTGCTTACGAAAAAACTGGCGAGCTTGTTGTTGTTTTGGTTGACGAGTATGACAAGCCATTGCTTGAAACTATAGGCAATGATGAATTGCAGGATGATTACCGCTCAACTTTGAAATCCTTCTACGGCGCGCTGAAAAGCAAGGACGGCTGCATCAAGTTCGCCATGCTCACGGGTGTGACGAAGTTTGGCAAGGTGAGTGTGTTCAGCGACTTGAACAACCTGGAGGACATCTCTCTTGACAAAGACTGTTATGACATTTGCGGGATTACGGAAGAGGAACTGCGAACTCTTAATCCGTATGTCGAAAGATTTGCAAAAGCCAACGGAACAGGTGCTGAAGAGGTTTATGCAGAATTGAAAAAACTGTATGACGGCTACCATTTCACCGTAAATTCGCCCGGCATCTACAATCCATACAGTCTGTTTAACGCATTCAAAAAGAAGGAGTTCAATAGTTACTGGTTCGAGACCGGCACGCCGTCGTACCTTGTGGAACTGTTGAAGAAACATAATTTCAAGTTGGATGAATTGAAAGGGAATAAGGTCACAGCCAATGTGCTGAGTGCCATCGACGCATCGTCGTCAGATCCTATTCCGGTTATTTTCCAGAGCGGTTATCTGACCATCAGCGGCTATAATGAAAGGTATAAATTGTATTCGCTGGACTTTCCGAACGAGGAGGTGAGAGAGGGCTTTATGCTTTACCTGATGCCTTATTACACTTCTGTTTCTGTTAACAAGACAGGCTTTCAAATAAGCTGTTTTGTAGAAGAGGTAAAATCCGGCGACATTAGCGGTTTCATGACCCGTCTCGAATCATTCTTCGCAAACGTTCCTTACGACCTCATCAAGGACACTGAAAACCACTACCAGAACGTGCTTTTCATCTTGTGCAACCTCTGCGGACTATACACGAAAGCTGAGTTTCACACCTCCAACGGTCGCGTAGATATGACCATCGAGACTCCCGATTACGTATATATTTTCGAGTTCAAATACAACGGCACAGCAGAAGAGGCGATGACTCAAATCAAGGAGAAAAACTATGCTCAGCCGTTCTTGGCAAGCGGCAAAAAGGTTGCCCTGATTGGCGCGAACTTCAGCGGCGAGAAGAGGAACATTGAGAAGTATTTGGAGGAGTGGGTGTAAATTACTACCTTTGGCATTGTAGTCAAGAAAAATTTAAATAACAGAGTTATGAATAGGATTATTTCTTTTCTTTTGTTTATTGGTTCCGCACCTAATTTTCTATTCGCAAAAGATAAAATTGAGCCTCCTGGTTCAGTTGAGGTTATGGTGGCTGTAATTCTTTGTTGTTTAATTTTTAGTCCTTTTATAGTCCCTTTTATAGTTCTTTTTAAGGTGTTAGATTTTTTTGAAGAATCACCTGTAAATTTCATTATATTATATTATTCCTTTTTAGGAATTATGTTTCTTTTTTCTTTATGGAAAGTATCTTCAATTAAGAAAGAAATAATTCGAACTTACTTTCACGTATTTAGTAAAATGTCTAAGTTAAGGGCAATTTCTTTGTTCTTTTTAATCTTTGGAATAGGAACTTTTGGGCTTCTTATGATATTTTCTTGGGTGCTTCCGATGCTAATTTTATCAATGCGTTTCCCCATTCATTAATTTTTGTTACACCCCTATGAAATCACGTCCAAAACATTATCTTTGCAGAAAGAAAAATAGCTGAGTAAAAATAGAAAAGTATGAGCAAAGATATGTTTGTACAAAAGATGACTATTGTAGCTGATGATTATAATCAGTTAATTGATAATATATCTTCTCTATGGATTGCAGCCAAAGAGAAGGCGATTAATGCTGTAAACACAGAAATGCTTGAAGCAAATTGGCAGACAGGCAAATATATTGTTGAGTTTGAACAAGGTGGAAAAGCAAGAGCGGAATATGGAAAACAGTTGCTGGTAAATCTTGCCAAAGACCTTACAATGAAGAATGGTCGAGGATTTAGTCGTTCCAACTTGTCATATATGAGAAAGTTTTATCTCTCATTCCCAAAAAGTGAGACAGTGTCTCACATATTGACATGGAGCCACTATTTTGAAATACTCAAGTGTGATGATCCTATGGAAATGCAGTTCTATATGAAGCAATGCATCAATGAGGGCTGGAAGGTTCGAGAATTGAAAAGACAGATGAAAAGTTGCCTTTTCCAACGACTTGCGTTAAGTACTGACAAAGAGGGGGTATTAGCTTTGGCAAATGAGGGGCATCAAGTGATGAAGCCACAAGATATAATTCGTGACCCATTTGTGTTAGAGTTTACAGGTCTTCCTCAAAAGAAGAGATACAAAGAGAGTGAATTGGAGACTGCGTTGAAAACCAATATGGAGCATTTCTTATTGGAGCTTGGTCGTGGTTTTGCGTTTATTGGCCGCCAATATCAGATGCACATCGGGAGTCGCATATTCAAGGTGGATATGGTGTTCTATCATTGCATACTTAAATGCTATGTTCTTATAGACCTAAAGCGCGCGGAGATAAAGCATAGTGATATTGGACAAATGAATCTTTACCTCAATTATTTCCAAACAGAAGTATGCCAGCCAGATGATAACCCTCCAATAGGTTTGGTGCTTGGAGCGAGAAAAGATGAATTGCTAATGGAATATGCAATGCAAGGTATCACAAACCAATTGTTTGCTGCAAAATACCAACTATACTTACCCAAACGTGAAGAGTTGCAGGCCCAATTGGATGCACTGATTGAGGGCAAAATGTAGGTTGCCTACGAAAGACATTCTATGGCACTGTACATAATTTTGTGTAAATGTAGAATACGGGATTCAGGTATAATCTC
>CALGHE010000054.1 GCA_937915765.1 uncultured Bacteroidales bacterium | reverse complement strand
TTGGCGATATGATTGTCGGCATAGAGAACAGCGACGGCAACACTAACGTTCGTTTCCACCAGAAGGACACGTTGAGGAGATTCTTTAAGAGGATTGAACAGAAAGGATTGACAGTCAATCGTTTCAGGGCAGATTGCGGATCCTGCTCAGAGGAAATTGTGGAAGAGGTCGGAAAGCATTGCATGACTTTCTATATCCGCGCCAGCCGCTGCGGTTCGCTTTACGATGACATCTTTGCGCTCAGAGGGTGGAAGAGAGAGGAACTGGGCGGCAGTGAGTTTGAACTGAACTCCATTCTTGTTGAGAAATGGAAAGGGAGGGCATACCGTCTTGTAATCCAAAGGCAGAAGCGAATTGACGGTGAGCTTGACCTGTGGGAAGGCGAATACACCTACCGCTGCATCCTTACAAATGACTACGAGTCTTCAGAGAAAGAGATTGTCAAATTCTATAACCTCCGTGGAAGGAACGCATCTTCGATGAAATGAATAACGGATTCGGCTGGAACAGGCTTCCAAAATCCTTCATGGGAGAAAACACGGTGTTTCTTCTGCTTACGGCACTCATACGCAACTTCTATAAATTCATCATGGCGAGGCTTGACGTGAAGAGGTTCGGACTCAAAGCAACAAGCCGCATCAAGGCGTTTGTCTTCAGGTTCATCTCTGTGCCAGCAAAGTGGATCAGGACATCAAGGCAGTATGTGCTGAATATCTATTCATGCAACAACGCTTATGCTGATGTGTTCCAGAATGACTTTGGATAACACCGACAACTTATGGTCGTGATTCTGCGTATTGCCTCAAGTCGCGTGGTAGGGTAAGGGGAATTTATGCGTCTTTGTGGCGATTTTTGCTGCGTTGCGCCCTCTTTTGCCGCAGTGACGCTACCTTTTTGACCTCTGTGTCATCTTATGAGGGCGGTTGCGGATTTGAGGTTAATGACATTGATTTTTGGAACATGAATAAAAGTTTATCTTTTTCGTTCATGCGGATATTATCAGAATAACCGTCTTTTGTTATTTGATACCCACATGGCTTAACCATAAAAATGCCTAAGCCCTTAGTGTACGAACTTACTTCTGAGGCATAGTCTTTACTTGTATTTAATGGAACTTTCCCTTTAATATGACACCACTCATTATTACAACTGATGTCTTCAATCTCAGACATCATTTTTTGCAAATCTGTAATAGCTTTGGAACTTGCCGCTTGGGGTATCTGCAACTCAAAATAGAGCATCGGTTCGAGAATGTCCACACCTGACTGTTGCAAGGCCAGCCTGAAGACATAAGGGGTCAGCTGTCTGAAATCAGCAGGTGTACTTACCGGGCTATAATACTCGGCTTGAGTAAAAGTTACTTTCAGATCAGTCACTTCCCATCCATGTAAACCAGATTGGCAAGACATACGAATCCCTTCAAAAACGGCATTTTGAAAAGAATGGTTCAGATAACCATAGGAGATGTCACTTTCGATTTGCAACCCTGTCCCTAACGGCAAGGGTTCAAGCGTCAGCCCTATTGTGGCCCAGTAAGGGTTGGGTGGTACTTCGATCTGAATAATCTTATTGACCTTTTTTATAGGTCGTTCTTTGTAGATAGTCTTGATCTCATCAAAATGGACCTTTACGGAAAATCGTTCTTCCAGCAATGTCTGTATGATTTCCTTTTGGGTCAAACCATATAACGAGATTTCCAATTCATCACTATATGAGTTTATGGAAAAGGACAAAGACGGGTCTTCAATCCACAATGTATTCAGAGCGGATATCACCTTGCTTCTCTCTTCGGGCTTATTTGGCCGGACGGAGGATTTGAGAGCGGGATGCTGATGAGATAATCCTTGAATCAAACAAGGTTTAGCACCTAAATAATCTCCGATTCGAAAATCTTCTATATCTTCTATTATTACTTTTACTTTGTGATTAGATTT
>CALGHE010000053.1 GCA_937915765.1 uncultured Bacteroidales bacterium | reverse complement strand
GGTTTTGCAGACCGGTGCCTAGCCACTCGGCCAAGGAACCCTTTTTGCTTTTTTGCGTTGCAAAGGTATGTATTTTAGACATAACAACCAAATAAAAGCAGGGCAAATTTAACAAAAAAACTGAACATTTTATCTCTCACATTGCTATATGCCACATTCTTAGGCGGTTGTATTTGCAATAAATTAAAAAAAAGATGTCGCAACTTCCTATTTTTTGTTCCAACTGCACTTAATTTGCCAACGATAAACCAGGCAAGCCAGCACAAAATAGACTCCGGTCTGAATCCACAGTCCTAAAAATTCAAGCTTCAAGTCGGACAACAACGCGCCCATCGTGTTCAACTTCACAAATCCCTGTATCCCGAATGTTGAGGGGAAAAGATACGAGAAGGACTTCCAATACCACGGTATTGCAGATGACGGCCACGAAATGCCTGACACGAAAAGCAGTATTATCGAAGTGAAGACGAAAAGCACAAACGGCGACTCGCGGTCCTTCACAAAAGCCGTGACCGTCATCGCAAAGAAACAGCAAGCCAACAGATAAGGAAGCATGAAAAGAAATATGGAAAGCCCGTCGCCCATCTGCGGCAATCTGAAAATCTTAGGTATGAACCATGCAAGATACACTGCCAAGACTGAGAAAATCATCATATAGCACAAAGTCTTTCCGAACACAATCCTTAAAGTTCCGCTGTAATGTCTCTGAATAGGGAAAAGATTTCTGTAAGCGTTACGGTCTCGCGCCCCTCCGGACAAAAGCCCCACGCCAAGCAGGAGCATCTGCTGGATGATAAGCATAAGCACACCGGGAATAAGGAAACTCGCAAAGCCGTTTTTCGGATTAAAGAATGTGACATTCTCATACTCTATCGGCGCAATCGTGACATCCTGCTCGCGCTCTGTCGCGTCTGGAATCTTTGCCGCCTGAATATCCGCGCCCATCTCCAAGGACACCTCCGTCAGCGTCAGCAGAAAAGCTTTGTAATAGAGCAAGCTGCTCATATCTGCGTAAAGCTGGACAAAACACTTCTCGCCCCTCACAATATCTTTATGAAAATCTTTCGGAATAACCATTATGCCGTAAGCCTCCTTGCGTCTGAGCATCTCTTTAGCCTCCGCCATATTTGCGCACTCCCTGGTCACAAACACATCGCGCGACGCGTCGCAAAGCCTTCTGAACTCGCGGCTTTTGGAACTTTTGTCGTTATCCACCACAACCATCCTAACCTCCTTTGCCACTTCTTCGTCATACATAAACGCATACAGCAAAGGGTAAAAGAGCGGAGCGACCACAAAAAATATCACCACTCCCGCATCAGAAAATATATTGCGAAACTCATCTCTCCACACTATGAACGTGTCGAAAAAGCCCTCTTTCACTATTTTTTTTAACGCTCTCATCGCATCACCTTTTTATATTTACGCAATATACCTTTGATTTTCAAACACATACTTCAGCCTTGGCATCACAAAAAACGGCAAGAACAGAAACAGAAGCAAAGCCACGTAACTCACCCACGTGTAATAGAATGACAGTCCGTTCAAGGCCTGGTCCACATAGAGCAAGAAGAAGTGCCTTAGCGGAAAAACGTTCGCCCAAGTCTGCAAAACCGGATGCATCTCGGAGACCGGGAACGACACGCCAGATATTGAAATCGACAGCACACCCAGCAGGGAGGCGGCGCTCAACGACAGACGCATGACCGGCAGCAGCCCGAAAAAGAAGACCGACAAAGCCTGGCTTGCCACAACCAGCAGCCAAGACGCCGCCAGCATCGGCAAAAGACCGCTGTTGCACGGAAAGCCCATATACCCGTACAGCACAACCTCCACGAACGTTATCATCACAAACCACAGCAACGTGTGCGGCAACATCTTTCCAAGAAGCGCAACAAGCACATCGCCTTTTGCCATTCTCATCAAGACTTTAGCAGAAGCCTGTTTAACCTCTGAGCCTAACGCGAACACCGTCATGATCATCACCAGAATATTCAATATACCCGGCAGAATCAAATTGCAAAGATAGACCGAATAGTTCAGCCACGGATTACCCACAAGATGAGAATCGATGCTTATAGGCTGGAGTTCAGCCATCGCCTGCCTTTCCGTCTGACCTTTGGCAAGTCGCACCTCCTTTCCTGCAGAAGCGGAACCAAGCACAGAGATCATCTTCATGTCCCTGAAAAGCAGCGAGCCAGCAATCAGATACGAATTGTTTGTGTAGAACGATATTTTAGGCTGCCGTCCGGAAGTCACATCCTGCTCAAAGTTCTCCGGTATGACAAACACGCCGTACACCTCGCCGCGCTGCATAGCCTGCCTCGCCTCACGAAAATCAGCGCAACGAAGCTCAATCTTAGTCTGCCTGAAATTGTCCAGCTGCCTCACCAGACGTCTCGAAGTCGAACTATTATCATTGTCCAGCAAAGCGACAGGCATATCCTGCGGCAGTCCGTCGCCCATCAAAGAGAGAAAGAAAAAGACGGAGAATAGCGGTGCCGCCACCATGCCGAAGAGGTATAGCGGACGCGAAACCATACGCCTCGCCTCTCGCTTCATAATCCTCCATATTCTGAACAAAACGCTCTTCATCTCCTTGCACATTATCAAGTTTGTCACTCCTTAACAATCACAGACATACCCGGCACCAAGCCCTCCGCATCAACAGGGACCGCCCTTATCTCAAACGTCTTAGAGTCAAATTCGCCAGACACTTTAGTAGCCTTCCATGCCGCAAACGCGCCCATATCCTTCACAAAAAACACCTTCAGAACCAGTTCCTTATTTCCTAAAGCCGGTACAAAAGCCTTGAACTCAGAACCCTTTGCAAACTTCTGATAATCCTTCTCACGAATGTTTAACGTCACCCAGACATCAGCTACATCAGCTATGTTCATAATCGGAGCGCCGGAACCGACAAGCTCTCCGCGCTGAGGAAAAATCTCCGACACCTCGCCGTCGATAGGCGAAAGCAGGACCGTCTCGTTCAAGTAAGAACGCACCTCAGCCACCGCCCCTCTAGCTCGGCTAAGCTGCGCCTTGGCAGCCGACTTGTCTTCCTCTGCCGCGCCCTTCTTCGCCAGTTCATACTGCAGTTTAGCAGCTTGCTCAGTAGCGAGCATAGCCTTGTAATTAGCCTCGGCCTCATCTTTTTTCTGAGCCGGAACCACCTCTTTTTCAAACAGATTCAGCACACGGTCGTACGACTTTTTCGCAACCTCAAGGCCAGCCAGGGCCTTCTGCCACATTTCGTATGCGCTCTTTATCTGCTCCTCCCTCGCGCCATTGGCAGCCTTCTCGCTAAGAGCCGAAGCCGCCCTTTCCGCCGCTTTAGCCTGCAGCAGCTTGGCCTCCACCTCCGGACTGTCCAGCAGCACAAGAGTATCGCCCTGCCTTACCATCTGCCCTTCCGTCACAAGGAACTTTGCAACACGCCCCGGCACCTTTCCGGACACACGCAGCTCATTGACCTCCACCTCGCCCTGAATAACCTCCGGCTCCGGCTTCATGAAGAAAAAGCCAATCACAGTTATACCCAAAACTATAACAACAAGCACAACGAACGCAACCAACATATTTGCGTTAGCTGAATTATTCTTTTTAGCACCCATATTTAAAACATTATTTTACAGACAAAACACCCATAGCCTGTCGGAGTCGCACTTCAGACAATTTAGCCTCAACCTCCGCATCTATCTTATTTGATTTTGCGTTAAGCCACACGGTCTGAGCCTCAAGCAAAGCAGACGCCGGCACCACACCCTCTTCAAAGCCCACCGTCGCATACCGCAAATTCTCGTCGGCGCTCTCCAAGTTTTTCGCCGAAACCTCCAACTTGCGTCGAGCCTCCTTCAGCCTGAACAAAGACTGACTAACCTGCAGCTCTATTTTTTCCTGCGTCCCGCTAAGCTTATATCCGGCAATATTCGCCTCGCCTTTAGCGGCTTTGTAATTGTAAATGCTTTCGCCCCAATGCAGCAAAGGAATATTCACGACAACACCGACATTCCAAGTAAAGTCAAAATCAGTCTTATAACCGTTGGACAGATTAGGGTTCATCGCGATATAATTAGCAGCAAGAGCCACAGTCGGCATCATGTCCGCACGCGCCACATTAGCCTTCTGCTCATAAATTTGCTGCGCAATACCAAGACTTCTAACCTCCGGCCTATTTTCGTAAATCTGCTGAATATCAACAGAATCAGCAAAAGAGCCAGCACTGACAATTTCTGCATTTTCATCAGCAAGAGTTATCTCCTCATCAAGCGGAAGTCCGCAATACTGAGCAAGAAGCATTTTAGACAAACTCACACCATTCTCCACTTTCAGCAGAGCCATTTCCGCCTCGTTTTTCTTGACCAGCACAGAAAGCTCGTCCGCCTTCGTTGCCACGCCCGCCTCCATCATAGCCTTCACATCGCCCGACATCTTGTCAAGAAGCTCCACAAGCGCCTCGACCGCCTTGCGTTTGTTAGACAAAGAGACGACCTGCCAATAAGCCTCCTCAACAGACAAAGACACATTTCTGCGGCCAGTCTCCAACTTAGACTCTGCAAGACTTTCGTTCAGTTTAGCAATCTTGTTGTACGCAATAATCTTGCCACCCATAAAGACCGGCTGCATCAGATTAAGCGCGCCCACATAGACGTTTTTAGAGTCGAAAGTCAGCTCCTCTTTCGGAATCGTGGTGTAATCCTTCCACATTATCTTTTCAGGATTAGACTTAGGGTTGAAGGGCTGCCCGTTCGCATCAAGCGGCACAGGCTGCCCGTTAACCAAAGTCCACTGATTCCCGATCTGCTCCTGTCGGAAGCCAAAAGAGCCGTCTGGCATAACCGTCCCGATAGGCAGATACATATCCTCGCCTATAAGGGACAAGTCCTTCTCGTTTCGCAGATATGCACCTTTTACAGACAAGTCCGGAAAATATTTAGTTCGTGCGGACTTTTTTTTGTAAGACGCCACGTCCAACTCTTCCTCTGCAATCTTGAGTTCCTTGTTATTTTGCAGAGCCAAGTCCCGGCACTCTTCCAAGGTCAACGTCTGCCCGGCTTCAGCAAGGAGCGGCAAGAACGAACAAAATGTCAAGAAAAAAGCTCTCCTCATTATCGTTCCTTTAATCAATCGTTTTTTTTACTTTTATCACTCTTCCACTTTACCCTTCTGAAGGTTCTTGAAGATGAGCTTCAACAAAGACTGAACCTGAGTAATTTCCTTTTCGGAAAGACCTTGCAACACACTCTGCATAGTCTGCAAAGAGACAACACGCACATTCTCTCTCACCGCAATGCCGCTCTCTGTCAGATAAACCTTATTGATACGTCTGTCCGACGGGTCTGAGCGACGCTCAACAAACCCCATCGCTTCCAGATTGTCTATCAAGCGGGTAATGCTCGGTTTGTCTTTGAACGTAGAGTCTGCAATAGACTTCTGCGTAACTCCGTCGTTAAGCCACAACGAGTAAAGCACAGACCACTGGTCTGCTGTAATATCCAAGCCTGCAGCTTTCAGGTCGTGAGCCAACCTCTTGTTAATCGCGCTTGACACTCGTCCGTTCATCAAAGCGAACAACAGCTCGATATCAATCAATGAACTTTCTAAAAATTTCTCCATCGTCATTTTATTTTAAACATTATGCCAACAAATATAGTTGTATTTATCAACAATAACAAATTTTATCTTGATTTTCAGCAACAAAAACCAAAAATTATTCAAAATAACACAATATCGGCGATAAATATTGCCTTGTTTGGTTGTAAAACGAAACAAAAAGGCATTTTGTTCAGTCATGACTGATATTTTTAACGATGGCGCTATAAAATTAATTTTTATGATTTTCATTTCATAAATTTGATTCGGGCGCATTGCATCATTCTCTCCTATCCTGCTAATATTTGCTCAGATACAACGTTCAAAGTTGCCTATAGAAAATCAGAAGGCAAATTCCTCGATAGTTTCTATCGCACGGTTCAGTTCGCGTGTGCGCTCCTCTGCCGCGGCACGAGTGGACTCGCTGGCATTGACAAAGCGGTCCGGATGGTTTTCAAAGACAAGACGGCGATAAGCACGCTTCACCTCCTCAAGGTCGGCTCCAGGCCGCAAGCCTAATTTAGCGTAAGCATCTATGACCCTCTGAGGATATCTTGTGCCTGACGATGCCCTTGCCCCTTGCAAATTCTCTACATAATACCTTGCAAACACACCTTCTATATATGCACGGTCTGCCTCTTTTATGCGGATATGACCCATTATGCGGCTCAGCAGATCGCGCTCTTTTGAACTAATGCCATCAAGTGCAGCTATCTCAAAAAGAAGTTCGAGCAGACATCTCTTTTTCTCATAGATGAGCGTTCTGTTCACCTCCAGACAACACCGTTTCAGCTCTGGCAACCAATTTCCGTTACTTGCATTCAGCACACTCAGTTCATCAAAAATAACCTTTTCCGCATAATCTGCATCAACTTCCACATAATACCTCGCCAGATGTTCCGAAAATATCTTTTTAGTCCTTTCATATCCGCCGTTGTACATCATTAAAATAGCGCTTATGCGTGCCACCGCTCTGACATTCTTCGCACAATCGCTCAGTTCATCTTTCTCCGCTTGCGTTCCTTCATAATATGACAACTTATCTACATCATCCACTTCAACATACATCCAAACCAAGGAGAGGCCCATTACCACCAAGAGAATACTCTCAAAAGGAAAATAGTCATAAAGAAATATTGCAACAAGCATATACAAGGCAAACGGAATACTAGGTAATACCTTATCAAATATTAATTCATGCAAAATTTCCATCCAAAAAGATCTCGTCTTCATACAGTCAGGCTGTTTTTCTGTTTTTTCTTCAAAAAAAATGGTGCAACCCACATAGACCAATAACAAAAGAATTATATAAAGAAAGCCTACGTTGCTAAAAAGAATCGAGCAGATTAAAATTTTCCACACAAGACAACCTAATGCAAAGACTTTTATCCTGTTCATATTACAAACTCATTATTCGACGTCAAATATTATTTTCGTCAAAAGTAACAATTATTATACAAACGGCAACACTTTGAGAAACACTTTTTCTGACGATGACCAAATGATGATGACGTGACGGATAGTTTAAACCGCCAATTGTAAATTGTCATCTGTTAATTGTATTTTTCTCCGCTCCGCTCTTGTGCAATAATTGTATCTGTTGTATATTTGCACCGTATGTTTATGTTTTTAAAATGATTTATAACTATGACAAAGTATGTTAATCTGA
>CALGHE010000052.1 GCA_937915765.1 uncultured Bacteroidales bacterium | reverse complement strand
ATCTACTTATCAAACTGATAATCAATATTTTAAGTGTGATTTTGAGAGTTTTTTTTCAACCTCTCAAATTAGTTTTTAATTAAATTTAAACAGCTTCTTAGTAAAATTCGGAAGGTATGAATCCTATAATTATGCGTCTGCAAAGTCAGCATCTTGTAGCTCCTTTATTTTCAGACCCGTCTGAGGTTGTTGAATATATGGGTGCGATGCAGGCGCAGGAATACAGAATGATGCGTTGGGCTGTGGCGATGAGAACCAAAGCCCCGTCTGCAGAATCTTTTAGGCGTGCGTATGATGGAGGAAGAATTATTCGTCTTCATTTGTTAAGGGGGACTTGGCAGCTCGTCTCTTGTGAAGATTACGGATGGATGCTTCGGTTGTGTGCATCTAAGTCAATCTCGGTTATTCTAGGGTGGATGAAAGCTAATAAAATTGAAATCTCAGATGAAGAGTATTCTTTTGTAAGAAAAATACTGGAGCGTGTCGCAGGGGATAAGGGTAGTGTTACGAAAGAGGATTTCGTGAGTGCGTTATCTGATAAAAACATGAAGATGGATGACCATCGTCTTTCGTATCATGTACGTATGGCAGAACTGAACGGAATCTTATGCAGTGGTGATTTGCATCCGACAAAAGCAACCTATGCGCTTGCGGAGAGTAAGATTAAGAATGTTTCCTTTTTTGATAGAGAAGAGGCTTTGGCTTTGTTGGCTCGTAAATATTTTCAAAGCCGTTCGCCGGCGACGTTGACTGATTTTGTATGGTGGTCAGGGTTGAACGTTGGGGAATGTCGAAAGGCAATTTGTGCGTTGGGTTCAGAGTTGATGTGTGAGTGTGCTGGTGGTTTGGAGTTTTATTTGCACGAGTCGTGTGGGATGCGGGAGAGTGGTGGAAATAGCGAGTTTATCCTTCTTGCTCCGTACGACGAGTATCTGATTGGTTATAAAAGTCGTGAGGTTGTTCTTCCTGCCGAATATCGCAGTTTCGCACATAGCAATAATGGAATATTTTATCCTGTTGTGCTTCTTAATGGTGTGGTTTGCGGAAACTGGAAGCCTTTTCTTAAAGATTTGCAAGCGGATTTTTTTGTTCCGAATGACAAAAGAAATGCGTTAGAAGAGGTTTGGAACCTCTACGAAAAGTTTAGAGATGGTTGAACGGCATGGTGTTTGTAGAATATAGGCGGCTTCTGTAAATTAGGTCAAGATGATTTTGAAAAGCATTTTGTTTAGGTTGATCATATTCGCGAAAGAGCGATGCGGATGTGAATATGAGCAAGATAAGCAAAAAGAATTCAAACGCATCCGAAACGGAATTTATGACAAAAAATAATAAAAGTCGTATAATTGTAGAATTTGCCTATAGATTTGGTTTATTTTAATAGTGTAATTCTAAAGAAAGTATGAAGAGACGTGTTTTTATTACGGGAGCGGCGCATGGTATTGGGCGTGCTATTGTCGAAGCGTTTTGCAGCGACGGCGATAGCGTGGCTTTTTGTGATATTGATTTTAATTTGGGTGAGGAACTCTCAGCCGCTACAGGCGCGAAGTTTTTTCATCTTGATGTGTGCGACAGGAGGGCGTTGGAAGGGTGTGTCTGGTCGCTTATTGAAGAATGGGGCGATATTGATGTCATTGTGAATAATGTTGGTATTGGTGGCTTTGAATCGATAACTGCTACTTCGGTAGAGCATTTTGAGAATGTGCTGAACACTAATTTGCTCAGTGCGTTCATAACCTCGCGGCTTTTGGCTATCCATAGGGAGAGGTGCGGAGCTAAAAATCCGTACGGACGTATCGTGAACATGTGTTCCACTCGTTATCTTCAGAGCGAGGCGGGAACAGAGGCGTATGCGGCGTCCAAGGGCGGAATTTGGTCTATGACTCACGCGCTGGCAGTCTCTTTGGCTCCGTTTCATATTACGGTAAACTGCATCGCTCCTGGTTGGATTAGCGTGAACGAGTCTGAGGTTTTGCGTCCTGAAGACCATCAGTTTCATTTGTCAGGAAGAGTGGGCAAGGCGGAGGATATCGCACGTATGTGTCTCTTTTTGTGCGATGAGAAGAATGATTTTATTAACGGACAATGTATCACCGTTGATGGCGGCGTTACTAAAAAGATGATTTATCCAGAAGAGTAAATTTTTAGATATGAATGAAGATAATGTGACAATCCGTCCGGCTCAGAAGGGCGATTCCGAACTTATCGCAAAGGTCGTTGCGATGGCTATTGGTACGGACGATGGCAGTGATTTATATCCTGTGTTTCTTGAATTGGCTGGCAGGGAGGTTGCTCAATATAGTTACCGGAACGCGCTTGTGGCGGAGGTTGACGGACGTGCGGTTGGCGCTATAGTTGGGTATGACGGTGCAAGGTTGCATGAATTGCGTGAACCTATTTATGATCTGTTGCAAAAGCACCTTGGCAAGACCATCGAAATAGAGGAGGAGACTGCGGATGGCGAGTTTTATCTGGACTCTTTGGCGGTTTTGCCTGAGTGCAGGGGTTTGGGTGTCGGACGGCTGCTGCTTTCCGCCATGATTGAGCGTGCTTTTTCTGAAGGGCATGAGCGAGCCGGACTTCTGGTGGATTTTGACAATCCGCGCGCAGAGAAACTATACGCGTCTCTCGGCTTTGAACGGGTTGACAGAACTACGTTTTTAGGGCATGATATGTGGCATTTGCAGGTGAAAAGATGAGGTCTGTTTTTCTGATTGACTCTATATGAACTTCGTGTGTTAATTTTGTGCAAAATTTTAAAGCCTTTTGTTGCGTTTTTTACAAAAAAGTAATATCTTGCAACAGAGCGGTTTTATTTGGGCGGTTTCAAATATTAATCCTCTGGAGATTGCAAACTTAGATTTATTAATTTAAAACTTAAAGTTATGAGCAATAAACAGATAGAACCTAAAGATATAGAATTGTATCAGAAACATTATTCTGACGACGATTTTTGGAGTAAGGTTGGCCGTGTGTTGAAAAAGGCAGGTGGAAAGGTTATTTATTGCGCTATTCTTTTGTACTGCGTTTTGAAGTCGCCAAGCGTGCCTGAGAAATATAAACTTATGATTATAGGCGCGTTAGGCTATTTTATTCTTCCGGTAGATTTGATACCAGACTTCATTCCCGTTACAGGTTATGCAGACGATCTGTCGGCTCTGATTGCTTGCTATAAAATGGTGAAGGCGAATGTTACCCCTGAAATTGAGGCGGAGGCAAAAAGAATTTACAAAGACTTGTTCGAATGTGATGATGTGCCTTTGTTAGATTGATGGTTGCTTATTATTCGGCACGATAAATGAATTTTTGATAATGTAGAAGACAAATAAAATATATGGAAGTGCGTGTAAAATTGTATGTCGTCCTTGTTTTCTTATGTACGTTGACAAACTCTTATTCGCAGGATACGACAGAGGTTGTGAGAGATTATACAGAGATAGCTTTAAGAGATTACGCTTTTTGCAAATGTCTTGAACACTCTCAGGATTCTGTGGCTTTGAAAAGTTTTCTTCATGATAAGGATAGAAGTGCGGCTGGCTATTTTGAAGTATTGCCGATTGATTATGATGATTTTTTCATGCTAGACAGCCTTGCGTCTGCAAAACCAAGAGAGGTGATTTATCATGGCATGTACAACAGTACGCTTACATTGATGAAATGCTTAGATTTTCACAATTGTCAGGAGTTGCAAGATAGTGTCAGGGCTATAGTTGAAAGGTTTATAATAGATGAAGAGTATATAGAGGAACTTAATGATAAATATCTTTATGAGCGTGCAATTTTTAAAAAAAATAAATGGAAGTAAGCTTTGGCAATTCTTATTTCCAAAGCTTGCGAAGAAAAAGGTAATTATAGTTAAGTCGGAGTTTCCTAAGGAACTTATCATGGCGGATTTGAAGAGTAATACAGTTTTTGCGAAATGGTTTCACTATACGGATTCAAATATATTCAAGTCTCCTTCGAAAAAGATGTTTGAAGGAGTAGTGAAGTCTTCGTCTTTTTCTCTCTCGATAAATAAAGAGTATGACGCGAGTGGTTTACGTAAATTCAATATAATTACTCGTAGATTTGTTGATGCTCATTATAATACAAATGCAGATATTGAAGGCTCTATAAAGAGTGACGGAGAAGGCTCGTTGCTTGAACTAAAGATAACGCAGCCTTTGGGTTATTATTTTTTTGTGGCATTGAGACTTTTGTTTGGTGTTGCTATAATTGGTGCTGTTGGGCTGATTGTTTTATCTTGCATTATTGGCCTTTACGAAATTTTATTTTTGTTTTTCATGGGTTTAGCTCTTTCGTTTGCCTTTTTTGTCGCGATTGGTGCAGTATTGAAAAACGAAAATATGAATTTGGAGAAAATGGAGAAACTGTTCTTGAAGCGAATTGAGGGAAAAAAGATTGCTGATGTCGATAGTTGAAAGGTATGATGCAGAAGAACTTAATGATAAAGATATTTATGAACGGGCAATTTTTAAAAAAAATAACTGGAAGTAAGCTTTGGCAATTCTTATTTCCAAAGTTTGCGAAGAAAAAGGAAATCGTAGTCAAAACGGAATTTTCTAAAGAACTTATTATGAAGTTCCTAAAGAAAAATACGGAACCGATGAATTTGCTACGTTATACTGATGCAAATATGTTCATGTCTCCTTCGGAAAAAATATTTGAAGGAGAGGTGATGTATTCCTCTTTTTATCTCTCGATAAATAAGGGATATGACCCTAAGGGATTACGTTTTTTGGGTTTGATGGATGGCGGGAGGATATTTGCTGATGCTAATTATAAAACAAGCGCAAATATTGAAGGCACGATAAAGAGTGACGGAGAAGGGTCGCTGCTTGAACTGAAGATAACACAGTCTTTTTTTAGTGTGTGTGGTTATTATTTTTTTGTGGCTTTGAGACTTTTGTTCGGAGTTGCTGCAATTGGTATTTTGGGGCTGATTGTTTTGTCTTGCATCAGTGGTCTTTACGAAAATTTATTTTTATACATTTTGGCCCTTGCTTTTTCGTTGGCGTTTTTTATAGCTATTGGTTTGGGTCTGAAAAGAGAAAATCTGGATTTGGAGAAAATGGAGAAACTGTTCTTGAAACTTATCGAAGGGAAAAAGATTGCAGATGCAGATAGCCGCGAAAAAGGGAATGACGCATGATCATTCTGCACCTGACCAAGAAACAAAGGCGTTTCAGTTGGTAGTTGCATTTGTGGAGACGTGCAGAGACGTGCGAGGTCACTGCAGTAAACTATTTGCTACACTCGTAATCTTTCACCAAACGAACAGGATGTAATGATCCTTCAGCAACAAAAAATAAAGGACCGAGAATCATTCCACTGTCGGCTCTCCCTTTATTGACATCGACACAAAAATATAAGATGGGGGTATCTGTGGAATTACGGCTTACTGTCGTCCTGTACAGCAAATACATTCCTAACGACATGTTGAAGTAGCGGACATTTGTCTGTTTTTCTGCGTTTGTTTGTCGATAAAAACGTCTCGTGCCTATTTCAGTATTTTCAGAAAAAAACCATTCCTCTTCTTTACCCGTCTCAATCGAATCTTTGTAAATTTCCTGTATTTGTGCGACAACACCAAAAATGGATTTTGTATAACAAGGATCTTTGGATTCTATGGATATTGAATCAGGAATATTCACAGCAAGTCCTGCGCACGGAAGAAAAACCGCACCAGCATCCTCCATCTTCTTCCACTCTTCCGCATCGTAGATGTTGGTCATGTCGGCATGAAATTTGTCGTCGTCATTGAGAACGGAAGGGTTGAATCGGATGCCCGTCGAATCGAAATTGTCTGGCAAGATAACCATACCAGGTTTACCCTGTACTGTAGCCATGGAGATGAGTTTTGAAGCGTTTTCTCTTAATTCTCTCAGATAAACCCACTCGTCTTGTGTTAGGAGCCTCCATCCATCTCCGACACTGTTGTTCAGCATTGAAGTGTCGTTTGCGAAATGTCCTACCCACTTCCCAATGGAGTCGTTGCTGTTGTCTGGGATGAAAATGTCCCACTGATTATCTGCAAAACGCCAGCTTCCCGTTGAAGGTTGGTATTGCAGGTTGCCCGATGAGAAAATGATTTTCTTATCTGCATTTACAGAGAAATAGTGTTCCCCCTTTATAGCAGAAGAGGGGTTAGAAGATTCTTGGCAAGCAGGAAGTAGTCCCACCAATAGCAACAAGAGACATGCTAAATATTGAAATCTTTGAACCATATTCTTATCACTTGTTTTTTTAAAACAAACAAAAAAAAGAATCTTTCCAGATTCTTTTGAGCCTCTTGTCGGATTCGAACCAACGACCCCGAGATTACAAATCACGTG
>CALGHE010000051.1 GCA_937915765.1 uncultured Bacteroidales bacterium | reverse complement strand
CATGGGCTGGTGGGCGCCGTATTATCCGGTTTGGGGTGATATGGGCAAGCTGCCTGCAGAGGTGGCGTACAATACAACCCCTGTGCAGAGCAGGGAGTTCGGTTATGCGGCAGAGCTGGCCGTTCAGAAATATTACAAAGAGCTGGAGTTTAAGGTTGCTCTGTCATATTCAAACTTTTGGGAAAGTTTGTGGCAGACTTCGGCGGCTGTCTCTTATTATCCGTACGGCGACGGGCGGCTCTATTTGCGCACGTTGTTGGCCGGCGTGTTTGCGGACAGCGGCAGCAAGGTGATATTTGAAGAGAAAGTCGGAGGGCGCATCTGCGGTGATGTGTGGGGCGAATGCGCTTTTGCGGCAGGAGATATGAGCGGATTCAACGAGAATGAACTTGCTAATGTTTATGTCTTGCAGGACCGCACTAAATATAGAGTTTCGGCAAATGTGATTTATGCAGTGTCCGAAAGATTGTCCGTGAGCTTTTTATACAAGTTCATGGAGAGGGAGGGCGTGTTTTATTATTTTGACGGCTCAGGATATTTGCATAAAGAGTCCAAACGGGTATTTTCAAATAACTTAATAGGAGGGTTGAGATGGAATTTTTAAAGAGATATGTTCTTTTTGTTATGTTTACTGTTCTGACTTCGGTTAATGCCGCGGCGCAGGGCGGAGATGTCACTGCTGTCTTTGCGAAAAGTTACGAGCTGGAGAATGACGTCAAATACGGCGAGGCGGTGTCGGCGTTGAAGAAGGTGTCGGCCGACACTTATGCGTTAAACCTGCGTCTCGGCTGGCTGTCCTATCTTGACGGCAAATACAAGGAGGCTATGAATTATTACGCAAAGGCCATTCAGCTGCGCCCCTCTTCAATAGAGGCACGTCTCGGATTTGTTCTGCCGGCAGCAAAATTGAAGGAGTGGACTAAGGTTGGTGAGCAGTATGATGCTGTTCTGCGTCTCGACCCGAACAATTACAAGGCTAATTATTACCGAGGTCTGATGTATTTCAACGTGGGAAACTACAAAAAGGCATCAGTCTATCTTAACCGTATAGAGCATCTTTATCCTTTTGATTATGATATAGTTATACTCACAGCGTGGAATTTTTACTATCTGAAGGAGAAGGGAAGAGCCAAAGCTTTGTTCAATCAGGCCTTGCTGATTCAGCCAACAAGCGCATCCGCCGCCGAAGGATTGGCTTTATGCAGATAAATTTTTTTAGCAAAAAGTGTTGCAATATGTAAAAAAAGCATTACATTTGCAGTCGAAAACGATGCCCAAGTGGTGGAATGGTAGACACGTTAGTTTCAGGTACTAATGACCGTAGGGTTGTGCAAGTTCGAGTCTTGTCTTGGGTACGAAAAAAGGCGAATCTCATTGGGATTCGCCTTTTGTTTTGTTGGTGTCGCATTGTTTTGAAACTTTACTCTTTTCCTTTCGAGCTTTTCTTTTTGCTTTTTTTATTTTTCGGGTCTCTTCCTTTTCCCATTCAATTCTTACGGGTGCAGTTCCGCACAGAGGCTTTCTTTCAACTTCAACAACGATTTCAACTTCAGGAAGTTCGTTTACGCAGTCCGTTTTAGTTGAGCCCGATTTCGGCTGGAGTGTCGGTTCTTGGGCAGCGAGCGTCATAGGCAAAGCGAAGGCCATCATTAAAGACTTTTTCAGCACACCTTTCTTTTTCAGCTCGCGTTCCAGATATTTTGTCTCTTGCTCGCACATAGGGCAAGTTCCCTTGCATTCACCTTGGAAACTGCACTCGTTTATTTGGTAAAAAATACCATAACGGTCTGCAATCTCTTTACGGATGCTTTTCAGAAAATCACATTTTTCCTTTCCTCTGTTCATGATAAAGTTTTTTTATGTTATTTATCTGATATTGGCAAGATGTTTTTAAACTCTTTCCAGTCATCTGAATTTTTGTATTTCGCCACACTTTTAGACGGCACATAAACGGGTATGTTTTTGTCAACTCCGTAAAATCCACTTTCATATTTGTAGTACATCGCAGGCGGGTTCGCACAATTGCAAGTTATGCTCTTCAGCTCGCAACCACTGAACGAGTATTTGCCAATCTCAATCAAGCTGTTCGGAATCGTCACTTCTGTAATTTTGCAGTTTGCAAGAGCTCCATGGCTAATCTTCTTCACTCCATTCGGAATGACCAGTTCGCCTTCTTTTCCCTCAGGACATTTAAGAAGCGTAGTTTTAGACTTGTCGTATAAGACTCCGTTTTCAGAACAATAGTTTTGGCTCCCTTTTTCCACAACGATGCTTTTTAATGCGCTGCACTTCATGAAAGCTTCGTCACCGACAGTTGCAGTGTTCGCAGGAATCGTCACTTCCGTAAGATTTGTACAAGCCATAAAAGCGCGCCATGCGATTTCCTTCACATTATCAGGGATAGTCACATTTGTCAGTTTTCTGCAACCACGAAAAGAGAATCTTCCGATTTTTGTAACACTATTGGGGATGGACACATTCGTCAGCTTGCTGCAACCTTCAAAGGCATTGTCGCCAATCTTAGTCACAAGATATGTTTCGCCGTTATATTTCACCTCTTTAGGGATAACGATAGTGTCGGAATATTCATTGTCGTAGAAGTTGTTGCCTCTATATGTCACACTTGCAGTCTTTTCGTCTATGTTGAAATAATACCCGATAGTATCTCCGTCATCGTTCACAACCAACGCCTTTTCTACTGCAGGCATGTCATCTGGTACTATTGCAAATTGTCCGGCAGAATAGAAGCTTATCAAAGTAAAACTTAGAATTGTTAGAAAAAATCTTTTCATGTTTTAGAAGCTGTTTAAATTTAATTAAAAACTAATTTGATAGGTTGAAAAAAACTCTCAAAATTACACTTAAAATATTGATTATCAGTTTGATAAGTGAATAATTTTTCGTAACTTTAAGGGTACA
>CALGHE010000050.1 GCA_937915765.1 uncultured Bacteroidales bacterium | reverse complement strand
TCAAAATACCTTCAAGCGTCACAAGTATTGGAAATGCGGCGTTTTCCGGCTGCAGAGGCCTGACGAGCATCGAAATCCCAGCAAGCGTCACAAGTATTGGATATTTTGCGTTTGCCCACTGCAGAGGCCTGACGAGCATCGAAATCCCAGCAAGCGTCACAAGTATTGGAGTATCTGCGTTTTACGACTGCAAAAACGCCGATATTGTAATTGACAATTCAGAGGAGAATGTAACTGTTGAATACGGTGCTATTGACTATGAATACGGTGCTATTGACTACTGGAAATCCGTAACATGGAAAAGGTGAAAAACTAATTTATAAACTTTTAAAATATTAATTACTATGGTAACACAGGATAAAAATCTTATCTATCAGTATGTCAAGACGGTGTATGAAAAGAAAATGTGAGTAGAGGCGAGGCGTTGGTCCTCATTGAGGCTAAATTGAAGAAATTGGTGTTTAATAAGGCTTCAATGTCATATTATATCGAGACGTTTTGCTATATGTTGGATGGGAGGAAATATACCAGAAGTATCAGTACGGAGCTAAGGGTCTTCTATCTCGAAAAAATTCTTGAGGAGTATGGCGTGCAAAAGCTGAAAAAGGCTCTCGACGCTTTTATGAAACATATCGAGTATTATGAGGGGATAAACAATACTCATAGAAAAATCGAAAGTGAAATTCTATGATGGTTTCTCGGAGATCGTGGAAAGGATAGAGGGAATGTTTAGTGCTGTTGAAGGTAAACGGTCGTATGAATGAGGAGCACGTCAAGTTGGGAAATTGACCGCAGTTCGACACTTAGGCAGTTCGTTTGAACACTACGTTTGGGAGTAAATTTAGAGTTGCCTAAAAATAATCCATATTAGATTTTTATGATTAAAATTAAGGTCTTATCTTTGTGAGGTTGGAAAGAAAAAAAGGGAATAGGTAATGTTTCGTTATTTTATTGCGGCTTGTTTGGCTTTTATATATTGTGCCGGCGGATTTGCGAAAGCTAAAGATCCGCAGGAGGTCGTCTCGCTTCTTGATACAGGTATGAAGGGTGTGAAGGCGGAGGTTGTGGATAGTGTGAAGTATTCGCTGCTCAGCAGGTATATTCAGGAGTACAGGGACAACGGACGCCGGGAAGCGTACGATTCGTTGGAGTTCAGGGTGCGCAGAACTATAATGGAGCACGAAAGCAGCAACGCTAAGACTGTGGCCGTTTTTAATCCGGACGACGAGGTGTCGGAGCAAAAGGAGGTTTTGTCTGAAACGGATATGCTGAAAGAGGAAAACAAGCGCCTGAAGGCTGAACTGCAGAGACTTGGCGGAAGCAAAACGCAGAATGCTCCTCAAAGCCGTAAGAGGCGGACTCGCTACACGAAGATGATGGACGACGAGCTTGACCGCATAGACCGTATTGCCGATTCGCTCACGCAGAGTGGCCGCGTCAGGTTTTCTGAAGAGGATTTCTCTCATATCGTTGTTTTTGACTCAATGAGCAGGGCAGACTTCAATCCTTTCTTTTATGTCGATGATGTGGATTATTATCCTAAAAGAGACACCTTGCGAGCTGAGACTATCCATAGAGACTTGTTTGGCAAAAAACAGTTTGATTACAAGGTGAAGCGTCGTGTCTCTTACCATCTGGCAGAGAATACGCCGGAGTTTGTGGACTATTATAACTTGTCCCCTTACAAAGATATTTCGAAGGATATGTTCAGAGGCAAAGATGATACGCTCTACGTGAATTTGGACCGGTATGCGATGGAGCCGGAATTGGACAAGCTTTCTAAGTTACTCTCTCGCAAAAGGGAGAATGAAAAGTGGAGAGGTAAAGGCGACTTCTCTATGCAGTTCACCCAGTACTACGTCTCAGACAACTGGCACAAAGGTGGTTACCCGAATACGACTCTTTTGAGCGAATTTAATTACGAGCGCAATTATAACAATAAAAACAAAGTGTTGTGGGACAATAGCCTGAACGTTAAAATCGGTTTCTTCAATTCAAGAAAAGACACCATAAGGGCGTTCCGTGTGTATGATGACGAGTTCGACATTTCCAGCCGTTACAGCGTCCTCTCTTTCATCAACAAGTGGTATTACACATTGCAGGGAGAGTTCAAAACCTCTCTGTTCACAAGTTATTCGGGAGTGAACTCTGAAAAGGTTGTGACGTCGTTCATGTCTCCAACTCGTATGTTCTTTGGTCTTGGAGCCACATACAAGCACAGCAAGAACATGTACGCTTACATTTCTCCTGTGGCTTACAAGTTGATATTTATTTTGGGAGACAGGATTGAGGACCCTCGCACGGTTGGTATTTCAGAAGGGCATCACTCAGAAGACGACTGGGGCTATATGCTGCAAGGAAAGTTGAAGTGGCGCTTCACAAGAGAGATTTCTGTAAATTCGCAGTTCGACCTCTTTGCTTCTTACGGATTTAACAATGTGGAGTTTGACTGGCAGACCGTGGGCAGCTTTATAATCAACAGATACTTAAGCACAAAACTGTCTCTGAATTTGCGCTTCGACAATACTCCTAAGAACACCAAAGAAGAGAAGCCAAGCCTTCAGATACAGGAACAGCTGACGTTCGGCTTCTTATATTCGTTCTGACGTGGCTAAGGTTTGTTTTGCATTTGTAATTTTGGGCAGCTTCTGTAATAGGTCATGAGGCACGTAATTTATAGAAGTCGCCTTTTATATAAGATAGAAGTATGAAAAACACGAAGTCTCTATTATTGGCTCTTTTTGCAGCTGGCGTCACGGTTTCTGCTCAGACAACAGAGAGCGAGATGATGGCGAACATAAACAAGTGCGGAAGCAATTATTTTGCTTATTCGCCAGAAATAAAGCCATACACGGCGGCTCCGGAAGGTTTCGTTCCGTTTTACATAAGCCATTACGGAAGGCATGGCTCTCGCTATCATTATTCGGCAGACGATTTTAAAAAGATGTACGGAATCATGTTGCGCGCAGATTCTGCAAAGGCGTTGACGGTTCTTGGCAAAAGCGTGAAGGAGCGTTTCGGCGTGAAGCATGTGTATATCAACTACATCGGCGCCGTGGTGGGCACCCACACCGGCCCCGGCGTGGCGGTGCTGTTCTTCTACGGCAAGAAGCGCTGAATTCCTTCGGGAAAAACTGTACTATGCTGTAACAACTTAATTTTAATGTCATACTGTAGGGCTGGGGCTTGTGACCGAAGGAAATCCCTTTAGGGGCTCCCGCCAGCGATTTTGTCCCAAAGGGCAAAATCGCCTTGCCGTCAGGCAAGAATATACGGTATGGATCGTCCTGCGGACGATGTGAATTCCGCTTTGAGCGGAAGTCACGGCGGAAGCAAGCCCCCGCCC
>CALGHE010000049.1 GCA_937915765.1 uncultured Bacteroidales bacterium | reverse complement strand
CCAGCCTGCATCATCGTCGAGCTGAACGCCTCCGGATACGTCGGAGCAGCCGACTGATACGACGCCTGAGCCGACAATGATATTTGCGGAATCCAAACCTTGGCTGCATTTGACAAATTATATTGTTCTGTCTGTCGAATAAGGTCGTACTGTCTTATTTCAGGATAATGCTCCCTTGCTAACTTGCGGCACTCCTCCAATGTTTGAGAAAACACCGAAGATGCAAGAAACATCAAACACCATACTAAACAAAAATGTTTCATAAATTTATCGTTTTGTAAATTTTCAACTTTAAGGCAATTTCCTTAAGCCATGACAAATATGAAATCATCCATCTGAAAAACTCACGCTATTATCATGTCAAGGCCAACAACCACTGCCGTAAAACAAAGATAAGTTTCTCTATATGTTTAGACAATGCCAATCACACGCATAAATTGAGCAATATGCATCAACCTTAAATTTTAGTTCCTGCAAATCAGACAATCATTCTGCAAATTTGCTACATTTGCGCCATGAACTTTTTTGACGATATAGACAATGACTTGTACTTCGGGCTTTATCTCTGCACAAGAGGTAAATGTGAAACGATTGTGAACGATAAGCCTTGCGTAATTACAGAAGGTATGGCGTTTATAAAATCGCCTCTTGTCCACATCAAGGAGTTTAGGAAATCTGCAGATTTTAAATTCGTCACCATTTTTAAAGACGAAATCGAAACTCTTGCACCTATTGCAGAGACAAACTTTGATATCGGACAGGATATATTGCAGCAAAACAAATTTTACTGCAAATGCACCCCGGAAGAACAGACACTCTTTTTGTTTATAAAAAATTCTTTAGATAAGCACAAAAACAATTTAAGTTCCATAAAAAAGCCGTCTAAACTGCAAGAGGTCACTATGCGCCTAATCGCTCTGACGGAGCAATCTGCATTATTAGAATACACACGAATCTTTTTACAACAGCAAGACTCAGGACATAAGGGTAACGAAAAAGAGAGAAGCATCATGGTCAAATTCATATTTTTACTGTTCAAAAATTACAATTGCCATAGAGAAGTTCGATATTACGCAGACTTACTGAATTTCTCGCCCAATCATTTTACCCGAATCATCAAGAAAGCGTCAAAACGCACACCGTCCGAATGGATTGCAATTATCACTATTATACAAGCGAAAAAATTATTGCGGCAAAACAACACAACAATAAAAGAGGTTGCGCATGAACTTAGTTTTCCGGAGCAGTTCACATTCCGCAAATACTTTAAGCAACACACCGGCATATCCCCAAAGGAATACAAAATGAGACATACATGAACAAAGCGCACATTCAAGCTTAGAAAGCTTTTCAAAGACTTCCAATGTATTTTGTGTCACCAACTTTCCTAAATTCATTAAAGTTTTCCCCACCAAAGAAAAGATATGCCAAAATCTTGTTCAGAATGATACATAGTCGCTTGTAATCATTCCTCCCTTCCACACATTTCGAACTATTTCATAGGGAAAGATATCGAAAATCAAATCCTTCACTCTAAATCAAGACCCCATATCATAAAGATACAGAGACAACGCTCTTTTCTTTTCCGTGACATTTTCAGAGTCATTCATTACTGCAAATGTGTTAGCTGGCAGAATTACGATTGGACATTGGCAGAATATAAAAAAGCAACTTCTGCAAATCATTCAATCTGATTTATAGAAGTTGCCTCAAACTATTATCTATTATCTCTATTATTTTATCACCAATCTCTGCCCTATTCTGAGCCGGTCTGACCTAAGACCATTCCATCTTTTCAATTGAGAGACTTTCACACCATGCCGCTTGGCAATTCCCGACAATGTGTCGCCCTGCCGAACTCTGTAATTGCCTTTGCCACCTCTCGCCCCTCGGAAATATGGGTCTTTGTAAGCAGGCTCGACCTTTACGCGCATTGTGTTCAGCTCTTCCGCCCTGTGCGCTATAATCGTATCTTTATTGTCAATGAAATTATTAACACTCGCCAGAGGCAAGCACAAAGAGTACGGAACACCATTGCCCGGAATTATATCCTTCCGATACTGAGGATTAAGACTGCGCAACACATCAATATCAATTTTCAGCACCTCCGCAATCTGCAGAAGATGCACACGCTCGCTAAGCATTATCGTGTCGCACAAGATAGGCATCTCAATCTCCGCCGGACACAGATTATGCTCTTTATAGTAAGTCATAGTATATGTAGCGGCGATAAACGCAGGCACATATCCGCGAGTCTCCTTAGGCAGGTACGGATAGATGGCCCAGTAGTCCTTTTTGCCTCCAGAACGGCGAATAGCCTTGTTCACATTGCCCGGACCGCAATTATACGCCGCGATAACCAAGGCCCAGTCGCCATAAATATTGTGCAAATCCTTGAGGAAACGCACAGCGGCGTTCGTAGACTTTATAGGGTCTCTTCTGTCGTCTATCAGGCTGTTGCCCTGCAAGCCGTACAACTTGCCGGTTGAATACATAAACTGCCAAAGCCCGGAAGCCCCCGCTCTGGAAAACGCTCTCGGATTAAGAGCAGACTCGATTACCGGCAAATACTTAAGTTCTATCGGCAAGCCCGCTGCGTCAAGAGCATCTTCAAATATAGGGAAATAGTACTTGCCCACACCCAGCATATAATCCACCTGCTTTCTTCTTTTCACCGTATAAAGTTCTATATAACGCTTCACAATGCTGTTGTAGTTCATCTCCATAATTGCAGGAATCTGGCTAAGGCGCTGCATGTACACGCTATCAGGCAAAACTTCGCCCAGACTGTCTGACTTGCAATCGCTCTGAGGCCTCACATTCTTACGAAAAACATAAAGCAAACTATCCATATTGGAGACAAAGCCAAGAGGTATGGTCTGCTCCTCCACATTCGCAGAATCTGCCATTGTCGAATCAACACCCGCAAAAGCCACTGAATCTTGCAAAAGTTCTGCAACCTTGCTCTCATCATTACCGTCTTCAGCCCAAGAAGACACCGCACAAAGGCCCAACAGAGCCGTAACAAAATATTTTAACATCTTCAAATTATATCTCAAAAACTAACTTTACACTGAAGTCCGAAAGAAGGCTCTACACTAGGTGTCGCATAAAACGGACTATTCAAAACCGGCTCCACTTTGAAAGATATGTCGTCCGTCACAGAAAAATCGTACAGATGACCGTCAACATACGCATCAATCACATTCAGAGCATACAACAAGACAAAACCGAACACGCACAAATCCCTGTTCCTGCGATAATAGTCACGCTTGTTCTTCAACGTCTTCTGCTTCCAATCCAAAGTAACGTCCATATTACCGAAAATATCGTCGTACGAATTTGTCGCCGGATTGTTGTCAAACATGTCATGATAGGCATTTCCGTACTGGTTGTACATTCGTCCCTGCCAAACCACGATATAACTCAAAACCGCCGCACCGCCGTATATGACAGGCACTTTCCAGTAACTTCTGTTATAGACCTGCCCAAGCCCCGGACAAATAAGCGAATACCACACGGCTTTGTTTGGGTCCGGTTTCCAATAAACTATTTCAGGCTCCTTTTTTCTTTTTTTCTTTTTAACGACAGTATCTTCAGGGGCCGCATTTTGCGCAGTCTTTCCAATCACAGACGCGCCAACCACGACCGTGTCCGCCTCAGAAAAAGCGGAATCCGGCGCCAAGACAGCAGGAGCCACGCGCATATTCACAACACTTGCCGAATCCTGACTTGCATAGCCATTAGAAAAAACCAAAAGAGAGAAGAGCAGAAATAAAAACATTCGCTCTCCCCTTTCCAACATAATCTTTATCAATAAATTATTAAATTGATTCATAAGCAAAAAACTCAACGTTTCTGAACAGAATCGAAAATCTCCATTATTTTCTCGAACTGCTCGTCATTCGAAAACGGAATTGTTATTTTACCTTTTCCTTTAGCGTTACGCACCAGATCAACCTTCTGCCCGAACATATCAGTAAGCACATCCTTCAGCAGCACATATTCGTCAGGCAAAGAGGCTCCGCCGCCAGTTTTTCCGCCACCACCAGTTGTTGAGCCATTCTCCTCGTTCTCCTCATTCAAACCACGGACAAGCTCCTCAACCTTGCGCACAGACAAACCGTCTCGCTGTATCGCGTCATAAATCTCAAGCTGCTTGACAGGGTCTTCGACAGAGAGCAGCGCCCTTGCATGCCCCATGTCAATCTTTTTGTCCTTTATTCCGACCTGAATATTGCCCGGAAGACGAAGCAAGCGCAGATAATTTGAGACCGTAGCGCGCTTTTTACCGACACGTTCCGCCAATTGCTCTTGCGTATAATTGCATACATCCATCAAATTCTGATAAGACAGAGCAACTTCAATAGAATTAAGGTCTTCGCGCTGAATATTCTCTATCAGCGCCATTTCCATAACAAGCTCGTCCGACGCGTCTATGACATAGGCAGGAATCGAGTCCTTGCCAGCCATAGTAGAAGCCCTGTAACGACGTTCTCCGGCAATAATCTGATACTTATGATCAGCAACCTTACGGAGCGTTATCGGCTGAATAACCCCGTGCTGCTTTATAGACTCCGACAGCTCCAACATAGCGTCAGCGTCAAAATTTTTTCGCGGCTGATCCGGATTCGCCTCAATCTCCGAAAGAGGAATCTCGTCCAGCGAAGACGAACCTTTAACCTCCGGCTCCGAACCGCCCAGAAGGGCGTCCATTCCCCTGCCTAAACCTCCAAGTTTCTTAGCCATAACAAACCACTTTCAATATCACTCTTCTTCTGAATTATTATCAAGAATTTCCTTTGCCAGCTGCATATAATTCTGAGCGCCTCTTGAATCAGCGTCAAACGTGATTACAGACTGACAGTACCCCGGAGCCTCGCCCAACTTTACATTTCTCTGTATCATAGTCTTGAACACCATGTCTCCGAAGTGCTTCTTGACCTCCTCTACCACCTGGTTGTTCAACTTGACGCGAGAGTCGTACATTGTAAGCAAGAAACCTTCGATGTCCAAATCGGGATTGAACTTGGTCTTAACGCGCTTGATTGTATCGAGCAGCTTTGCAATTCCTTCCAGCGCATAATATTCGCACTGAACCGGAATCAGCACCGAATCTGCCGCCACAAGGGCATTGAGCACCAGAATTCCGAGCGACGGAGAACAATCCACAATCACATAGTCGTATTCGTCAACAAGCGGAGCAAGCGACCCTTTCAAAACCATCTCACGATCCGGATAGTCTATCATCTTGATTTCCGCCCCAACCAAATCGATGTTCGACGGAACTATTTTCAAGTTCTCTATATCCGTGTCACAAATTGCGTCCTTCATGTCCGCGCCCTCGACAAGACATTCGTAAACCGTAGTTCCTACGTTTTTTATATCTATGCCCAAACCTGAAGAAGCGTTAGCCTGCGGGTCTATATCCACCAACAGCACTTTCTTTTCCATTACAGCCAAAGCCGCCGCCAAATTAACAGCAGTAGTAGTCTTGCCCACACCGCCCTTCTGATTCGCCATTGTTATAATCTTTCCCATAACAACTGAAAAATTTTAGTTTGTTTTTCTATTTTGCAAATATAGTAAAAAAATAATCTAATCTAATATTTACTTATCGTTTTATTTATCAACCATAAAAAAAGCAAGCCTTTCACCAATCTAATTTTCAGCGCATTACAAAAAAAGCAAAAAAAAAGAGGCTTTCCTTATCTGTTAATTTTCAAACACTTAAAAACTTTTCAACAAAATAAAAAAACTCCCGCCGACTAAAATCAGCGGGAGTTTCTGCTCCTAAATTCACACCCAAGAGCCAGTATAGTCTACGATTCCAAATATCAATCTAAATGACGTTTAGCAATCTTAAACGCACGACCGTTCACCAACACAGTATAAGAGCCTTGACTCAAATCACTTAAATCAACCACCTTCCGGCTGTGTCCTCTGCCGGTCTTTTGCACGCGTCCATTCACATCAACCACGACATACTCGAACTCTTTGCCATAGGCGTTTATAGTCAGGCTTTGACTGAACAATGTTGGATAAACCTCGACATTTTTGAACTCAAACGAAGGGCTGTCTCCTTCGTCCACAAACTCTGCGACAACATCGCTGTCATACGACCTGAACACCTCCTGCGGGATATACAGAGCCGAACTTACAGCAGTATCTCTGCACCCCTGCGGATTCGTCACAACCAAAGACACCTCGTAACGTTCCGCATTATAGAAGTAGCACATCGGGTCTTCTACGTAAGACATCAACCCTCTCGTAAATTTATCGCAATACTGCGGATTGGCAGGCTGAATCAGTTCCCAATAAAGCACAGTCGCATTTTTGGATTTGTTTTTGAACTGCACAAGAGCCCCTTGCTCAATTGCCACATCCTCCTGCTCACAAGGATATTCAAGTCCGTTCACCTCAAACGAAAAATCTGCCTTAAAATCCAAAACCTCCACCTTAACTTCTTTGCGAGTCTCTACGCCTGTTGTTTTCGACACCCTCACCATGGTCACGACAAAAGGCTCCGTCACATTATGAAACTCTATCTCTTCTCTGAAAAGGTTGCCCTCGTAAGGTCTCTTTCCATAGAACGTGTTTTCCGGATAACCTTCACAGCGATAATAATACTCACCAGTGTAAGTATGTTCTGCATTATCATAACAGATTATGGATGCGTTTTTGCCTTTACACACCGCATGTTCAACAACCACATCAGCCTCCTTTATCATAGGTGTGTTCAATGTTACAACTTTGAAAGACTCAGAAACAGATGTTCCGCAACTATTTTTCGCGCTTATCCGGTAATATCTCAACGGCAGCGTGTCGTTCAACGCTAACGAATGGACTTCTGAATTCAAATCTACTTTCGACACCAGATTATCCCACGACTCGCCGTCTTCACTTATCTGCCAGAACAAATAAGACGCATATCTAACTGTATCAAAAAGAGTTACAGACATATCGCTTGTCTTTTGAGTCATAAAGTCGCCATAAATCAAACCTGAGGAATTCAAAAGCGCCGTATCTGCATCAGTATAGATATAGCCAACCTCAGGCAAACCTACAATTTCTACAGAAACCTCATTGCTGACCATTTTATATTCGCCCGCGTAAGTCTCTCGTCTATACCACGTTTTTGTTGATATAGGCTCCGGCGTATATGTCTTTCCGTTCGCTCCGTCAATCTGAACATAGTCTGACGTTGCAAGATTTTCGTTCTTGTAATACCACTGATAAGAGTACTCTCCATTACCGCCCGAAACGTCAGACGCTTTAATGGCAGGCATATCCGACCCGCTGCACACGAAGCCGTTTCCGTCAACAGAAATAACACCGCCTCTCAATGGTTCAACCTTGTAAGGAGAGACACAAATTTCCGCATTCTTAACTATATAGACAGTACTGTCCAAAGCATCAGCAGGGATAGCGCTAAGACCAAAAGGCAGAGGTTTTTCAAGCCCTTTACCTTTTATCACATAATCGGACGAAGCATTGTCAGCCTTAGTGTACACAGAATATACGGACGAAGAATCGGCCTTGACTACCGTTGTTATTTCAAGTCCAAGTTCAGCCTCATAATCCACCGGCACAGCCTCTTGCCCTTCAATTTTCAGAATATTGCTGAACAACGTGTCACAGCCGTTCGTCATGCTGCGCTTCATCTGTTTAGTTCCTTCAGCCACAACCATAACACGCGGCGAGTTACCGTTTGGCACAGCACTCCATTCAACGCCGTCCTTAGACTCAAACCATTGATACTCGACATGCAAATCATCAGCCTCTGTCTCTAAATCATACTTTCCGAAGACATCAACAATAGAACCGTTACAAGGGAACAAACTCGTTGCCTCAACCACATTCCGTTCCGCCTCGATAGGACGAGCCGAATAGGCGCGCATCACACTTTGTTCTGACTCGCATACGTTCAGACCCGCACGCACAACCGTTTTCACATAAAAGTCCGAATAATCGCCATCAACACCATTAAACGTTGCGAAAGACCGACCTTCCGACAAACTATCAGTCTCCGTCCCATCAGCACGACTTATCAGAACAGACACAGACTCAAACTCATCACCAAACGCAGCTTCACAATCCGCCTTGACCGAATCCAGATCCTCCTTGTTCATCTTCATGCTGAAACGTTGCCCGGCACATTTAAAGTCTGTCTTCTCGATTAATGCCAAATCAACGTTCAGTTTAGGGTACACCCTCACAAAAACGGTCTCACTCGTGTCCGAATCACACATATCGTCAACTATTCTGCGGAAATAAGCAGAGGTTTTGACATTACTGATTTCAAGGTCTTTAGCAACACCGCAATCTTCAAACACAACCAAATCGTAGGACATTTGCCACAAATATTTTTTTTCGCCGCTTCCACCTTCAGCCAAACCGCCCTCAATCTTCACATCACTGCCGTAACAAGCCGCCAAGTTTGCAGACGCCATCGCCCCCTGAGAAAGTTCCGGCATAGAATCCACGTTAAAAAACAACGAATCAGTCACACATCCGCTGTTAACATCCACACCAACAACACCGTACTGAGTTGCCACAATGTCCGAAACTCGCCTTATTGCCAAAGAGTCATTCAGACCGGTCCACACCGGATTGGAATCTTCGTCCAATATAAACCAGTAATAGCTGAAATCATCAAGGTTATCCACCTTAACCACAATAGAATCTGAGTTGCAATCTTTCTTGTTTTGATAAACAGAAGGTTGCATCAGTCTCTTCCAGATTGTCATATTCAACGGCTCGCTATAAGCCAACCCGCACGCATCGCTATAAACAGCGCGCACAGCGACCTCATTGTTTTTGTCAAAGTCTATCTCCAGCAGATCACCATAACGCAAGACATACTCTAAGTCAAGAGAATAGCCAAATTTGCTTGGTTCGGAAACCTTCTTAAAGTCACCTCCATTCAACGCAATCTCCCATCCGCACAGATAATCATTGCGACCCGTAAATTCAGCATAACCACCAGCAGGCAACGAACTAGACACTTTAGGCAAAACATCTTTGTGACAGAAAAGCGTATTGTCCGACTCTAAAGATATTTTACCCGGAAGCACCTCTCCATAACGATATAACGTCAAAGTATCAGAATAACAGACTCTGCCTGTTTCGTTAACGGCCGCTCTGCGAATAAAGCATGCCCTGCAATCAGGATTAACGACACCCTCTATTTTATCGGCCGGCAACTCTTCAGGATTAACCGCGCCAGCGATGTCTGTCCACACGTTCCGTTCTTCGTCCATGCAAATCTGCCACTGATAAGAGAAGACTCTCGCCTCTCCGCTATTAGGAGAGAAACGTCTACCATGGGCAAGACGGTAATTGCACACCTTACCAAAACGTTCTCCCGCACAAACCGCCTGATTGCCACTGATGATTCCGCCGTCACTTTTAGTAAAGAAAGGCAATGACACGGCCAAAGGCGAAGACATACAGCCCACATTGTCAAGACGTTTCATGTACACCACCGACGGAGTCTCCGCACAAACCGAATCAAAGACAAGCGGGAAACCTTTCTTCAGAGTGTCAGTGCAATCTTCATCTCGGAACCAGACCACGTCATAAGGTTCATTAGACACATAATCGACATACATTTTATCTCCAAATTCAATGCCATCTTTAAACTTTCGTCCCTCTGGCGAAATAGCCGAAATATAGACATCTTCTATCTTAGCCTTTTTGTCGGATACCGTTTGATTCACAAAATTTGAATAAGAGACTGAACATCCGTCGCTAAACGCGCGTCTTACGATATAGCTTGTGTCCATACCATCGGCGCCACCAACGGAGAATATCTGCGCATAATCTATGCGTCCATAATAGACATCGCCCTTCTCCCACGCAGTAGTGTCGTTAAAGGTGCGCCCTTTTGCAAACTCAAACCAAGTCTGGAACTCCTCCGTTTGCCTATCATACAGATAAGGCCCAAACTCCAAGTTTCGCCACAAAGAGTACAATTCAGAATCCTGATCTACAACACCGCTGATCTTAGCACCTTTTTCTCCTGAGCAATATATTTCCTGGCTTTCCTGCAAAGAGCCTGCCATACTTACCGAATTAGCGAGCAACAACTTCTCTACCAGATTAAGTTTCGGAACAATATAGACAGAGACTGTGTCAGAATAGATGCTCTGCTCCCGTTTTTCACCGTTCACGTCCTGAGTGAAACTTGTGCGTCTGAAGAAAGAGACCTTCTTCTCCAGGACAGACCTCGACACATCGTCATTAGCCAAGACCTTTGCCAATTTGCAAGTGTCCAGATTAACAGTAGCGCTCCTAACTTGCGAGCCGGACTTGCCCCATAGTATATTATCCGAGATCTCATCATCAACCTTGTACCACCAATCATAAGCCAAGTCCTCGCTGCCCTCGACAAAGACTTGTCCGGCACCCTCCCCGCTACAAATCCAGAAGACATCTTTCGACGCGTCAAACTTCTCAAACGTCAGGCTGCCACCATCAACAGAGAAAGTCTTAATCACAACAGTGTCATAGTTAGAAGACAAGCACTTCAAATCATCCTTTGTCATAGTCTTCACAAAAAACAGTTCTTCCGCGCTCTTCAAAGACTCCGTAACATACTCTTCATAAACCTCTGTTGTATCCTTAACTCTGCGCATCTTGTCATACCACACATAATCAAACCCTTCGTGCAAGCCGTTCATGTGCGAGCTGCTACCGCTGACAACCAAAGGATTGCAAGTGACAAAATCCGGCTCGATAAGAAACTCATCTCTAACATTCACCACTTTGACCGCCGTCGTGTCGGAGATGCAATCATCATGCACAACCCTGCAAAAACGCGTTGTCTTGTACAAACGATATATCTCCTGCATTGAATTGCCCGTATATTTCACGCTGGTCTGCTCCACAACTGGCGACCATTTGCCCCAGCCGTCGCTCGTACGCTCCGACTTCAGCCACTCATAAGAGTAATTTCCAGAGCCGCCCGTAGCATCAGAACCATCAATGAAAGAGAAATAACTGCCATAGCAAACATCTACAGTCGCAACGTCTATCCGCCCCGGATCCAGCAATGGATAAACCCTTTTTGTGACCGAATTGGACACATAGCTTCTGTCCGGATAATTGCCCACACTGCTGACTACCGCATAGAACTGGCACGTCTCTCTGATATAGTTCAACAGCAAATAAGCCAAACCGCCATCAGTCGCATTCTCCAAACGCTCCGTAACCTCAAAAGGCTGCGTCTCGTCTCCATCAACAACCTTTGCGAAAGACGACATCTTGTCGCTCTTGTAGTACCAGTCCACAGAATACACGCCATCGCCGCCAGTTATATCCTCCAACATCAGATGGACACGATTCTTATTCGTACAAACCACCTCGTCTCCGGACTTGTCAAACAACATCTTTGCTGATATTTTTTTGTAAACATCAAAATGGTAAACAATCGGATCAGAAGAGCAGTCGCCTTTACCTTTTGTCGTGACATACACAAAAACAGAATCTCTGCCCTGCTTAAATTTGCCGTTCACCCAAATCGGATTGCCTACACTCCACGCCTTCAAAGACGGATCTGACGTCCAGCTATACACATTCTTATAATCGCGAGGCACAGCAAGCATCACAGAATCCAGCGACTCACCTTCGTAAACCGAGCTGCTAAGCAAAACAACATCCTCTGCCGACAAGCCAGCACCTTCGTTAAACATCAGCTGAAGCAGGTTTTCCGAATAGACTTCAGTTCCGTTGCACGGGTCAACAGCCCCAAGTCTGAAATATGTGTTCTCTTTATAATTTTCCAAATCGACCACACACTCGCTCAAAGTGCTTCCCATTGTCAAACCTACAGCCTCAACAG
The DNA here is from genome assembly GCA_937915765.1 of uncultured Bacteroidales bacterium. Lineage (GTDB taxonomy): Bacteria > Bacteroidota > Bacteroidia > Bacteroidales > Paludibacteraceae > RGIG9379. The sequence continues at coordinate 28,113 of CALGHE010000049.1, read as the reverse complement.
GCTTCCACACATTGTCCAGCCCCATCTGGTACCACTGCAAACTCAGATTATTAGCGATGAGCGAATCTGCAGACAACCTAAACGTGCCGGTCTCACCCTTGCACTTGTATAAAGTTTTGACACGTTCCTCATCTTCGTCAAAAGAGACAGAACAAAGTTTCAGAGCTTCTTTACCTTGAACTTCATAGACAGGAGACGAGACAGACATCGACTTGCCTCCATCCGGAAGATAAGTCAGTTTGCACATGTACATAACCGCAACACCTTCCTTAGCCTCAACAACCAAGTCTGCAGCTTTACCTTTATTAGACCAGTTTACACCGTCAAGGCTCTCATACCACTGATGCACAAAATCCTCACTTCCAAGTTCATTGCCTCCAAAAGACGGATAATCAGAAATAGACAGAGACACCTTTGAGCCGCCACAAACCACAGCTGGAGAGATACTCTGCGAAACATCGGAGCTCACCACTGGAACACCGTCAAAGCCGTCGTTAAGATGAACATAAACAGTAGAACGAGACTCACATTTTTCATTCTGTCCATAACGTTTCACATTTAAAGCCGCCACGTTATAAAGGAACGACAGCGAATCCAATTTTACAGTAAAGAACTCTCCGTTATACTCATACGACATCGGCGACTGACTATTAATCGAGACCTCCAGTTTATCCTTGATATTCAGGTTTTCGCCCTCAATCCTAATATCTACATAAGAATTATTTTCAAACTCTTCACGAACGACAACCGACGGCAAAGCCTCCAAAGAGAAAGACAAGTCCGGCTCAACGTCAATGACTTTAGTCGCATACTTATTATAATTGTGACAATACCTGTCAACAACATTAACACCTACGACATTAACTTCATCATCAAGATTTACAAAAGCATAGCTTTTTTCTTCCCCGTCTGCAACAACGTCTGTTTCGCGAAGCCATTCATACCTGAAATAACCAGACCCGCCATCCACGCTTAATACGGACAGAGTCGCGCCGCCGCCAAAACAAACCGAATCTTCACTTAGTTCCAAAGAGATGTTTCCTATCATGTCATAAGTATCAAATTTGATAGTATCCGTCACACTTCGGCACTCATCAGAAGTCACCCTCACAACCTCATAACTATTGCCTTTCTCTCTGAACAGCGAGCCATCAGACACAAGACTTCGGTTTTTGTCGGCCAGCGGAACACCGCCGTTTATCGTCCAAGAGTACGAAAAGTCGCCGTCTTGAGCCAAATTTGCATCAGATATAGTGAACGGATTCCCAGCACAAATCATATCGCTTTTTGCCCCATCTGAATTTTCAACAAAAAGCTTGCCATTCTCCAAAGGACGAAGCATATCCTCATTGTTGAATTTAAAATCAGTCCCCCCGACACAACCGTCCTTCTTTGCCAGCACTTTAAACGAAACAGAACCGTCGAGCGGCAAGTTAATTTCAGCCAAGGCGCCTTCAACCGTGTCACCGTCAGCCAAGACAAAAGCATATTCGCGTCCCAGCTGCTTGTTAACACCGACATTCACTGTTTCTCCTCTGACCTTGCATCTATCAGACAACAAATCCTCCTGGGGCACTTTCAAGTTCTCTCCTGCGATAATTTTCACAGGCTCTGTTGCGTAAACAGTATCATTACAACACAATGCAAATGCATATATCACAGAGTCTTTATCAACAGAGAACTTCTTCACACCCTTCCCGAACGGCGTATAAGAACCATCTTTATTTTCAAAACAATACTCAAAACCCACCTTCAACCCTTGGCTTTCAATATCCGAAGCATTCTTCAACAACACAGAACACTCCACCTCGTCTCCGAAACAAATATCCAGATCACCCTTTTGACCGTCCACCAAAAGGTCAAAAGCCGGAACTGCGTAAACAGCAAACGTGACCTCGTTACTAACAGACTCCAGATAACCAGTCTCTGCCCCGCCCGGCACATTAGACCTCACATACCGGCGCACCTTCACGTCCCTATCGACAGGTCTTATCCAAGCGCCGGCCTCAAGATTTTCCGAGCGAATAATCTTCCCGGCAGCATCAGTCATACCGACCCACTCAGACCCGTTGAAATACTGCCAAATATAAGAGTACGAGCCTTCTCCATAACCGCCACTAACATGATCACCTAACAAAAGTTTGTTCAGCTCTCCCTTGCATACATAAACCTTGTCGCCTTCCAGCCCGCCTCCTGCATAAATATTATTGTTCAGCAGATCTTTGACATAATCAACACAAAGAAAAACAGGCTCGCTCACACAACCCGAAGAGACATTGACCTTCTCTATTTTCATATAATCACAAGTCATCTCATCATACCACGCGTTCGTTCTTATATTATTTGACACCCTATAACCAGAAACCGGGTTAATTAAAGAGCGAGCCGCCCATTCAAACTCCCCATTGCTGTCAACCTTATCACTCTTGACAGATATATAATAACGGCTTTGGCTCTTCTCCTCGTCTTCATTCCCAATTATAACGCCAAAGCTCTTGTCCTCAGGCACTCTGACCTTCAGTCTGTTCTCAAATTCGTCTGAATTAGAGACACTGCCGCCTTCAACGTGAATAGCCTCCCTTTTTAATTCAGGATTACGATGAACCTTAATCATGCTGGACAAATCGACCACATTTCCGCAACCGTCCGCAACCGAAATTTTAGTGTTTATATCAGACTCTGCCACCAAAACAAACGGCAGAGACAAGTTTGCTGTTACCTTCGAGCCATTGAACGCATCAAAATTAGAAGAATACGAATACAAGAACGCACACTCCGCACTCTCTCCTTTGTAGCCGCAATAACGTCCATCTTGCTTCGGCTCAAAATTAACCTTAAGCACAGAGTCTAGCTCACTGCCCGGACACATTGCAGGGAAATCAGAAACAGCGAAATCAGCAGAGCCCAACTTTTTGAAACATTTCACCATCACATAATTATTCTCTCCGCTTGCATACACCTTTTTATTGAAGTTCTTCAAATAAAGCACCTGTCTGAAATAGTAAGTCCTATTCTCTTTGAAAACGCTTTTCGAGATGCACAGATCCACATCTTCCTTCACATTTTCCGCACCGAAATCAGCAACCGGCCGCCAATTTCTGTCAACCGACGTTTTGTACTCCCAACCATAAACCACGCCGTAAACCTCCTCCGTAAAAACATTAGACACACGGCTCCAATCTACAGACTTGCCCTCTATTTTAAAAGCATTTTCCGAAGTGCAGCTAAAATCACCTACATTTGGCAAAGCCTGCTCCGCAGGACAAACAAACCGCTCCACTTCGTTCTCATCAAACCCATCCAAATGCAACACATCGACAGCCTGAAAAGTCAGCACATTACTTCCGCACGAAAAATTTGAGTTGTAATACACACGTTCAACAACACGTTTTTCTCCACTTTTGAAACTCAAGCCACTGCCCAACAAATCCTTATAATTAGGATAAGTGCAAAAGTTCCTATCGCTTTTAATGTTGTCGTTCACAACTCTATCTTCAGAATTTGTCACTTTAAAATACACAGACTCGTCTGAGAAATTAAACAGACTAGGATCTGTCTCATTTACAATAGGATAAACACCACCCTCGTCCGAATTATATATACCATACACAGGAACGCCCTTGTCCTCTGAAATATTAGGCGTGACAGACTCGTCTGGCTTTATTTTTCCAGCCGAGCAATCATGCACAATGATAGTCACATAACTTGTGACCTGATCCAAATCTCTTCTTGCGTTTTTCTTGTTATTAATCTGATAACCAGAAACAGTCAAACCCACTTTAATTGTTGCCTTCCCATCCTTAAAATCCACACCTACAGCATTCATCAAGTCCTTCGCAGAGAATGTTGTTCCCTTCAAATTCCCTAAAAACCATGTGAATTTTCTTGCATCTTTTATATTGCCAGTTTCTTCCTTAACATTGAAATATCTACCCAAGTCAATATCACCACAACTTAATTCATAAGTCACACCACGGTCTTTTATTCTTTGACCATTACAGCCTCCATGAACTACACTCCATTTGAAGTACTGACCAGCATCATGATTTATTGAATATGTAGGCAAATAAAAGCACATGCGATCTTCCGCCTTCACATTTATATCTGAAAACAAAGAGTTTCCATGCGCAAGAACTTTCAAGCTTGGCTTAACACCCCATCCTATTTTAGAATCTGCACAAGTATCTGCCCAAACGTCAGCAAAACAAAATACACTAGCCAGCAGAATTAAAAATCTATTTACAAAACTATACATGTTATTTTTCATTTACTAATTTTTATCTTTTTTGAACACCACTCACTCCACAAACCCCAAGAGTCTTTGCATCTCACATGAACGACATGCTCGCCCTCTTCCTGAAAAACGTGTTTTACGTAAGGCAATGCCGTAGCCGTCAGGTAAACCCCTCCATACGCAGCATCTCCTGTCTTGACATTATTCACGGTTCTTTTATTCACAAAATCATACCGTTCATCAGTAAAAGGAGTGAACACTTCTCCGTCAAAATTATACTCGTAGGCAACGATTTCGTCTCCGTCAATATCCTCACAAACAGCCTTCACACCCTTTATCATATTATTGTCCGAGTCTGCAACAAAAACAAAGTCAGGAGTAGGCGCCCTATTTGCCCAAACCTGCAAATAAACATAAAACAAGCCCTCCTTGCCTATTTTATTCTTTATCTTCAGAGTAATACGAGCACTAACGAGAGCGCTGCCGCCAGAACTCATATCTATCGGATTAGAAACTGATACCGTCCAATAAGGAGCAAGCTTCTCATAAAAATACTCTGCAGACTTAGTCTTCTCCTTTATGATTATTTTCCTGTTATCAGAGTCCATTTCGATAGAAAGATGATTTCCGACAGACTCAACAGATTTAAAAACATCGTCATATTCGTCAGACCCGTCCGTATAATATTCATACAGCGCAGTTGAGTTTAGCGTGCCATTAATCTCGTACGAAAAATCGCCAGAAATGCCGTACTTGTCCTCAAAATTAAAGTCAAGTTCAACAGAATCTCCCCAACACAGATCCACCGCAACATACTTTTGGTTAAAAATCTCCTCAGAACCCCATTTCTCCGGATTTACAAGAGTAATAACAGGCTCGTCACAATGCTCCAATATATAATCATCGCGCGTATCACAAGAAACGAAACAAGAAAACACGCCACAAAGCACAAAGACTTTCCTAAACAACTCAATTTTTCTCATCTTACACATATACTATTTATGAAAATTATACCTCACACCAACACTAAACAAAGGCTTCAGATACTGGTCGTCATTGCCAAACAGCAGATATTGCTGCGCCTTTAGCAGACAAGAAATCCGGCTAGACGGAAAGAACTCCAACGAATAACCGACATTAGCGCCGTAAACCATTCCGCTAACCTCTTCGTCCACAATATCACAACGCCAATTGTCATAACCAACAGAAGCTCCGACAGAAAGATTCATATAGAACCAAACAGCCGGATTCCATACAGAATACACAACTCCGGGAGAAACAAGCACGACTCCAGAAAAGTCGGACATGCCAAACTTAGCCCGTTCATAATCAGCCTCCAAAAGCAAAGCTGTTTTTGAATTAAAATAATACGAGTAGGTCACCCCCACATCGTAATCACTTTTAGTGCCGATACCACCCCGCACGCCAACGGCATGCACCCCCTTCACATGAGTAAGTTCGGCAGACTGCGAACATACCGATACAAAAAACGTAACAACTACTAGGCTTAACAGCCTTCCAAAATTAAACATATAAACTTTTAAATTTAAATTAATCAACAAAACAATCATAGGTTTTGAAAGAGCGCAAAGGTGTAAAATTTCACCATAGAAACAAGACCCAAATGCAACTTTTATTTTTTAATAAAATAAGTTCCTCGACTTAACCTTCACCATAAAGGCAGCCTGTCATTATATATCTCTGACGCTCAATCAATTAACCATACTTCTCCTATCCGTCTTTCAGACGCCTCGCCTTTAGCAGTTCTTTATTAGGAACAGTAAATTTAAGATGCCGACCTCCGTCTTTTTCAAAAACCTCAAAGTAAAGGCTGTGCTTGTCCGGTATGGTGAAACGTTTGAAAAAAAGCACAACAGACCTTTCCTGCTTTGCTGCAACGACATCATCCTCCGAACCATTCCCATAGACAAAAAGCGGAACCTTTTCGTCTATCTGATACGCCTGAGCCTTTGCCGTCTTTTTATTGACTATGTAACTTTTCAAGAAGTCAATCTCATAGTCTATATGCGAATTGTTCACAATAGAAAGGTGAAACATAAAAACATCCTCTTCTACGAATATAGACCTCAACGAAAAAATCATTTTATTGTCAATCACCCCATGATTCAGCATGGAGCCTTCGCTCACAACTTTTTCTCCCAAACGCCTCATATCCATCTCATTTACCGAAATAGAAGAGAAAACCGCATCTGGCACATCACCACCAGCCACTGTAAAATTCAGAATTTCAGGATTTTCCGAATACTTAACTATAAAAGGATAAATCTGCTTATCTTCCGTTATGACAACCAAATCGGTCTCGTCAAAAAAATCAAAACCGACGGAAAGCGACTTGCATTTCACAATATTCTCGATATTCTCCACTTGCTCTGCAATGATACTGTCACACCCCGCCTTAACATCCAGAATCTTACTTGGCAAAATAATATGAGAAGTCCTCTTGTGAGACAACTCTATCTCCATCGGCAAAATTATATCCTGGTCTGCAATATCCCGGTCAATTACACTGGCCGCCACAAACCTTGGATTCTGTTTATAAGACAAAGAGAATGTATAAACCTTTCCGTCGGTTGTTATTATAGTAATACTAGTCTCATCAAACACGGAGACCTCGCTTTTCACGCGCACCACAGAGTTCACGTTAGTCACCTCCACCGTTATCTCATCGGTACCCATATCTGCATAACTGACAGCTGCAGCGAACTTAAGATAAACCCACTTGACGTCCGACACCTCCAACGGAATCTCCTTCACCTTAACCACATTTTGAGCAGAAGAAGTCATGAAGCACATTAAGTTCAGCAATAAAAAAACACAGACACGAGCCATCACTTTGTCATTTTTATAATTAGTTTATAATTCGCCGGGAGCGTAACTTTAGTCTCCTTGATAGCTCCGCCCACCACGCTTTTTGTCGCATCCACAATGGCATTTGCACTTTTATCCAATAGGCCACGCAGTCCGCCTGTATTAATTTCCACGCCCCTGACGGTTCTTTCCCCGCCCTCCTTGCCAGCATCATTCACAAGATTGTCCGGTATATAAATACCCTTAAAACCATCTCTGTCATAAATGCAACCTTTAAAAGGATACACATTGTCCTTGTAAGCAATGTTCTCAATCGTAACAAACACCCTGTTTTCTGAAAATGAAGCCTTGCCTATTATCATCGTGTTTGGAGGAATTACAGAGCCAACCACCTCTATCGGATCCAAAATCCGCAGCTTCACCTGAGACGACGAAGTTATGTCCTTCTGTTCGCCATGCACAACAGCCCGAATACTGCCAGCCTCCAACTTACCGCCCTTTTCTCCTAAAGATTTAAATCCGTTCCTTTTATTAGCTTGAGCTACAACTTGAGGAGCCTCCTGTTCATTAGGAATCACGGCTTCGGTCTTAGATTCGCCCGCATCATTCTCTGCCGGAACACCATAACGTTCCAATATAGAGGCCTTTTTGCGCTCTATCTCTTCCGCCTTTCTCTGCCTAAGTTTCTCCAAACGCTCCGCTCGGCTCTGACTTTTCTCTGCTTTTTTCACCGTAGTCTGTTCTGCAGCGCCCTCATTCGACGATGTTGTTTTGGGGGCTTCCACATCTTCAAAATCAGCCAACGACTTCTTTGGGCTCGTACCCGTCTTATTTACATCCACCGAAACGTCGCCATTGTCTCTTTCCACTGCTGCAATAGACCCGAGCAAATCAAACGAATTGTTTTGCATCTTGCGTCTGCTACGCTCCTCTTCCAGCCTGTTCTGTTCTGAAATAATAGCCTTCAACTTGCTATTTTCCAAACCATTGTTTTCTGGTTCCGGAATGCTCATATTAAAACCTTCCGCTACGGCAACAGAATGCTCCTCGTCCGCATCACCTAAATCCAATATAAAAAATATAGCAATCGCAGTCAACGACACAAAAACACTGCCAACATGCAAAAGCATCTGCTGTTTACCTATTTTCAAATTACTTCTCATACGCCAAACTATCTTTTTCAGCCTCAACCTTCAGAAGCTCCTTCAAACCTTTCTCTATCCGTTCAGGAACCTCTTTTTGAGGCACTGTCAAATCAATTTTCATAATATCCAGAGAATCTGCCGGAACAGTTTTTTCCGGGACCGTCCTATCCGACTCTGCCCCACTCTTATCAAAATCAGCCAAAGCAAAAATCAATTTGAGCAAGACAGCAAGCAACAGAGTCACAAAGATCAGTTTAAAATAAAATTTGCGTCTTTCCACAGGAAGAGAGTTCAACTTATCCTCTGCTCTTTTTCCCATTTCAGCTTTTTTACTTTCGTAATACGTTTTAAAATTCTGACTATCCATAAATTCACCTTTTCACAATACCCAACAAACTATCATCCTCGATTTTCCAATTTACAATTCGGAAACCGTTAGGATTACACACATCTCTGTCGCACGAAACCAGCCCGCACGATGTTTTCAGATTTCTGAAAATCACTTTATCACCATAAACCAACGATGTCTTTCCATACAACGTAGCATAAAACTCACCGTCATCCCCTCCAGACAAACAGACACTGTCGCACAGAAACTCTGACGACACACCATTTGCAATCATAGAATTAAAGTACCCTTTTTCAGAAAGCAATCCATATTGGTTTTTGACCGTATTGTCCGAAATATACAGAGCCTTTTCCATTTGTCTTTTCATAAAATCCGCATCTGGCGAAAGGATAAAAAACAACTCATGAAAACGCCTAACCTGCATTTCCGCCTCCGCTTTTCTGTTCGTCTGCACATCATTAGCCAACGCAAGCAACAGAGTGTTCTGAGAGCCAGCCACATATACAAAATTCCTCTCTTCCTCCGCAAAAACAAAAGCCAATTTCACGCAGAGCAATGAAATAGCGGTAGCAATCACCGTTGTCACTATAAATAGCATCTTCACATTCGCAAAAGTTTTTAACACATCCATCGTCAGTACAATTTATCAATTAACAGATCTTTGTTATCTATAACTTCCAAATTCTCAATCATAAAGCCATGAGGAGTAGCCTCAGACCGCGCGCAATTACGTATATTGCACTGAGTCACCAGATTTCTGAACGTAGAGCCAGAGGTTCTTTCAATCTCCATCTTTCCGTACATGACAGCTTTATAAGGATACGTTGACACATCAACACAAACACTGTCACACTTATACAGACAGAATATTTTCGCCTCCTCCAACTGCCGGTAAAATCCGCTGTCCATCAAGCTTTTATACAAATCATAAGCCGAATTGTCTGCCATTTCTAACGCCCTCTGCACCTTATGCACAATCATACTCTTGTCCGGATAAAGATTGAAAAACAGCTCATGGAAACGCTCCACATTAGCCTTCGCCTCCGCCATTCTGTTATCAGTTGTGCTTTGATTAAAGATGAAATTCAACGGTTCCTCACCCTGCAACGCATAAATTTTCCTTTTCTGCTCTTCTTTGAACTGCCACGAACAGAAAAAGGCGAAACAAAGGACAAGAAACTGCGAGCCCAACGTCAAAATCATAAATGTCCTGACATGAGAAAAAGCGCTCTGTATATTAATCAAACTTCTCATCGTCCTCCAAATGTCTTTTGCACAGAGCCAAACGCACCCTTCGCGCCTTTAAGCGCAGCTCCGCTCACATCCATCATATTGCCTAACATATTGCTAGACTTAGTCAAAGCCATAGACGCATTAGAACTTCCTGCCCCTGTCAAAGTTCCGCTACTGTAGGTCATAGCCCCTACCACGTACCCTGCAATGGACGGAATGCTCATATACCCAAATGCCGCCGCCAAAGAAAGAAACACGAGCATAGAGCTGCTCTGAGGCGCCGCAATCTCTTCCGTTCCTGCCGTCATCGCATCTAAATATTGCGAGAACAGGGACATTATCGCATACGTCACCAAATTCACACAAGGCAGATAGAGACTTGCCGTAACATACTTGCTGACCCAATTAGACAAAGAGTTTGAAAAACTTGGAATCAAAGACAAAGCAAAAGCAAAAGGACCTATGTAAAACAATATCATCTTCGTAAAATTTCCAATCGCCAATACACCCGCTCCGCAAATCGTCCCGGCCATAGTCAAAACTGATATGAAAAAGGACGAAAGGCCAGCCTCGCACTTGTTTCTCAAATCAGCAAAAAAACCGACCATAAAGTCAGCACTTGACTTAAACAAATTGCCCATATAGCTCGCCAACCCCTCGTCTTCTACAGACTGAACACCTGTCTCTTCGTCTTTATTGTCCGAAAGTTTTATGCTAAAGAAGACCTCTCTCATCTGGCTGTCGCAAGAGTTCTGCTTGCTCTGCAAAATCTGTTCTGTAGGCAAGTTGACAATATTCATGACTGCGTCTATAAAATTCACAAACACAGAAAAGTTCATAATCACAAATCCTATGCAAAACGGCCTCAATGTTGCGTAAAAATCAATTGACTTTCCCTGACACCAGCTTTTCCATATCATGTTTCCTATGTAAAACAATGCGAATATCGCGCACAAAGACGAGGCTATCACAGAGACATCGCCTATATCTGTCTTGCTCGCCTCGTATATGCCCTGCAAATTGTCTGAAAAATCCTTCAGATTTATTGGCTCCACATCAAAAAACATACGCGCTTATTTTAACAAGTTTGAAATCATCTGGTTTGTTGACAAATACGACCCGCCTTGGTTTCTTGCCCCCATGCTGTAAATATTCAGATAAGGCTCACACATCTCCTTCTTTCTGTCTATAACATCCTGAGCATCATCCTTCACCAGCTGCATCTTGGTCTTGCACGTTGCCATCTGAGATCGTATTCTGTTGAGCAGTTCCAACCTCTCCGCAGAAGAAAGCCCCGCATCGTCTTCCGACTTAAAGTCAGACACATACAGCTTAGCCTCCTCTATCAAGTCCATCGCATCAGAATAGATGCCGAACCCTTTCAAATAAAGGGACAGCCGTTCGCCCTCGTTAAGCCAGTCTGTCTGTGTCAGTTGGTTGCGAAATTCGTTAAGGTCGTTCGCCATATCCTCTGCAGCCTGAACAATCACCACAAAGTCCTTCGCTCGTTTCACCCAATTCATGGCAGTTTTAAACTTCTCTGCATTTTTCTTAAAATCTTCCGCCTGCATGACCATTTGCTCTATTTGCTCATACATGACATACTTCTCTTCTACGGCCTCAGCCATCTGATCAACAAAATTCATCGCGCGCTGAGCGAACGACGTGGGGTCGGTCACCACCATAGCTCCCTGCGAATACAGGGGAGAAGCACCGCACAAAAGCAGTGCCAATAAAACAATATTTTTCATAAGTTTCCTGTTTTTTTATAATGAACTTCAATATACTTTTCAATACCTTTCTGCATAGAACCCAGTTCGTCCGCATAAGCCATAACAACGCCCTTTTCCTCCTTCGTAGTAGAAAAAGCCAAGTATTCAGCTGGCGAGACTTCCACACCGTAAACGGAAGAGAAGGCTGAATTAAACGAGATGAACACCTCCTTGTACCTGCCTCTATTACTGAAGTTCAGATTTCTGTTTATAGACAGCACCAAGGCTTTCTCTTTTTCTGACAATGCCAATGTCTCCTGAATTTCCCCAAATCGATTCATAAATTTAGACTGGTCCAGAAGAATTTTCTCGTCTGCATTATTTATAATCGCATCCTTCACAATCTCGTTGCCAATTATGTCTCCAACCTCTTGCGTCACCACCGCCACCTCTCCGTTATGCTTTCTCACCGTTTTGTAGAGATACTTGATAAACTCTGCTGTTCCGGACTTAGAGATAGCCTTCCAAGCCTCCTCTATGAGAATCACTTTACGTTCATGAGGGGCAAGCCTGCGCATTTTCGTGATAAACGTATCCATCAGCACAATTGTGACTATCGGGAAGAGCACTTTATGATCCTTTATGTTGTCTAATTCAAAAACAATAAACCGTTTATGGAGAAGGTCCAAATTAGCCTCGCTGTTTAGAAGATAATCGTACTTGCCTCCCTTGTAATACGGCGACAAGACCTGCAAAAGATTCTCCAAATCGAAGTTCTCAATCCTTATTCCCTCTTGCGAAACCCTGTCTTTGAAACAAGTCCTCATGAAATCATAAAATCCGTTGAACGACGGAAACTCGTCTCTGTTTTCACATAAATGCTTAACATACAGATTCAAAGCTATTTCAATCTGAGTCTCTTCCGACTTTGAGATATCCTCATGCTCATTCTTCCACAAGACACAAATCAGGGAAAGCAATTGCACCATTTTCTCTTCCGTGTAAACATAATCCTCCACAAAAAAAGGATTGAAAGAAATTGGCTCGTCCTCTTTGTACGTGTAATAAATGCCGTCCGCACCATCTGTCCGTTCGTTTATCAGCCTGCACAGACCTTGGTAAGAGTCTCCGACATCAACAATCACAAGATGTTCGCCCTGATCATATTTCTGAGAAACCATGACATTTGTAAAGAATGACTTGCCCGACCCCGAAGGCCCCAAAATGAACTTGTTCTTTGCAGAAGCCCAACCTCGCTTCACCGGCTCGTCCGACACGTCAACTCTGACCGGAATGCCAGACAGACGGTCTGTCAGCTTCAGCCCTTGACACTTCTCTCCAGTTAGGTCCGAATAGTTTGTCTCCATATTGAAAAGACAGACACCTTGCGATATAAACGACAAGAACCTCATCTCGTCAGGATAGTTTGACGCCGCTCCCGGAATTGCGGCCCAAAAGAGGTGCGGAACAATGACCTCCGTTTTCGAAACATTGCAGTCCATCGCCGAAAGGCTGCCTCCAACCGCCGAGTTTTTTTGAAGCAACGACACATAACTTTCGTCCCATAGCATTACGTTAAACGCACAATGGACGCTCCGTTCTTTCCGCACTTGAGCCTCGTTCAAATACTCGTCGTTGAACATTTTGTTCACAAGATTCTCTCTTGAAACGGCAGACAAAGACTCCATTCGCTTGCCTTGTCTCTCCAACTCGTTCAATGTTCCCGCAGAATCTCCTATGAATATAAACTGATTGTAAATATGGTCAAAAGGCAGTTTTAGCGCAACCGGAAAGGCCATGCAATTAGACAACACCGACACGTCTGTCGAATAGTTTTCGTTGCGGCAACTAGAACTGAGGACATTCGGCAAATCTGGAAGTTCGCCAATAGAAAAACAAGAGACATACTTGTCGCCAATCATCAGATCTTTCTCTTCCACATGCAAATCTGACAAAATCTCGTCCCTGCCTGTGAAATTCAGTGAAAGATATTTCTCTATAAGTCCGAATTTGCCATTCTCAGCCCCTACAACTTCATCAAGTTCCAACTCCCGGCAACCTAATCCGCCCGACTTCAGTATAGACACAAACTGACTCACTGAATCATTGAAATCATCGAGTCTCGACTTGTCCGTTGCTTCTGCCGGCACAAAACGGCTCTTCAGAATCGCATTCATTGAAGAGGTTTTTCTGAAACCGCTTTTCACGCTAAGCGTCACATACAGATAGCACTGATGCTTCAGACATCGCCTCCCGTAAAAATGCTCTGCGCTCGCCTTCTGCAAAAAGCCCTCCCATTTAGGTTCGTCGCAACAGACATCCTCAAAGAACACATCCTGCTTATGCACTATGGAGTAATTAGGCAAAACTCGCACAGCCCGGCACCATACAGAATGCAATGCATCTAGTTCCGAGTCTGAATTTGTAAAGACAGGACTCAACTCAAGCTCAAAAACGCGAGTCACATCTCCCGACTTGGAAATCAGAGCGCCATTCTCGTAAGCCAGCAGCGGAAAGCACTTCCTTATATCTCCAGATTTTACATTGAAATTCATACCTGACCTACTGACATTAAGTTTCTGACTCTCCTTATCATAATCCGCTCCGGACAAGACCGCATGGCAAAACTTTTAGACATACCGCACACACCATACTTTGCGTTCAGGTAATAGCACAAAAAATAGTCTGCCACTGCCACAAGCGCAGCCACTGCCACTGCTATGAACTGGCTAACAAAAGCCAGCACAAAATACACTGCCGCAGCCACAACTATGCCCGACGCAAAATATAAGATAAACTGCTCCTTCAAGCCGTAGAAATCAAGCGGACGCCCGACTCCCTTATTCACAACGTAATTCATAGAAACCTCCTCTGAAGATGCACCTTTGAAAGATGCATCTCATTAAACAATCACACGTTGAAAAAACTTTTAATCAAAGTGATGACAACCACCGCAAAAACCAATGAGCCTATCCAGCTGCCTGCGGTCTTCGTAGTGTCCGGATCACCAGACGACCATTTAGAATAGACCTTGAAAGCGCCGACCAAAGCCATTATGGCACAAACAACGTAAAACAAATCACAAGCCACGGCAAAATAACTCTTCACCTCGTTTGTCGCTCCGGTTAAAGCCGCTGTCCGGCTTGACGTTGAAGACTGAGCAAACATCAAATCTGATGAAAACGCAACTGAAATCACAGCCATCAACCCTCTTTTAAAGACTTTTTTTTTCATAAATTTTTATTTAAATAAACCACATGCCGACTGCCGCAAAACAGCACACCAGCTACTTTAATTCAATAAACGCACCTAAGGCAATTTCACAAATCAAGCCCCGCAGCTTACATGTTCTGAAATTTGTCACGGACACTTTTGAGCACATCCCGTCTATTTACACTAAGACTTACTCAGTCACGAAGTCCGCATCACATCTTCTCAAAGACATGACCAATCTAAACAAAATATTTTTCTAAATCGGCTCGACCCAATTTGCAGAAGCAGCCTCGCGGGAATTGCACTAAGGAGAAACAGGAACATCAAGTTCTTCAGCCTGCCGGCCTGAAGCTTGCACTGGCTCCGCCTCCCTCTTTTTACGTCTGTCATTTTTAGAAACGGAAGGCTCGTTTTTCACAAAAAATCTGAAAAACAAAAACACAACAACGTTAAACATAACAAATGCCGTAAACACAACTAATAAAAAAAATTCCACCTTCATAAAACGATAGTTTTTTTAACACTCTGGATTACCGCCACTCACATCTTGTCGCAAAGCCGCAACCCTTTAAACCGTGACCGTTTTGCCATTTTGAAAACGTAATACAGCAAAGCAAAACCTCACGCCGCAAAATTAAGCAAAATACTTAAATCACAAAAAAAATCGCACTATTTTTTTCACTATATTTTAGTTCAATTTTTCAAATTATAATTCAATTAAGGTCGTCTGCAATTTACAAAATCGCCAAATTTCAAATTAATTAACCATTTATCGCCTCAACAAACTTCTTCGTAACAATATTTTTGCTAAATTTGCAGAATTGTGCAATATATATTCATCGGAATAAAAAAACATAAACAATATAAAAATGGAACTAGCAAGCAAATACAATCCATCAGACGTTGAGTCTAAATGGTACCAGTATTGGTTAGACAAAGGTTTTTTCAAATCAAAAATTGACGGGCGAGAACCGTACACTGTCGTCATTCCGCCTCCAAATGTGACCGGTGTGCTGCACATGGGCCACATGCTGAACAACACGATTCAGGATATCCTCGTCCGCCGCGCAAGAATGTTAGGGAAAAACGCTTGCTGGGTGCCAGGAACAGACCACGCTTCTATTGCCACAGAGGCAAAAGTTGTGAACAAACTTGCATCCGAAGGCATCAAAAAAACTGACCTTACTCGCGACGAGTTCTTGGGCCATGCGTGGGAATGGACACACAAGCACGGCGGCATCATCCTTGAACAGCTAAAAAAGCTGGGCGCGTCATGCGACTGGGACAGAACCGGCTTCACGATGGACGACGTGCGCAGCGAAAGCGTCATAAAGGTGTTTTGCGACCTTTATCAGAAAGGCCTGATTTACCGCGGAGTGCGCATGGTGAACTGGGACCCGAAAGCTCTTACCGCTCTTTCTGACGAAGAGGTTATATATAAAGAGGAACACGGCAAACTGTACTACCTTAGATACATGATTGAGGGAGAAGACGGCTACGCTGTGGTTGCAACTACTCGTCCGGAGACAATCATGGGCGACACTGCAATGTGCATCAATCCTAACGACCCTAAGAATCAGCATCTTAAAGGCAAAAAGGTGATTGTGCCTCTTGTCGGACGCGTCATCCCTGTAATCGAAGATGATTATGTTGACGTAGAGTTTGGTACTGGCTGCCTGAAAGTCACTCCGGCTCATGATGTAAACGACTATATGCTGGGCGAAAAGTACAATCTGCAGACTATCGACATATTTAACGACAACGGAACTATAAGCGAGGCTGCCGGAATGTACGTCGGAATGGACAGGTTTGACGTGCGCAAACAGATTGAAAAAGACCTCGAAGCTGCCGGCTTGCTGGAAAAGACAGAAGCTTATACTAACAAGGTGGGACACTCTGAAAGAACTAACGTCGTTATCGAGCCGAAACTTTCTATGCAGTGGTTCCTTAAAATGGAACATCTCGCAAAAATCGCGCTTGAGCCTGTGATGAAGGACGACATCAAGTTCTATCCTTCTAAATACAAAAACACTTACCGCCACTGGATGGAAAACATCAAGGACTGGTGCATCAGCCGTCAGTTGTGGTGGGGACACAGAATTCCGGCTTACTTCTTGCCCGAAGGCGGATATGTTGTTGCCGAAACTGAAGAGAAAGCTTTGGCTTTGGCTAAGGAAAAGACCGGCAACGCAAATTTGACAACGGCAGACCTGCGTCAGGACGAAGACTGCCTCGACACTTGGTTCTCCTCTTGGTTGTGGCCTATCTCTTTGTTCGACGGAATAAACAACCCGGGCAACGAAGAAATCAAGTACTACTACCCTACTGCGGACCTTGTGACAGGCCCGGACATCATCTTCTTCTGGGTTGCCAGAATGATTATGGCCGGATACGAGTACGAAGGCAAGATGCCGTTCAAAAACGTGTACTTCACAGGTATTGTGCGTGACAAAATCGGACGCAAGATGTCTAAGTCTTTAGGCAACTCGCCTGACCCGCTTGACCTCATTGACAAGTTCGGCGCTGACGGCGTGCGCATGGGAATGATGCTTTCCGCTCCTGCCGGAAACGACATCTTGTTCGACGAGGCTTTGTGCGAACAGGGGCGTAACTTCAACAATAAGATATGGAACGCTTTCCGTCTTGTGAAAGGTTGGGAGGTTAGCGAATCTTTGGCTCAGCCGGAATCTGCTAAAGTTGCAACTGCTTGGTTCGCTGAACAGCTGAACAAAGCTATCATCGAAGTTAACGACTGCTTCGAAAAATACAGAATCAGCGAGGCTTTGATGACTGTTTACAAACTCTTCTGGGACGAGTTCTCTTCTTGGTACCTTGAAATGGTGAAGCCGGCTTATCAGCAGCCTATCGACAAGGCGACTTACGAAACTACACTTTCGTTCTTCGAAAACTTGCTGAAACTGCTCCATCCTTTCATGCCGTTCATCACAGAAGAGCTTTATCAGGCTATAAAAGAGAGAGACGCAATGGACAGCATCATGGTCAGCCTGCTTCCTGCTACTGAAAAATATTGCAGCTGCACGCTCGACAAGATGGAGGTAACTAAAGAGATTATCGCCGGAATCAGAAACATCAGAGCTGAGAAGGGCATCAGTCCGCGAGAAGCGTTCGAAATGTTCTACAAAGGCTCTCTGGACGCGGCCAACAACTGCATCATAGAGAAACTTGCCAACATCAGCAACATTGCGGAAGCTCCCGAATCTATAGATGGAGCTGCCGTGACATTTATGGTAGGAACTACCGAAATATCAATTCCGCTCGGTAACAACATCAATGCGGAAGAGGAAATCTCTAAGATGGAGAGCGAAATCAAATACTTGCAAGGCTTCTTGGTTTCTGTAGAAAAGAAACTGGGCAACGAAAAGTTTGTGGCAAACGCAAAGCCTGAAGTTGTTGAGAACGAACGCAAGAAGAAAGCTGACGCAGAAAGCAAAATCGCAACTCTGCAAGCCAACATCGCCGCTCTGAAAAAGTAAGATTTGAAAACTTAACATAAAATGAGACCGTGTCATTATAAAATTCGTGACACGGTCTTGTTTTTCTTTAGCTCTTGCCTTTTAAATCACCTCGTCCCGTTTTTATTGAAACCGATTTACAATACCCTATATATATTTGATTACCAGTTTTTTACCCTCCCCTATTCAGAAATTTCATTTGCAAAAATTTGTTTTTGCGCGTAATTTTGTATTATATTTGTAAAATTGATACGCATTAGCCGCAGCCCCAACGAGGTTCAGGCTACTTGTCTAATGCAAATACATCTAATTAAAAAAATTATGAAGATTAACAACTTTTGCAAAACGTGTGATTAGAAAATATATCGCAGCACAAAATAAACTTTTGGAATCCAAAGGGGTAAATTATAGAGTAGTATATTGAATTTAAAGACTTAATGGTTCGCAAATTTTACATTATCATAGCTTTCGTCTTACTGTCGATTAACCTGTTCGCGCAGGAGTACTCGACGGGCGACATCATTGAAGAAAACGGCATCTCGTACAAGGTTCTGGTCACGTATCTGGTGGTTCACCCAAAAGAGTCTCCCGACACTATTAAAGGTCCTGACAAATTCTATCAGGCAGGCGAACTGATGGTGGTGAAGGTGGACAAGGGTTTGAAAGATGTTGTCATACCTCCTGAGGTGGGCAGGTTCAAAGTCATAGGTCTTACCGACAGCCTCTTCTATGAACATGAGCACGACAGGATTTGGTTGCCAGACCTCAGTTTCGCCGGGAACGGCTGCTTTGCCAAACTAAAGATGGGCAGCGGGGCTTTGGTCATTCACAACATTTCAAATCTCGGAATGGCTGTGTTCGACGAACTTGACGCAGACTTGATTTTAGACATAACAAGACAGGTCGCTTGGGGCGATTCTTTTCGTAAAATGAGGGAGGATTCTACATTTACCACCAGCAGCCCCAAAGGATTAATTAAAGTCAACACCAGAATGCTTGGCCACGTCAAAAGCAATCCAATATACAACGATTGTTATAGCGCAAACGGTCGCAATTACACAAACTGGATAAACAAAGCATTCAGGAACGACAAGGCGTTTACAAAAAACGCTCGCTTAGCTAAAAACGCTTCTTTGAGCAAGAGAACATACTCAACCACTCCAAGAAAAAAGAAGAGAGGTCTGACAATCACCGCAGGCGTCTCAAATGTAAAAAAACTTGGATATCCCTGGGGCAATCTCACTCAAAAATATTACCGTCTCCCTAAATATACTGTCATGGACAAAAAGCGAAGAGTCACAAAATACTATCAGGACTTCATACCTACGGCTGACGCGACACGTAAAGAGGGATGGTTCGTAAAGTTTGTCGGCGAGGAAGGCGAGATTAAATATAAGTTGAATGGCAAAAAAATAAGAAAATGAAAAGGATTACAATATTATTGATAACACTCGCCTTCTGCGTCATTTCTTTGGCAGACCAAAGAGGTGTGACTTTTGAAAAGGATGGCTTGAAATACACCATAGCTTCTGAATACATCATATGGCACGACGTTGCTGACCCAGCTACAGGCGAGATGAAAAAAAAATCCGAAATTAGAGGTGAAGTATATGTGAGCGGGGTTACGGTTTCTGACACCGTTGTAAAAGTTCCTGTAAAAGTGACATTCCCATCATCGTACAGCAAGAGCGAAGAAGATACTGCGACATACTATGTTTTGGGAATTGGTGAAAAAGCATTCGAGGGAGCCGTATTAAAAGACCTCTCTATACCCTACGATTTAAAATTCATCGGCGATGAAGCTTTTCGCAACATGACTATCACTAACGGCATGTTTATCGTTCAGCCTGCGAGAAGAATGGGCACCAATCTGTTCGAAGGAGTGAATGCAAAAGTACTCATAACAGGTCTGAACATCATCAGAAACGAAAGAAAAACTCTTCCTATTGTCTTTGACAAAACATTTGAAAACACTGAGAATTTACCGGAAATATACATTTCTCATTCAAGCGCAGGCGTCCAGACAAACGGCATAAACAAACAAATCTTTTATACCGTTGGCAAGAATATCATCGATAATTGGCTGTCTGCAAAAGACAAAGCCGATAAGGCGTGGGAATGGCCTACTTCCGGCACAGGAAGATTGTTCACCTTTAATAGCGAGAACGCCCCCTATGTCACAATTAGGATCCGCAAAAAATTCGAGAAAACTAACAAAGACATAGGAATGCTCCCTCCTTACGAATATCAATGCTGGAACCCTTACACACAGAAAAGGCATGTTTATCAAGAGTTTGCCATAAACAATTCTATCTATAGGGGAAAAACAGATGACAAGTATCTATATTTCACGACAGACGGAAAACCAATAACAAATATAGAGAGCTTGCTCGACAGTTCTGGCAAAGATCCGTTTGGGAGACAAGTTATTTCTGCAGAAGAGCTGAAGAAAAAAAAGTCTGCAAAAGAAAGAGAAAAAAATCTCAACAAGAAACTCAACGATTTGAAATCGACATTTGGTTTTTAAAATGAATAACAATTAAAATAAAAATTATGACAAATATTAAATCTTGGATATTGGGGACGATTGCCGCATGCTCGGCGATGTTCATAAGTTGCAACAAGCCAAAGGAAAATTTGAGCAACTGCGAAGATTATGTTTTCACCGACTCTGTTTCTAACAGCCATGTCTATGGTTTTGTGTATGATGCGGACGGAAACGCATTGGCTAATGTGTTGGTGACAAGCGGAAAAGACACTGCCGTTTCAAACGAAGGTGGCGTTTACTCCTTCGAAAGGTGCCGTGCCGTAAACGGAAGATGCGTTATCAAATTTGAAGACAATAACTACTTCTCTGCAATCCGCACCGCGAACATCGAAGAGGGAGAGGCAAGGGTTGACGCAATATTAATGCCTCAAGACATCAAAGAGGGAGTGACTGATGTCTCTACTTTTCAAAACAGCAATGGCACAACAATCAAAATCGGGAAAATGGAGATTGCCATTCCTGCCAACGCTTTGGTCTATGAGAACGACGGAAGGCCTTTCAATGGCACCGTATTTGCCAGCGCTTACTATTTGAACCCGAACTCGGAAAACTTCACAAAAGAGATGCCGGGCGGAGACATGAGCGGAGTGACTTCTGACGGAAAGAGCGTGATTCTCCTGTCGTACGGAATGGTGGAAATCACTATGAAAGACTCCCTCAACCAAAAACTGCAGTTGAAGGACGGCGCAGAAAGCACTTTGACATTCCCGACTCCGGAAGGATTCACAGAAGAACAGAAGCATAATGAAATTCCGCTATGGTATTTCGACGAAGAGAAAGGCACTTGGGTAGAGGAAGGCATCGCCACAAAAACTGGCGACTCATACTCTGGAAAAATAAAACATTTCTCATGGCACAATCTTGACTATCCGTCGAAGAGAGCCACTATCTGCGGACAAGTGACAAATAAGAATGGCACTCCATTGCCTAACGTGTTGGTCACAATTTCCCAAACAAGCGCACGTACGGACAAAAACGGCAATTACTGCGCGTACGTCCCTCAAAACACTCCGGTCTTTGTCACTGTAAAGCCTTCTGACTATGCCATTTGTCCAAACATTCCAATTTACAATGTGGACGGATTAGAGGCTACAACAACTTTCTATCAAGATATTGTACTTCCTAATATGCCAACCATTCATGGTATAGTCACAGACAAGAAGCAAGGAATTGCTCTTCGCGACATAAGAGTATGCACAGACAAAACATCTACAGTAACCAACAGATTAGGAGAATACACCATCTACCATAATGGCAATGATCCATTTACCTTGTTTGTGGAAAAATTAACAATCCAAAAAACAGAGAAGATGGAGTACAAATTCAATAACCCTTCGGAGATTGATGAGAACAAAAGTTATGATTTTGCGATAACACGACCAATTTATACCTGGGGGTATGTTCACTATTCTGACAATAAAAGACGTAACAAAAGCGTATCAGTCACAGCCCTTATCAACAACAAGGAATATAAAATAAAAACGTCAGCTTCTGGCTATTATTCATTCTATTTCAACCCAGATGTGAAGGAAATCACAACATACGTCAGCGCGAGCGACGGCTTAGGTGTGGAATCTAACAGAGTGTCCAAAAAAACTAAAGACATTTACTGGAGTCTTTACATCCCTCAAATTATAGTTCCGACCGGTATTTCAGTAAGAGGTTACGTGAAGAACACTTGTGGAATCTCAAAAGCAAACATTTCAATTGAATCAGGGAAGGGAAAGAACAAAAAGACCATCTCTCAATATTCTGCGTATGGATATTTTGACATAGACCTTCCTATAAGCATGGCTGGCTCTAAAGCTAAAGTCAATATTAATTGCCAAGGAAAGAAAATAACTAAAAAAATCGACCTTGATAAGAATGACATTGATTTAGGCTCTATTGAACTCTGTTCTGGCGAAAAACCGGAGCCAGACTGCATATATGCCGTCATTGGAGAAAAGATCGTCAAATTTGACACAAAAAAAGACAGATACACGGAAATGTTCCAGAAAAACAATAAAACTTTAGGACACAAGTATCAAGCATGGTACAAAAGTCCGGAACACAACGCCACTCTGATTCTTGAGATAATAACATATCCTGAGTATATTGACAAATCAAACAGACTTTCCGCTTATCTTGTTTCTGATGAAATCTCTGCCTCCAGAAATGAGATCTACGCACCTAAAAACAAGGATAACATATATGAGTTCAAAACTGACTTTAATCTATACAACGACAAAATTGAAAGTGAGGAAGATGATGATGAAGTTTATTTGTATGGTTCAGCCATCATTATGAACAAAAACATTACAGACAATATCAAATCGACTTATATAGATATACAATTAAGGTCAAAAGCATCGAGCATTCTTGCCGGAAAATCTAATTCCACTGAATTTCTAACGTTGACTCTCCCTAAAGAAGCGACTAAAGATTTAGAGAGACTGCTAAGAAAGGTCGGATTCGTAGAGAAATCAACATTTATGGACGACGAAGGCAGGTTCGCATCGATTTTCCTTAAGGACGATGCTGAGGCATATATTAAAAGAAACAAAGACAACACATCCGATGTGACCATATTGACACGAGAAGGGATTGGGCAAGAGCCTCTTTACAGCTGCTGGAAGGTGGATTTCAAAAACTCGTCGCTGAAAGGCAAAGGCAAGTCTGTGGACTATATGTGGAAGAACGAGGCAGACATAGCCCAGCTTGTCATGTTTGGACCTATAATGGGAGTCAAGTTCACAAAGACTGACATAACAGAAGACAAATGCGGCTGCGCAGCAGGAAACGGCCCTGTGGTTGCAAACTAAAGTCTGTCTCTTACGGCTGTTGCCTTATGTATATGAGGCTGCATCAAAACTAACAAAGTTGCGATGCAGCCTCTTTTATCCTTTGATGAGAAGCGAAAAAACAGCGTTATTCAACCGAGTCTTCTCCCCTCACAGCACCTCCATCGCTATCCATGCGCAGGCTTCTGCGTCGGCAAGAGCATGGTGGTGACGCTCCAATTTGTAGCCACAGCGGGCGGCTACTGTATGAAGCTGATGGTTAGGCAGACTCTTCCCGAACACCCTGCGGGAGGCCTGACAGGTGCAATGAAACTCGTAGTCAGGATAATCCATCCGATAAGTGCGGAAAACTGCTTTCAGGCAACTTTCGTCAAAGGCTTTGTTATGCGCAACCAAGGGCAAGCCCTCTATCATCGGTTCTATTTGTCGCCACACTTCCGGAAACAACGGAGAGCCTTTTGTGTCGTCCATGCTTAGCCCATGCACTTCAGAACACCAATAACTGTAATAGTTTGGTTCGGGACGAATCAGCGAGTAGAACGAATCCACAACTTTCCCATCTCGCACAATCACCACCCCTACGGAACATACTGACGAACGCTCTGAATTGGCAGTCTCAAAATCTATTGCTGCAAAATCTTTCATGACATTTTTTTAGGTGTGTTCGATAAATTCATTTCGCGAAATTTTTGAATTAATTTCGAATAAGATGAATTCAAAAGCATCCGAAACGAAATTCATGACAAAAATAGTAAAAATAGTAATTTATAGAAACTGACTTAATTATAAACGATGATTTTATAGAACTCACCTTATGCAAAAACCAAACACAAGCTTAATTTTTCTTCAAAATTCGCAAACTTTTTTTGATTTATTTTTACAACCGTTTTTTTTTGTATATTTGGGCAACTTTATCAATCAACAAAAAAAATAGATGTCAATGAAAAAAACAATCATTTTGATTTCTGCACTTGCATTCGCCACTTTTGCTAACGCCGCAGAAATCGTACTAAAACCACAAGGATGGAAAGAGGGCGATTCAAAAAAACTCACTGAGGAATTGATTCGAAGCCACACCGACTCGACTACAGGCTCAACTCCTCGTGTCGTAAGCACAAAGAAAACGCCTAATAAAATCAGCGTACAATCGGCAGACTCAGATAAGTACATAATAAGCATAATGACTCTGGACACAGGTTATACAAAATCTGACTCAAATAGCATTTTTGGAGCAGAACTTGCAAAAAAGGTTCGCACAACTCCTTTAAAGTTTTCATTGTCAAAAGACGGAGAACTAGGACATTCAGCAAACTATGAAGAGTTTGAGGCTCTGTTCGCAGATTCACAACATCCATTTTATAAAACATTTATAATAGGCAATAATAAGGAGGATTTTGAGCAAAGAAACCTATATACTTGGGGCCTTATTTATTGGTACATGAATAAAAAGTTTGAGACAGACAAAGAACTAATTTGTAAGAAAAAATATAATTTAGGGGTTTCCGCTCCTGAAATCGACACAAAAATGCGTGTCTCTGTAGTCAATGGCAAAGTCACATTTGAGTCTGAAGTTAAGTTAACTGAAGAGGCTTATTTTGAAGAAGCAAAGAAAGGCGCTCTTCTCAGATTAGAAAATCAGGTTGAATCAGTAACCCTTGAAGGCTCCAAAGAGATTTCTGAGTCGAGGAAAAACGATCTTCGTTCTATTTTCGCTCAACAAATTGACCGACAACTAAAACAGATTAAAGAGCAGAGAATTTCTATCCAAATCAAAGAGACGGTTGTATTTGACGAAAAGACAGGCTGGCTTATCTCTTTCGACAAAACAACAACCACCACAAGCGCAACAAGCAATAGCTCGACTATCATACAAAACAAGTTTATAATCGAATAATATTCTCAGTCCGCAGCGAATCAGTCTCGTTGCGGACTATCTTTTAACGCATCACTTCAAATGTATCATCACAGCCCTCCGGTTGCCAATGTCATCCACAACAGACAGCACATGAGAGCCTTTCTCCGGAGTTAGGCTTATCTTATGGTCATCCTTTGTCGAGCCTATATAAGTGTTGTCCATATGCCAAAAAAGCGTCGCGTCCGCCCTTTTTGAAACCGCGCTGAAAACCACCTCTTCAAACTCGCCGTCAAAACCTCTCGGAATCACGATTTCCGCATTATGCTCAGGATAAATAAAATCAATAGACTCTCCCGACATGCTTTCACAATCCGGATGAAACGGAGGCAGAGCGCGATAATCAGCATGGCACTTTTTGTAAAAAAACTCCTGAGCGGCAGGAAGCACAAAGCGTTTCTCCGTCTTTATCCCCAAATTTTCCGCGCACGACAGATTGACCTGCCACCGACCATCTTCCGAAAGATGAACAACTCTGCAATAGTTGCAAATGTCCGCCTCTCGTGATTTTTCAGGCAGATACAGAGTGTCAACCACAGCGCAATCCAAAGAAGCCAAACAGCCGCTGTTCCTGCAAACCGCCATCAGTTCCAAACCTTGCGAAGGCTGATAAAACTTGTCCGAATCGTCCAGCAAAGCAAACACATCAAACATCACCGGAGAGGCAAAACCCACGCCAGTCACCCCAGCCCTGCCCTCGCCGGTCGCGTTTCCGCACCACACGCCAACCACATACTTAGATGTCACGCCAACCGACCATGCGTCCCTGCCGCCCCAGCTTGTCCCGGTTTTCCATGCGATATTCTTCATAGACTTGAACTGCGTCCACTGAGCCTCTTCCTCCGGTCTGTTCAATTGAGACATAGCCTTGAACATATGCCAAATAGCAGGTTTCGAAAGTCTGTCAGAAGGGCTGTCCGGCTCATCATAATACAACTTGCGAGCCAGTTTGCGATACATCTGGCAAAGGTCCCAAAGCTTCACTTCCGCCCCGCCAAGCACCAACGACGCTCCGTAATGGTCTTCCGAGTAATGAAGCGTTGACATTCCAAGCCACTTCAGGTCTTCCATGAACCGGCTTGTAGTATGCAAAGAAAGCATACGCACCAGCGGCACGTTGAGAGACTGTATCACAGCGTCGTCCGCATGCACAGCCCCGCTAAAGCCTTTGTTGAAATTGGACGGAGTAAAGCCGTTTATGGTCAGAGGCGTATCTGATATAAGCTGCCGAGGCGTAATCTCACCACTGCTCATCATCGCGGCATACAGAAAAGGCTTCAAGGTGCTGCCCGGGCTCCTCTCGCTCTGAACAACATCCACTTGCGAGGCAGCTGCACGCGAGTCCGTTGTGTTGCCCACATACACAACCGGCTGTCCGGTTTCGACCTCCAGCACAACAAGAGCCATGTTTTCGAGGTGATTGGAGAGCCTGTACCTTGCAGAATAGTCATTAACCAAACGTTGCACAAGACGCTGCAGTCGCATATCTATTGAACTTTTCATAACAGACGTCTGGCTGTTCTTGCGCAAAAAGTCAAAATAGTGAGGTGCGTCGTTGGGCAACGGATACGGCTTCTCGGGCAAATCTTCGAGCAGGGCAAGTTCATACTCTTCTGCCGTCAGCACATCCCTTTTGCGCAAAACGCCAAGCAGCACATCCCTTTTGCGCTTTAGGGCCGACCTGTTCCGTCCCGGATGAATCAGCGCGGGAGAATTTGGCAAAACCGCCAGCGTAGCAGCCTCCGCCCAAGAAAGCCTCGAAAGGTCTCTGTTAAAATATCGCCACGAGGCGGTCTGCGCCCCGACCGTATTACCGCCAAAAGGAGCGTGCGACACATAAAGTTTCAGAATCTCCTCCTTTGAATGAGTCAGCTCAATATCGACAGCCCACAAAGCCTCCACAATCTTGTTCCACAGCGTGCGAGGACGATTACCACGCGCCATACGAGCAAGCTGCATTGTCAGAGTGCTGGCGCCCTCCTTTACAGTTTCGCTCTGCACATTTCTTTTCAAAGCTCTGAGAACCGAATACACATCAATGCCCAGATGCGAATAGAATCGACGGTCTTCATAATTCAGCAGGCAAGTGACAAAACGTTTGTCAAGAGAATCCGTTTCAGGAAAGCGCCACTGCCCGTCTGACGCAATGCGCGCGCATAAAAGATTTCCATCCTTATCAAACAGCAAAGAAGACTCCGCATCGTCAAACAAAGTTTCCGGCATGAAGAAACAATGAAAGACAAAAAAGAACAGAGCCCCCCCCGAAAAGGCAGCCAACAAAACTTTAGCTATTTTTTTACACAACAACCTCATAAACAAAAAATCACCGGCGAACATTTGCACATTCGCCGGCTTAACTTTTCACATATCAAAACTTGTACTGATAACCCGCACACAGTTTAAATCCGTCCAACGGTTCCGCCACATTCATCTCGTCGTCATACCTGAAAGACAAACTGACAGAGTTCTTCTTGTTGAACTTATATTCGCCGCCAGCCTCATACCTTACATTATCAATCGTGTTTCCTTTGTAATTATTCAACTGATAAAACACTTCGGCAGAAGCGAACGGAGTCAACGGTATTTTCGGCAACTTATAAGAGAGTTCAAACTTACCGCGCAAGTAGCTTTTCGGGTTCCATTTGAAACTCTTCACAGACTCGTCCTTATAAGTCAGCTGAT
>CALGHE010000048.1 GCA_937915765.1 uncultured Bacteroidales bacterium | reverse complement strand
TCAGATTAACATACTTTGTCATAGTTATAAATCATTTTAAAAACGTAAACATACGGTGCAAATATACAACAGATACAATTATTGCACAAGGGTGCGGAGAAAAATTTACAATTAGCGGAGGCTTCCAATTGTGCCTTGCAAATTGTTAACTGCAAATTGCAAGGCACACTACGTCTCTTCTACAGTGTCTGTCTGATGTTTTGCTCCCTGTGCTCCAGCTCTACCCTGACTCCAAACTTCTTCGCTATATGCTCTGCAAGATGCTGTGCCGAATAGACAGAACGGTGCTGACCGCCTGTACATCCGAAGGAGAACATCAAGTTAGCAAATCCTCGTTCAATATATCTCTCCACATGAGCGTCAGCCAAAGAATAAACCTCGTCCAGAAAGCGCAAGATTTCGCCGTCTCGCTCCAAAAAGTCAATCACAGGCTTCTGCAAACCCGTCAAAGCCTTGTACTCGTCATAACGTCCCGGATTATGAACCGCACGGCAGTCAAACACATAACCTCCGCCATTGCCAGACTCATCTTCCGGAATACCCTTTTTATAAGAAAAGCTGAAAACCCTGACCGTGAGTTTAGAGCGGTCAAGACCATCTGCCGACTTCTCAAACTTAGGCAAAGAGCACATACGTCCAAGCACATCACAAAGGTACGGCACGCCATAATCGCCCTTCTTCAATATATCTTTCAAATTTTTAATCGCAAAAGGTATACTCTCCAAAAAATGCTGCTTACGCTCATAAAGTCCTCTGAATCCATACGCGCCAAGAACCTGAAGCGTGCGGAAAAGCACATACAAGTCGAGCTGACGCCTAAACTCCGCTCTGTCAAAATCCATGAACTTCGCCAATTCGTCCATATAGCAAGAGACAAGCTCTTCGCGCAAGTCATCTGGGAAATTAGCCTTTGCCTGCCATACAAAAGAAGCGACATCATACGCACACGGTCCTCGTCGTCCTCCCTGAAAATCAATCACATACGGTTTCCCGTCAGCAATCATCACATTGCGCGACTGAAAATCACGATGATGAAAAGCAACCATCGGCACAGCAAGAAGCATATCTGCAAAACGTTCAAAATCATCTTCCAAAGAAGGCTCAAAAAAGTCCACGCCAGACTGCTTCAGAAAGCAATATTTGAAATAGTTCAAATCCCACATCACAGAACGCCGGTCGAACGCCTCCAGCGGATAGCACACCGAAAAGTCCAGTCCCTTGGCTCCCTCGATCTGCAACATAGGCAAAACCCTTATCGCATCTCTCAAAACCGCCTTTTCATCGGCAGAAAACGACCCGCTCCTTACGCCTTGACTCACCAGCTGGAAGAGCGACGTATCGCCCAAATCCGTCTGAAGATAGCGCATTTCATCAGCAGATACGCACAAGATTTTCGGCACCGGAATCCCCCTACTCTCAAAATGTTTCGACAAAGAGACGAACGAGTGATTCTCCTTGCCACTCTCGCCCACCACACCAACGCACGAAAAATCGCCGGCAGAGAGCCTGTAATATTTTCTGTTGGAACCTTCGCCTTTGAGCAGCTGCACTTGCGGCGACGACCCGCCTGTATAATCTTCAAATAAACGCGCTAATTTCTCCATATCGCTATATTTTTACAAATTTTACGCAAAAATAAGAAACGAGTTTGAACAAATTCACTAATTTTGCAGAAAAGATTAGAAATGATAGTTTTCAACACAACATATTTAGTGTCAGAAGAGATTCACGACAAGTGGATTGAACGACTTGCGAGCGTCTTTATCCCAACGATGACAAACACCGGAACGTTCTCTAATCCAAGATTTTACAAAGTGCTTGTAGAAGAAAAGGACGGCATCACATATTCGCTTCAGTTCTCTGTTCCGGACGGTTCGGACCTGAAAAAATGCGAAGAGATGTACAACGAGATGCTGGAGACCTCCATGCGCCAGGTTTTCGGAGAATCAGTCCTGTATTTCACCACTCTGCTTGACGAAATAAGTTAAACTGCGACAAGGGGAAAGAATGAGAGAGGGAGAAGAGAAAAAAAACTGCGTCCGCACCATACTCGGAATAGACCCGGGAACGAACCTGATGGGCTACGGAGTGATAAGGGTTGAGAAGAACAAGCCGAGCCTCGTGGTGATGGGCGTGCTTGACCTGCGGAAATACGCAGACCCTTACATTAAGCTGCAGAAGATTTTCACACGCACCCTTTCTCTGATAGACGAGTACAAGCCGGAAGAGCTTGCCATCGAGTCTCAATTCTTCGGAAAGAACGTGCAGTCAATGCTTAAGCTTGGACGCGCGCAGGGCGTGGCGATCGCGGCTGCGGCATACAGAAACCTCTCTATTCACGAGTACGCCCCGCTGAAAATTAAGATGTCGCTCACCGGCAACGGAATGGCTTCAAAAGAGCAGATTGCCGAGATGGTGCGCAAATTGCTCAAAGTGCAAAAAGAGGAGATGTCAACATTCTTTGACGCGACCGACGGCGTGGCTGCCGCCATCTGTCACTTCTTCCAGAGCAGAAACACTGTTCAGGAAAAGAAATTCAACAGCTGGACTGACTTTGTAGCGCAAAACAAGAGCAAAGTGTCTCGCCCGGCAAGAACCGCAAAAACTGTAAAAACCGACAATTCGCAGTGACATTTCCAACTCGAGATTCTCAAAATCAAGTCAATTTTTATTTTTAGACAGAACATCTGACTATTTTTTCAAATTAATTGCCATTTGTTAGACAAAATTTACTATTTTTGCCAAGAGTATTAATGATTGAGTCGATTAACAATGGGAAAAGAACAAGAACAGGAAGAAATAGATTTATTTCGTGCACTTGAAAAGATAGGAATTTTTATTGGAGGTTTGTTTAAAAAGTTCATCGCTGCGCTCGGCTGCATGCTGAAACAGTCTTACAGACACAAGATTCTGTTTCTTTTGACGTTGGTTGTGTCTATCGCCGCCGCTATTTATTTCACAAGCGGAGACAAACGTGTTTACAAGGCAAATTTGTCCTTGTGCATCAACGGCGGAACTGCCTTCATGTTCGAAAAATACATCGAAGACATGAACGACTTTCTCGAAGACAACGACCACGAAGGGCTCGGCAAGGTTCTTGGCCTGGACTCTGCGACCGCTTCCAAAATGAAATTCCTCGAAACCAGATTCTTCATAGACAAAAACAACGACTCTATCATAGACCTCATTGACTATGATGAAGAGTACGACGACGGAGACACTATCAACGTGAGAATGCAAGACAGAATCGTGATTCTTGCAGGAATGAGGGACAGAGAGAAGTTTGCAGATCTGCAAAACGCAATCGTAAATTACTTCAACAGTCACGAGTATCTTGTTCCGATGGCAAAGTACCGCTCTAAAATCACGCTGGACAAAGTAAAGATGCTGGAACACGACTTTAACGCAATCGACAGCCTGCAGAAGAAGGATTTCTTCGAAAACGCGTCCCAAACATTCGTGCTGGACAGAGACAAAAAGATGAACTTGCAGATTGGCAAGAGAGAGCTATATTACGACGACAAGATGAAACTGTTTCAGGAGAAGGAAAACTTGAACGAGGCTGTTGCTTCAGGCGACAACGTCGTAGCTGTGATGTCTCCGTTCATGCCGACGAAAAAGCCTATAAACACATTCGCTTGCACGTTCTTGAAAATTTTCGCTGTCACTTTTATCTTATTTGTCATTCTGACTTTATTGGCGGACAACAGAAAAGAGATTTGCGACTATCTAAGCGGCGAAGAGACTGACAATTAAAATATATTTGGGTCTAACATTTCTCAGTTTTGCATAATGATAAAGAAAGTGTGCGTATATTGCGCTTCAAGCACCCAGATTTCTGAGGTTTACAAAAACGAGGCAAAGAGGCTGGGCGAACTTCTTTCTGAAAACAATATCGCTTGTGTTTACGGAGGGGGCAGCGTCGGGCTTATGGGTGAACTTTCTAAAAGCATGGTAGATAACGGAGGAAGCATCACCGGCATCATTCCGCAGTTTATGGTGGACGAGGGCTGGGACAACGACTTTGTCGAAGAAATTGTTGTTGGCTCCATGCACGAGCGCAAAGCACTGATGGTTAAAGATGTTGACGCCGCCATCGCGCTGCCTGGAGGATGCGGCACTCTTGAAGAGCTGCTCGAAGTAATCACTTGGAAACAATTAGGACTCTTCACAAAACCTATTGTGATTCTTAACATAAACGGCTTCTTCGACCCCCTGCTGGATATGCTGAACAAAGCCGTGGACGAAAAGTTCATGAGGCTGGAGCACAAGCAAATATGGTGCGTGGCAAACAGAGCCGACGATGTGCTGGACGCGATAAACAGCGCTGCCGAATGGAGTGAAAGCGCACGTGGTTTTGCCGCAATGTAAATATCTTTTCTGATGGACTTGAATCTGTTCAATAAGCTTACGGAAAAAAGACGCGTTCTGGCGGCTCAGCTGCTCGACCCTGCTGTTGCTGGCTTCTGGAACATGGTTGTTGACAAATATTCGGAACAGGCTCATTTCATCTTTGAACTTTTGCAGAATGCTGACGACGCCGGAGCCTCGCAGGCTCGCCTGTACCTAAACAGAGACAGCGTCTCTTTCGTTCATAACGGAACTGTGCCTTTCTCCGTTTCTGATGCTGACTTAGAGGGGAAAATTCCTAACGGACACATCAACGCAATCACATCCATCGGCGCAAGTTCTAAACAAGATGGAAATCTTATAGGAAAGTTCGGAATAGGGTTCAAATCCGTGTTTCAATACACGCAAAGACCTCATATAGAAGACGACAATATCTGCTTTCAGATTGAAAATTACATTGTGCCAACTTTGGCTGAAAGAAAAACTGACGGCCGACGATTTTGCGGCGAGACTCTTTTCGCGCTCCCTTTCTATAAGGATGGATGTTCCATTGAAATAGAGCAAAAACTTTCAAAACTTGAGAACCCGCTGCTTTTTCTCCCTAAACTGAAAACGGTATCGGTTTTCGTAAACGACAAACTTTTCAAAGTGTTCAGAAAAGATTGCTCCGAACAATACGAAGCCAACACGTTCTGCTACAGTTCTGTAGCAATAATCACAGAGCAAGACGGCAACCGGCTGACTAAACTCTATCATGTGTTCAACAGAGCCACAAGCCCGGACAAAAGCCTAAAAATATCTGTAGCATTCCCTTGTGACAAAACCGGCTATCCAATCGTTTCTGATGAAGAGTGCAAAACGTACTGCTACTTCCCTACTTACGAAAAAAGCGGATTGAACTTCGACTTAAACGCTCCGTTCCTACTGACAGAAAACAGAGAGAACATAAAGAGAGAGGAAGAGTGGAACTTAAAAAACATAAACGACCTTGCAGAACTCGCCTGCGACGCACTTTTTTTCCTCTGCAACGAAAAAAAGGTTGTAAATGACAACATATTTGACATTGTGCCGACCGACAAGTCTCTCTTTTTCAGTAAAAAGAACGAGCCGGTGTCTTTGTTCCACCCTTTTTACACAAAACTTGCAGACTTTCTGAAAAAGGCTAATGTGTTCTGGGCTGACGGCGAATACATAAATTCGCGGCAAACACGTTTCGCGGCAGAAAAAAACATCGAAAAACTATTTGACTCAGGCCGTCTGTCTAAACTTTTCTGCGACAAAGCCGAAGAGAACAGACGCTGGGCATTCTCCACGCTTCACTTGGGGAACAATTCTGAAGAGAATGTGAAAATTCGTGAAAAGTTAGATTATATAGAGGAGCACAATCTTGTCTGTTCGCACGTCTCAGCCCAGCGCATAGCGGAAAATATAACAGACACCTTCATCGAGTCGCAAGAGATTGATTGGCTGAAACGTCTTTACTCTTTCTTAGGATCCCACAAAAACGTTTACAATTCCGCGAGCTCCGCACTTCGCTCCAAACCGTTCGTCCTTTGCGAAGACGGCAAAGCGCGCAGAGCCTTCACAGACAACGAGCCGGAGCCGTGCATATACCTGTCGTCCGACGACAACTCGTCCTGCATTTGCCAAGAACTTCTTGCAGACGACAAGTGCAGGTTCTTCTTTGAAAACCAGATTGGGCTGAAAAAGCCGGGGCTTCTCTCCATAATCACAAAGAGAATCGACTCTTACAGAAACGGTTACGTAAACATTTCGGACAAAGAGACAATCTATTCAGACAACAATCTCTTCGTCAGATATATTGCAGAAAACCCGTACGACACAGAACAGCGCTCCGCATTTCTGAACATGTTCAAAGAACTTGCGTTCATACCGTCTGCGACTCCGGACGGCAACATCTGTTTCGCAACCCCCGAAGAAGCCTATTTTGACACAAAAACGCTCAGAGAATACTTCGGCACAAACAAAGAGGCTCGCTTCTTGGAACACGCTCTTCTCGCTGACGGTTTTGAACCTGCAAAACGAGACGACGCATACCGCTTCTTCCTTTACTTAGGGGTCTCGTTTTACCCAAAAATCAAAAAGACTGAAAGAGTGCCGTCGCCCGAATTTCATCAGAAACTCAGACTGAAACCTAAAAGCCTCCGTCAATACGACAATGGCAACCAGACAATAGCAGATGTTGAAATTCATGGCTTTGACCATTTTTTAAGCAACATTTCAAAAGAGAGTTCGGCCGCATTTTTCTCTATGCTAAAACAAAACATAAGAGAACACGGCTCTTACATCTTCGACCGCTCCATCGAGGGCACGTTCAGATATGTGGAGAAGTCCAAACAGACATTCACCGAAGAAAACATAATAAACACAACCGCAAAGCAGTCTCTGTTCGGAACAAAATGGCTTGCGCGAAAAGACGGAGAGTTTTGCAAACCTTCGGAAATCGCAGATTCAGAAGAACTTTGGGATTGCTACGACCTCTCTTCTTCTGAAATATTTTTATATCTCGGAATAAAACACGACCCGATACTCAACAAACTTACAGAAAAGCAGAGAGAGTCTATAAAACTGATAGAAGAGTTCGAAAAAGTTGGTATTTCGATAGACGACCTGCGCCTTTTCCTGAAGAAAAACACAAAAAAATGTTAAATTTGGCTTTTTTCACTTAATTTTTTTGTTTTGACACTAAAATTTTTATTATTTTTCGGAGGTTTTATGATTTTATAGGAATTAAGTAGTAATCAAATTTGTTTACAATGAAAATATACACAATTAAAAATTTTGCCTTATGTGTCTCCGCTGCGTGCGTTTTCAACGCTTACGCTGACACCCAGTCTGTTGTCGTTTTAGACAAAGAGAATGCCAAACACACTTTCCTTGTTGACACCGAAAACGGTTATCTGAAAACAACGGCAACTGCTTTGGAAATTTACGAAAACTTACAAGTTAGCGACGAGGCAAGAGTTTTTGAGTACGCCAATATAAACAAGGTGTTGTTTAACCAAGGCACTTCCAACACAATGAAAGTCATTTCCGGAGAAAACATCTCTGTTTTCCCTAATCCGGCTTCTGAGTTTGTGAACATAGCCAATTACAACGGAAATGAGGCTTGCGAACTTTACTCTATCGACGGCAAATTCATCTGCGCTAAAGAGATTAAAGGCAAACGCATCAACATCAGCGACTTGGCCTCTGGAGAGTACATACTGAAAATTGGTGACAAATCTTTTAAATTGATTAAGAAATGAGAAAGCTCTTTTTTACAACTCTGATTGCAGCCGTTTGCTCGGCTTCAGCTTTCGCAGAATATAAAATGTATTTGATGGGCGACACTTCATTCTGCCGCCCTGCCGACGGTTTTTCGATTAATATAGGCGGTGACAACATAAAAATCTCCGGCAACGGCGAAGAGGCGTCGTTTACTAAGGCCGCTGTTGACGGCGTAAAGTTCCTGAAACCGCTCGTAATAGACTTTTCAGACCTTGCAGCCTCAAAAAACAGTCCCGACGGCGTGACGGTTGACGTGGTAAACAGCGACGTGACCGTGACTTTCGCTGAAGACTTTGGCGTGAATCATTATGACGTTATCGTGTCCGGAAAGTCTGACAACGGCTCCCTAACTATCAAACAAAGCAGCAAACTGACGCTTACGCTGGACAACTTGTCGCTGTCTGCAAAAGGAAAGCCGGCTATAAATATCGTGAACTCAAAAAATATCAATGTCGAGCTTATCGGCGAAAACAAAATCGGCTGTTCTGAAAATAACTCTGAATTTAATGCGGCTATCTACAGCGAGGCTTCGCTCATTTTCAACTCAGAATCTGATGGCAACCTCAGTGTAAAGAGCAACACGCACGGCATCAGAAGCAAAGAGGGAATCTCTCTGGACAACGTGCAGATCGCTATCAGCGCAGACAAGGACGGTGTGAGAGCTAACGACTACTTTATTTTAAACTCCGGCTCGCTGGAAATCGAGGCTTTGGGCGACGGTATTGACGCTAATAAAAGTTACATAACTATAAACGGCGGCAACCTGAGCTATAAAAACAGTTCTACTTCTGTTGACGTGAAGGCTCTGAAGTGCGACAGTGACCTGACCGTGAACGGCGGCAACATCTCCCTGACTTTGAACGGAACAGACAACAAAGGTTTCTCTACCGGAAAATACGAAGTGAACGAGGCGACTGCTGATTCCGCTTTCGGAAATGTGATTGTGAACAACGGTTTTATCGAAGTTTTTATGAACGGAATAATGGAAGACGGCGACACTTCATCTTGCTCAGCGTTTAAGGCTGACGGTGACATACTAATCTACGGTGGCGAGCTCAACATCGAATCTGGAGAAAAGAATCACAGAGCTAAAGGTCTGAACGCCGACGGCGACGTGAAAATTTATGACGCAATTATAAATATAGAACAGAAAGGTGACGCTTGCCGAAACATCGCCAGCGAAAATAACATATATATCGAGGGTGGCAAATTAGACCTTTACACAACCGGAGGACTGGTAAACGAAGGCGATGTGCTTAACGAATCTTCGGCTTCTTGCATCAAGGCGGACAACGGCATCTTTGTGAGCGGAACTCCTGAAATCATCCTCTACTCAGAATCTGTTAAAGGGAAAGGTATGAATGCTGACTCTACCATTGCGATAAACGGCGGAAAAATTGACTGCACTATTTTCGGAACTGGAGCCAAAGGCTTGAGCTGCGGATACGAATTGGGCGGAGAGATTGTAATCGACGGAGCAAACACTATCGTCAAAGTAAATATCTTCGGCGGTGGTCTTTACGAATACGAAGGTGACGACTCTAAGGCAGCCGGCATCAAATCTGACGGCAATGTGGAGATTAAGAACGGAAAGGTAACAATCGATGCAGCCAACGAAGCGGAATCTAAGACATTCGAAGCCTTAAGAGGAATCAGCGCTAACAATGACGTAACAATAAGCGGAGGCTATACGAAAATCACTCTTGATGATGCGACAGGCAAAACTTACGCCATCAAGGCTGACGGTAAAGTATATTTGAAAAAGGGCTGTCTGGAATACAGTTGTCCGGATTCTAAAGTTTCGGAAGATGCTCAAGTAAAAACGACACCAGAATTTCTTGAAGAATAACAGTTCTGCACAAATAACAACAAAGCGGAGTCACGAAAGGCTCCGCTTTTATTTTATTGCAAAAACATTTAAAAATCGGACGTCAAAAACACACGCAATCTCAATATTTTCAATAACTTTGCGAAGACGGTTACCGCAAATCGGACCGTGATGATTTTGAAGGACATTTTGCTTAGGCTGCTCGCATTTGCGAAACTTTTCGACAAGCCAATGAACAGGTCTATACTTGTTTCGGCTTTGTCTTGGCAAAAAAGAAACGCGAAGCGAAAGGAGCGTACTGACATTGTGACTTAATGAATGTGAGCAAGTCAAGCGGAATCAGAAACAAAAAAATTATGGCAAAAAAAACAAGAACGTAATTTATAGAAATTACCTTATATAAGTTGCCTAAAACAATTCAAGTCTGAAGAATTTATGAAAGCAAGCGAACTTTGTAACATTATCGAAAAATACGCTCCCCTGCGCTATCAGGAGAGCTATGACAACTGCGGGCTTCAGATTGGCGACGCGTCGCAAGAGGTCAGCGGAGTGCTTATCACTATAGACGTCACGGAAGAGGTCGTGGAAGAGGCCGCCCAAAAAGGCTGCAACTTCATATTGGCGCATCATCCCCTCATCTTCAGAGGATTAAAAAAACTCACAGGAGGAGATTACGTGCAAAGATGCGCGATAAAAGCCATCAAAAAAGATATTTGCATATATGCCTGCCACACCAACGCTGACAAGATACTTGGTGGCGTAAGCTTCAAACTTGCCGAAAAGCTGGGGCTTGCAAACTGCAAGGTTCTTGCTCCGGAATACGAAAACCTGCTTAAATTAGTCACGTTCGTTCCGGCCGCCCACACAGAAAAGGTGTTAGACGCATTGCACACCGCCGGAGCCGGCACTTGCGGAAAATACGACCGCTGCAGCTTCAGGCACGAAGGCGCAGGCACGTTCAGAGCTAACGAAGGCTGCAGCCCGTTCGTCGGCAACAAAGGCGAAATACACGAAGAGAGAGAAAACAGGATAGAGATGATTCTGAAGCCGGAACTGAAGTCCGGAGTGATTTCGGCGCTGCTGAAGTCACATCCATACGAAGAGCCTGCTTTTGACATAATAGAGCTGGACAACCTATTTTGCGCAAGCGGACTTGGAGTTGTGGGAGACCTTCCGGAACCAGTAAAGTCAGAAGCATTTCTGGCAAAGCTGAAGGAGACGTTAGGCTCCGTCATAAGGCACACGGAACTGACAACGCCGACAATAAGCCGCGTGGCGCTTTGCGGAGGCTCCGGAGCCGAATTTTTACCAAACGCGATAAAAGAGCGAGCGGACATATTCATCAGCGCAGATTTCAAATATCATCAGTTTTTTGATGCCGAAAAACGCATAATAATTGCAGATGCAGGACATTTTGAGACAGAACAGTTCATAAAAGAGTCTTTTTTTGAGTTAATTTCAAAAAATTCTGCTAACTTTGCAATTCATTTGACAGAATATAAAACAAATCCGATAAAATACTTATAAAGTATGTCAGAAATTAAAGATACAAAAGATTTTACGGTAGAAGAGAAGCTCAAAGCTCTCTACGACCTGCAGTTGGTAGTGTCTGAAATAGACAAAATTAAAACTCTCCGCGGCGAATTGCCATTGGAAGTTCAGGACCTTGAAGACGAAATCGCAGGGCTTTCTACACGTGCAGAAAACCTTGAGGCTGAAATCAACGAGGCTGCGACAGCAATCTCAAACAAGAGACTTGACATCGAGACTGCCAAAGGGCTGATAGAAAAATACACAGCAGACCAGGACAATGTGAAGAACAACCGTGAATACGAATCTCTTACTAAAGAAATCGAATATCAAGGTTTGGAAATCGAGCTCTGCGAAAAGAAGATCAGAGAGTTCTCTGCTAAACAAAGAGAAAAGGAAGATGAACTGAACGTCACCAGACAACGCATAGAAGACCGCAAGATGGACTTGGACCACAAGAAGACTGAGTTGGATCAGATTATCGCTGAGACAAAGCAGGAAGAGGAGGCTCTTCGTGACAAGGCCAAGGCTTTGGAAGAGGTTATCGAGCCGCGTCTGCTAAGCGCGTTCAAGAGAATCCGCCAGAATGCGCGCAACGGGCTTTCTGTTGTTTACGTTCAGAGAGACGCTTGCGGTGGCTGCTTCAACAAGATTCCGCCTCAAAGACAGGTTGACGTGCGTCTTCGCAAGAAGATTATCGTGTGCGAGTACTGCGGCCGAATTCTGATAGACCCTGAACTTGCTGAAGCATCTGGAAAGAAATAAGACACATTCATAATCTTTTCATATCTTAGTCTTTTAGACTTAATTTGGTTGTTGGGCGGAGACATGTTTCACACGTCTCCGCTTCAATTTCATTAACTTATACAAAAAAAAGGCCGAAGTTCTGAAACCTCGGCTTTTTTGCGGCAATTACAAACCGTAATTAAGAAACTGCAGTTTGCAACCCATATCCTAAAATCAATTAAAACTTGGATCCTTTGGCTATCATAAGCACAGGATAAACAAAATCATAGACCCACTTCTGAGAAAACTTAAACTTCTCGTTATACTTGCGCACATTCTGCGAAGCGCGGAACAAATCGGCGCCGCTCCAGTTGGTCTTGCTAAAGACATCAGCTATTGCAGTCTGAATAGAGCCTTTAAGCATCTTGTTAAAAATCTTAGGCAAACGAAGTTTCCACTGAAGTTCGCTGCTAAGCACCATCAGCAAGTCGTTAAGCATACCCTGGAACGAAACAAAATAAGACTGAATATCCTGCTGCTTCTTGCACATTCTGCGTATAGACTTGTCCAGCTCCGTAAAAAAGTCGTCGTCCATCTTATACACCTGCTTGATCATTTTTTTAGCAGCCACGCGCTCGCCTTCGCCAAGACGTCCGTTAAGAGTCTGCACCTTCAGTTTGCGCTTAAACATCGCCAACTCCGGAATCATATTGATATTATTGATACCCAAATGCGAAGCCATAACAGCCTGAATGTAAACCCTCACCAAAGAGATATACTCCTCTTCCCTGTTACGCACTTCCTCTTCTCTATCCGCTTGCTTTTTCTGCAACTTATCTAATAAACCCATAAAACATTAAAATTTCAAATGCAAAACACATATCGGCACAAATTTAGCGATAAAAACTTTCAAAAGCAAAAGTTTACGCCTTTAGTCG
Source organism: uncultured Bacteroidales bacterium (assembly GCA_937915765.1). GTDB lineage: Bacteria > Bacteroidota > Bacteroidia > Bacteroidales > Paludibacteraceae > RGIG9379. The sequence goes on along the minus strand of CALGHE010000048.1, from coordinate 6,241 downwards.
TCGCTGCGCCCGCTAAATATGCTTATATAGTAAAACAAAGTGGCGAGAGAAGTCAAAGCGCTTGACACGTAAGTGTAAGCGGCAGAGCGCAAAGCCGACTTAGCCTGCGAATGCGTCTCGCCATAAGTGATACCGGCACGCTCCAGCCAAGCCACCGCACGCATGCTCGCATCCACCTCCACAGGGAGAGTCACGAGGCTGAAAAGCGTTGTCACGGCAAACAGCAAGATGCCGATTAGCAGGAGATGCGGAAACACACCGATAAGCAACACGCCAGCCATCAAGACCCAGCTGACATAATTAGAAGCGAAGCTGACGACAGGCACAAGCGCAGAGCGCATTTGCAAGAAAGAGTACGCCGTAGCATGCTGAACCGCATGTCCGCACTCATGAGCAGCCACAGCCGCGGCCGCCACACTCCTTCCGTTATAAACATCCTCGCTCAGATTGACAGTCTTTTCCACCGGATGATAATGGTCGGTAAGGTACCCGCTCGTAGAGACCACCCTGACATCAAAGATGCCATTATCACGCAGCATTTTTTCGGCAACCTCTTTCCCAGAAAGGGCAACCGGCACTTGCGAGTACTTTTCAAATTTTTTCTTCAGATTCAGCTGAACCAAATAACTCACAAGAGATATCCCTAAAAATAAAACAATAAAACTCGGCATATCAATATTATTTTAATTAAACAATCAAATTCAAACGTCTCGCATCGCCGGCAAGAACACATTCGGCAAATATCACGTTTCACCACCCACCGTAAATCACCCTGCCTAATTTACACGCAGCAACAAAGAGCCGTCAACACTTAAGATAAAACAAAAACCTTGCCAAATGCGCCAAACTGCCAAAATGTCACACTCAACAAATCCGCACAGACAAAAAAAAGGAGCGGCAAAAGCCACTCCTTGAAATATGCAATCAAATTATCTTGTCGCGAGTTTGAAGTTGATAGGCAAAGTAAACTTAGAACGAACCTTTTTGCCTTGGTTCGAAGCCGGAGTCCAAGCAGGCATAGCCTTCACAACCCTCATAGCCTCTTTGTCAAGCGCTGGGTGCACACCACGCAACACCTCAACATCAACAATAGAACCGTTTGTATTAACCACAAAGCTTACAATCACACGACCCGAAATACCATTATCAGAAGCCTCTTCCGGATAGTTAATCGCCTTGCTCAGATACTTATTCAACTCAGCCTGCCCACCAGGGAAAGCAGCTTTCTTTTCCACACGCACATAAATCTGAGGGTCTTCGATATCATCCTCTACCACCTTGTCTGCAAGATTCTGTATATCAGTCTTAGCATCGTCACCCATTGGACCTATATCATCAACTTTTTTATCATTATCAACCTCCTCGAAGTTTTCGGTTGGTGTTGGGGCTGGCGGTGGAGGCGGAGCTTCCTGTGGTGGCGGTGGTGGCGGAGGTGTGTTATCTTGAAATGTATTCATAATTTCTTCCTCTTCCGCTGCGTCTTCTGTTGACTGCGTCACCTCGTACGCTTTGACTCCAGCTTCCGTCCATTCAAAGACAATGTACAAGAATCCGAGCGCAACCACCAACCCGAGAAGACAAAAAATTGACTTTTTGTTCTCCAAGTCAGCTCTTGGCGTTTTCTTTACTTCCATGCTTTTCGAATATTATTAGTTATTACTATTTTTTTCTTTTGGGCAAATGTAGCCATTTTTTTATAATTGCTCAACTTTAAATCACTTTTTTTTAGAAAAAAATCTATTTTTCAATTCATCGTCGGCAAATTACTATAATCTTTTGAATATCGGAGCATCTGTTCAGTAAAACTTTCGTCGTAAGTCACAATTACATTCACGATATTGCCGTCACCGTCAGTAACCGTCTTGTACGCCGGATTAACAAATCCCTTATAAGGCGCCAGATTCAGTTTTTCATAACGAGCCTTTACCTCTTTGTGCAGCTCCAAATCGACCTTAACACCATACTTTTCCACAATATTTTTAGCCGCATCAAAATCTCCTTCAGACTTTATTCTTTGAATTTCAGCCAACAAAGAGCCGAAAAGAGCTCTCAGCTTATCGTAATCGTTAATTTTCACGAAATGCTTGCCTTCACGTTCCGCAAGTTCCACGACATTATCCGCCTTACCCTTTTCATAGGCCCATTTAGCTATAAGCTGCCTGTTTCTCATGTGAGCCTCCTCCACGTTATTACCCAATTCGATTCTCACAAGCTGCGTCATCAGTCCGTTCATCATAAAGCTGTAATATTCAGCCTTATACGCCTCGCTGTTAGGCAGCAGACCAAGTTCCACCAGTTTTTTATCAGCCGCATAATAAAGTCCGAAAAGGTCAGCCCTCGCCTCCTCTATCGTTGCGCCGTAGGCCTTCAGCGCATCTTGGCTCACGCCCGGCAGCAGCTGTCCGGAGCCATGCCCGAGGCACTCGTGCAGGTCCGTATGGATATTTCCGGTCACAAAACCGTAAGTCTCCATCAGTTCACGTTCAGCGTCGCTCCACACGAACTCTTCCTTGAAGCCGTTGCCTTTGGCAGCCTTGTCATACGCGTCCGTGATGTTCTCGATAGTGACAGACTTGGAGCCATGCTGCTGCCTTATCCAGTTGGCGTTAGGCAGATTGATGCCGATAGGCGTAGGCGGGAAACAGTCGCCGCCCAGCATAGCCGCCGTGATCACTTTAGCAGAAACCCCTTTGACGACCGGCTTTTTAAAACGAGCGTCAACAGGCGAGTTGTCTTCGAACCACTGAGCGTTCTCGCTTATGGTCTCAGTCCTTTTTGTAGCTTCCAGATTTTTAAAATTAACGATAGACTCCCAGCTCGCCTTCAGTCCGAGCGGGTCACCATAAGTTTCGATAAACCCGTTGACAAAATCGACACGCGAGACCGAGTCTTTAACCCACAAAATGCTGTAATCGTCAAACTGCTTAAGGTCGCCTGACTTGTAATATTCTATAAGCGAGGCGATTACTTTTTTCTGCTGAGGATTTTCGGCCACACCTTCTGCCTTTTCCAGCCAGAATAGAATCCTCTCTATAGCGCCAGAATACATACCGTCCTTTTTCCACACAATTTCCTTCAGAGCACCATCCTCACCCTTGACCAGTTTGCTGTTCAGTCCGTAAGAGACCGGCGTAAGGTCTGCGGAGTCCCTCATCGCATCATAAAAAGCCTCTACCTCAGCCTGGGAGACGCCCTCATAATAGTTATTGGCAGAAGAGGCAGTCAAATCGTCGCCATCCGCCTGATTGACACGTTTTTTCAACAAATCAGCATCAAACATCACCGGCACGATCACGTCGAGCAGCCCCGTCTTGCTTCCGCCGAACGCCTCGAGCGGCAATTTATCATCATCAAGCTCATTGACGCAACGTTTCAGATAATCCACGGAGAAGTCCGGCAGGAATTTATCCGTCGCATAATGATGATGAATACCGTTAGAGAACCACACGCGCTTAAGATAAGCCTCCAGCGCTTTGAACTCGTCCGTCTCCTTATCGTTCGCGTTAATATAAATTGCCTCCAGCGTTCTTCTCACCGCAAGGTTATACTTGCAGTTCTGGTCATAAAGAATGTCCCTGCCTTCGAGAGCCGCCTCGGAGAGATAATAAATAAGCTTTTTCTGTTCGAGGCTCAAGCTTTCAAAACCTTCGACTCTGTACCTGAGCACCTCAAGGTCATAAAACTTATCCACCGTATATTGAAAATTTCCGCCGGCCGCCTCCAAACCCTCAGAGTCAGCCGCAAACTGTCCGCCGCACGAACAAAGCCCAGTAATAGCCATCATCATGATATAATTTTTCATTTTACTCTTTATTCTTAACATCAATATTTTCCACAAAGACCCAAACGTTACCGTCCAGTTCAAAAGCGTCGTAGGTGAAGTCCGGTCCATAGTGCGAGTACACACCCGTAAAGACCGGCTCCGTTGGCACAAGATGGTCAAAGACGACCCTGTTCATCTCCTTTTCGTAAGATAGAGCCACCTTCGCCTCGGCGCTATGCTCAAGCACGAAACGCTGCAAAGTCTTACGTTTAGTCTTCAGCACAAGTTTCCCCAAGTACGCCGATTTGCCGTTGAAAGTCAGCACGTCAATCACCTTGAAGCTTGACGCCACATTGTTGCCGCCCCAGCCAAGCAGGACATAATAAACGTCACGCCTGCGCTTCACCGGAATCACCTTATAATAAAGCGCGCCATACCAGTCGTTCACATTCACACGTTTAGAGTTAGCCGGAACAAAAGCCTTGGACTTAACCTTCAGCTGGACCACATCCGCCTTTTTTCCCTTTCTCTTAGGCAAGCGCTGCACAAAGCCCCCGTATCCGTAAGTTTTGTCGCTCAGCGGGTAGTTCCAAGTATAAACGCGCACCTTGTTATCAGAAGAGGTCACCTTACCTAAAAAAGGCAGCGAGGCGAACGACTTATAAAAAGATGCCGGATTTTCGAGTTCCGTCTTCAGCGTCCGCTCTATACGTCTGCTGATGTCATGCTTAAGGCTGTCAGCCTGGCAATTCTTCAGCGAGTCGAAAAGCACAGCGAGCCGAGCCTCGGCATCCGACGGAACCGTCGTCTCCTGCCCAAACAGAGGAAAGCCCGCCATCAGCACCAATATGTAAAGCACTAAACGTTTCATGAACTCAAAGGTAATATTTTTTTAAGAAAACACAAAAAACGGCTCAAAACATTCGGCACAAGCCTACTCGTCAAGATACACCTTTATGCTTCCGACCCTTATTTTGGACTCCACGAGCACCGGAATCTGTCGGCTGTCTGCCGTTATCCACACAAACACCGGCTCACCGCTTGCAAAGATAGTTCCCTCGCCCACTGTCGTAGAACACTTGAAGCAATCATATTTCTTTCCGCTCTTCGCCTTGATCACCTCGCGACCGAGCACCCTGCCCTGCAGCCTGTGGACCGCATCATTATAGATTACGTCAAACCCCACCGTCTCATCCTTAGACAAACTGCTCACGTCCATGTTCCGCGCCGTGTAAACCGCGTTGATGATGTCCCACGAGCAATCAGGGAAAGAGACGACCGTGTCGTTCAGAGCCGTTCCGTTGCGCCAAGCACGTTTAGAGTATGAATTTCCGTCATACACAATTTCCTCCTTAAGCAGATTTCCGTCCTCCGTCGTTTCAGAATAGTAAGCCACCGGCTTCAGCGAGACGGAGTCCATAAGAGCCGTGTGCTTAGTGTCAAGGTCATAGACCCAGCGCCACTCCTTCAGGCTGTTAGCAGAGACCGTGAACTTATAATTAGCGCCCTCCGCCGCCACCTCGAAAAGCGCCACGCCGCCCTTCACCCAGATGAAGCCCCAATTATAATAGGCGCTATATTTGAGAGACTCACCGACCCTTATGGCCCGGTTAGCCTCAACGCACTGAGCAGAAGCGGTCACCACCAGCATCTGCAAAAGCAGGAAAAACAATATTTTACCCAATCTGCACAAAATAAAAGAATCAGTCAAAATTCAACATAGAGAACCTGTCCTTTCCGCCGACGTTAAAATCCAGCACGATGCTGCGTCTGTAAATTTCGCAAACACGCCCGCCAACCGCATTCCGAAGATTCTCCTTTCTTTTCTCCTCATACGCACCTTTCAACTTACCAAACTCCTTCCGAGCCGCCAAGACAGCCTTGAAATTATCAGTCTCGCCCTTCAGCAAGAATACCGCAGCCGCCAGATAGTCCATGAAGAAGCGAGCCGTCATCACCATGTTCAGCGACTCCTCCGGCTCATTTTTATAAATCATAAGAAGATTATTTCTAAAATTCAGGAACGTTTTCCGCGGGTTCTGCACATTAAGCGTGCCGCCCCCCACATGAAAGACAACGCACTGCGGCACACACACGATACGGAACCCCCTTGCCCTAAGCCTCCAGCAAAGGTCAATCTCCTCCATGTGCGCAAAGAAGCCAGCATCAAGTCCGCCCGCCCCGTCGAACACCTCTTTTCTGATGCAAAGCGCCGCGCCCGTGGCCCAAAACAGGTCAGTCACACTATCATACTGCCCCTCATCCTTCTCCACCGAATCAAAAATTCGGCCTCTGCAGAAGGGGTATCCGAAGCGGTCTATGAACCCGCCGCACGCGCCCGCATGCTCGAAGAACTCAGGCGAGGCGAACGAGCGTATTTTAGGCTGGCAAGCCGCCACGTCCCGGTTAGCGTCGAGGAACTCCACCATAGGCATGAGCCAGTTTTCCGTGACCTCCACATCAGAATTTAGCAGCACC
>CALGHE010000047.1 GCA_937915765.1 uncultured Bacteroidales bacterium | reverse complement strand
GTACAGGAAGGCTTTCTATATGAAGCCTTTCTTTGTTTTTTAGGCGTTTTTTTATTCTGTATAGCTTTTCCTTCTTGCTTTTTCAAATCAGAATACATAAATTTGCAAAAACTAATAAACTATTTCATTATGGATACAAATTCTTTAGAAAATCTAAATTATCAGGAGCTAAGCCAAGTTGAGGCTCTAAAATCTGTTGCTGCTAAATTCATGACTAAGGTGTATGGATGGATGTCCTTTGCATTAATCATCACTGCTCTTGCCGCTCATGCTGTTGCAAGGTCAGAGTACGCTTTAAACTTAATTTTCGGCAACAGCCTTGTGTTCTGGGGGTTGATAATAGCAGAGTTTGCTCTCGTCTTTATCTTAAGTTCAAGAATCAGCAAGATGTCTGCCGGAGTCGCATCTCTCATGTTCGTGCTGTTCTCTTTAGTAAACGGGCTGACGTTAGCGACCATATTCATCGTTTACTCAACAAGCTCCATCGTTTCAACGTTCCTGATAACAGCGGGCACGTTCACTGCACTGAGCATTTACGGTTACGTGACAAAAAAAGACCTCTCTTCGCTCGGCAACATTCTGTTCTTTGCGCTGATAGGACTTATAATCGCTACTATCGTAAACATATTCTTCAGCAGTTCGACTTTGCAGTGGATTCTCAACTACGCAGGCGTGCTTGTGTTCTCTGGCCTTGTAATATACGACACAAACAAGCTTAAACAGCTTGCCTACGCCGTTTCGTTGGAAGGCAATAACGAGACCGCTTCAACCTACGCAATTCACGGAGCGTTGTCTTTGTACTTGGATTTCATAAATCTGTTCCTCTACCTTTTAAGAATTTTAGGAGACAGAGACTAACAGGTCCTTCATATATAAAAAAAGAAACCCGCGTGTCTTTCCTGCGGGTTTCTTTTTTTTGTAAATTTCCGAAACTATACTGTATCAAGATATTCTCTACACAACAACGGAAATGACCTCTTGTGTCATCTTATCCCAAGCGTATTTCCTTTTCTCCTCCAACAACCCTTGCGAAAAATCTGGCAATTTTTCACAGAAATCAGACAATGAATCAGCAATTGATTTCGGGTCTGCCTCTGACACATAGCCAACCTTTCCGTTTGGAACAATCTCAGACAGTCCCCCCACATTAGTCACCAGCATAGGCTTCTCAAAGTGATAGGCAATTTGCGTCACTCCACTCTGTGTTGCTGTCTTATAAGGCTGCACAATTAGATCCGCTGCAGAAAAATAGAGGCTCACGTCTTTATCTGCAATATAGCGAGTATGCCATATAATGTTATCATATACTCCTAACTCTTTAGCCATGTTTTCATATTTTTCTCCATCTCCGTAGTATTCTCCGGCGATTAACAAACGAAACTTGCTTTTGTCAATCCTTTTGTCAGCAAAAGCTTCCAATAAAAGGTCAAGCCCTTTGTAATCTCTGATAAGTCCAAAAAACAGCAAATAGCGATACGAACAGTCTAAAGAGAGCGACTCCAAGGCTGTCTCGCGCGGCATTAATGTCCCGAAATGGTCATAAAGAGGATGCGGACAAACGCCAACAGCCTTTTTCTTTTCAAATTGCAAAACATCGTCCTCGACAGATTTTGACATAACAACACAGCCATCAACTGATTTTATGAAATAAGAAACCAAAGACTTGTCTCCAATTCGCGGTTCATGAGGAACTACATTATGCAGCACTGCAGACACTTTGGTATGTCCGTTTTTTCGGACAATTCGAGCAATTGTGCCCATACATGGAGCCATAAACGGAATCCAAAAACCTAAAACTAAAATATCTGGTTTCAGATCTCTGATTTTTTTCCCTACCGAAATCCAATTAAAAGGATTAACAGAATTAACAGACCTTGAAATCTGCAAATCTGACGGAGCTGGACTTTCAGAAAACTGCGTCTTCCCCGGAAATAAAAAATTGGGGTATTGCAACGTAAATGTCTCTAAAAAGACCTCGTGCCCCTCCTTTTGAAATTGACGAGCTAACCTTTCGTTAAAGGCGGCCAAACCACCTCTATACGGATACGCTGTCCCTAATATGAAAATTTTCATGCTTCAATACGTTGGCAGAACAATAAACTAAAATCGAACAAACCTGAGACGAGAATTATCATTTCAAGTTCTTTCAGTCTTTAAGCAATTTTTATAAATTAATCTAATCTGAAATTTCACACTTGGAAATTACAAAACGTCATTTACAGAAACTGATTAAATACTACCGACGTGCAATATTCGTAAAATTTCCTGAAGTGCGCAAGATTTTTTTGAAAGAAATTTTCCTCTTATCCACGGCTCTTTCTCCTACAGAGTCTATTTAAGGTGAGTTCTATAAATTTACCGTTAAGATTGTATAAATCATATTGCCTATCACTCTGAGATGATATTAATTTCTTCAAACGGAGGCTTGTCTTGAGTTTTCACTGCAGAAAATTCACTATCCAGACGGTATGTTTCTGAAATTGTTTCGGGAAATTCCGCACAATGTTCAGTATAGGACAGATGTATCAATCCTTCACCAATTTCAAACGACACTTTCTCCTGGACTCCAGTGCGCATATCTATTAAAAGCATTTTTGGAAACTCATTGTCCCTTTTTGCAACCAAATATGTGAAAGTTGTATATCCGTTGGTACATAGAAGTATCTCGAAATAATTTTCTTTGTATTTGCAAATGCCCAATCTGTAATATTTGTTCCAGCACCCATCATACCGTCTTATGGTATTACGAGTTTGAATATAATTGGATTCTATTGTCTCGTAAGACAACTTTTCTGCGGTTTCTAAGTTCACTGACGTCAATGCCTCTGATCTTAAATCCTCAATAGAAAAGATTTCTTTTGAGATGGCTGATAAGAAAAACATCAAACACGCCAATGTAGCAGTCACCTGTTTCATCACATTTTATCCTGTTAATACAACATTCGGGAAAAATCAATTCGGCATATACTCCATCCTGCTGGCATCCAAACGGATAAAGATAAAAAGCAGAATTGTGAAGCCCCACAGAGAAGAGCCCCCATAACTGAAGAACGGCAGCGGAATGCCGATAACCGGAGTCAGCCCAATAACCATTCCTATGTTTATGGCGAGATGAAAGAACAGGATGGAGACTACACAGTACCCGTAAATTCTGGAGAACAATGACCTTTGCCGTTCCGCAAGCACTATAAGCCTCAGCAGCAGCACAAGGAACAGCCCCAGCACAAGAGTTGCTCCAACAAATCCGTGCTCTTCGCCCACCGTGCAGAAGATAAAGTCGGTGTCCTGTTCCGGCACATATTTAAGCTTTGTCTGCGTTCCGTTCAGAAAGCCTTTGCCCCATACACCTCCTGAGCCAATAGCTATTTTGGACTGATTCACGTTATAGCCAGACCTCTTCAAGTCGTTTGTCATGCCAAGCGTCTCCATGATTCTCACCCTCTGGTGCGGCTGCAAAACCTTCTCAAACATATAGTCCGCCATATTCACATAAACCACAGACCCGATCATAAATAAAGAGATCCACAGATAAGTCAATTTGCGCACATTAAACAGTTTCGCCATAAAATACATAAAGGTTAACGCCAGAGCCGCATACGCCACGTACAAGAACCTCACATTCACGTCAAAAACTTTGTAAACTGCAAAACAGACACCAAACAGAGAGGCTGTGCAGAGCAGCACATTTTTGCAGAGCTGCACATCCTTCAGATAATAAAAAACAAAAGCCAAAGAGACTGCAAGCGTCATCATCACCACAAGGAAAAGTCCGAACGACTCGTCAGGCACCGCATCGACAATAGGCACATCGCCAAAACGTATTGCCACGATAAAAAAGACAACGCAGCAAAGCACTAAAAACAAAATGACTCCCGGCATACCTTCTCGGTACATCACCAGCATCAGAGAGACATAAACAATGGCGGAGCCTGTTTCGTTCTGCAACAATATAATACCTGCCGGCACTGCCACCATAAGGAACAGAGCCACAAGGTTGCGCCAATTTCTCACTCTAAAACCTCCCGTCTGAAAGGCATACGAGCTCATAAACTTGGCCAACGCCAGACAGGTGGCAGTCTTCGCAAACTCCGCAGTCTGCAAACTGACAGGCCCGATAACCAGCCATGAGCGCGACCCCTTTATATTAGGAGCAAGCACAAGCGTCAGCAGCAACAGCAGCAAGAAAACCCCGTAAACCGGATAGGCCAGATTATTATAAACACGGCTGTCCAAAGTAAGCAACACGCACGCAATAACGCACGCCATACCCATCCAGACAAGCTGTTTGCCGTATCTTTCAGAAAAGTCCCAAAAAACCTTCTCCTCAAAATTATAAACAGCTCCATATATGCAAATCCAGCCGAAAAAAATCAGCAGAAGATAGATAACAACAGTTATCCAGTCTATATTTTGAAATATGTTAATTCGACGTATCAATTTTTGGCAACAAATTAGCGTTCAACAATCTATCTTCCGTATACTTACGGCGCGGAGCAATTCTGCCCTTCAAATATTTCTCAATCATCAGCGTGGCGATTGGCGCGGCCCAAGTCGCGCCGAAGCCGCTATTTTCAACAACGACACATATCGCAATCTTAGGATTGTCTTTAGGCGCGAAAGCCATGAAAAGCGAGTGGTCCTCACCATGCGGATTCTGAGCCGTGCCAGTCTTTCCGCAAACCTCTATACTATCTATCCTCGACCCCCAGCCTGTACCGTTTTTCATCACAAGATCCATTCCGTTAACCACATAGTCATAATATTTGCGGTCTATCGAGGTTACCTTCTTCTCTTTGAAAGCAGACCCGATAGTGTCATTCTCTATGTTTTTAACAAGATGCGGCACATAGTAATAGCCTCTGTTCGCGATAATGGCTCCAAGGTTCGCAATCTGCAGAGGCGTAGCAAGAATTTCGCCCTGACCTATCGACACCGATATGATTGTGAGGCCTTTCCAATATCCTGCTCCATAAATCTTATCGTAAACTTTGGAGTTTGGAATATATCCGCGTTCCTCATTAGGCACATCCGCCCCAAGCTCGTAACCAAAGCCGAGCGACACGATATGATTTTTCCAAACCTCGAACGCCTCCGCCGTGCTTTTGTACTTTCGCCGGTCATCTATCATAGAACGGAATCCTGCACAATAATAAGCGTTGCAAGAGTGCTGAATAGACGGAACAAGCGTCAGCGGCGATGCGTGCGGGTGGCAGCCAACGGTCAGCCCGCCAGCATGGAAGCCTCGAGAACAGCCAAAAGCGGTTGCAGGTGTAATGATTTTCTCCTGCAGCAGCACAAGAGCGTTTGCCGTCTTGAACGTTGAGCCAGGCGGATATTCCGCCATCATAGGGCGGTCGAACAGCGGATTGAGCGGATTCTTTACAAGCTTAGCGTAGTTTTTAGTTCGCTCGCGCCCCACAAGAATAGAAGGGTCATAAGTCGGAGCAGAAACAAGCGCCAAGATTTCGCCGGTTTCAGGCTCAATAGCCGCAATACTGCCCACTTTGTTCCGCATAAGCAGTTCGCCATAAGCCTGCAGGTCAATATCCAGCGAAAGCGTAATGTCCTTTCCAGCCTTAGCCGCCACATCATGCGCTCCATCTTCATAACTGCCTTTGATACGTCCGTGCGCGTCACGAAGCAGAATCTCCTCACCCTTTTCTCCCCTCAGCATCAACTCATAGGTCTTCTCTATACCATTCTTGCCAGCCCAGTCGCCCATAATATAAAAAGAGTCCTTTTTGATAGTAGAGCGGTCAACCTCGCCAATGGAGCCAAGCACAAGAGCCGCATTAGGATAACGATACTCTCTCAATGTTCTTTTCTGAATATAGACACCTTGATATTTGTAAAGTTTTTCAAGCAAATAGCCATAGTCCTGAGCAGAGAGCTGCGTCATGAAAGGTTGCGGCGTATAGGAAGAGTACCCTGCTTTGTAGCGCAGTTTCTTCATCCTTTTCTTAAACTCGTCAACTGTCACCCCAATTGTGTTGCAGAAATCCAGCGTGTCAAGTTTCTTTAGTTCGCGCGGCACCACCATCACATCGTAAGCCGGCTTGTTGCTCACGATAAGCTTCCCGTTGCGGTCCTTTATAAGACCTCTTGTCGGGTACACTATCTTTTTGTAGAAAGCGTTGCTGTCTGCCAAATCCTGATACGTGTCGTCAAGAATCTGAATGGAAAAAAGCCTTGCCACATAGATAAACACCACCAGAAATATCATTCCGGCAATGAAAGTTCTTCTATTTTGATACGTATCGTTCAGCATCTCCTACTTTCTGCTTTTGAAATATTCAACACTAATGATAAGCAACATGGTGAAAACAGCGCTGCATATCGTCTTCAGAAGTACGGTTCCGAAATGCTCAAAGGAGCCGGCCTCCACGATAAAGAAAGCCAGATGATGAATCAGCACAAGAACAGAACTATACTGCACAAACTGCGCTACCCCGTAAGTAGTGAAAGACGGCACAATGCCGAACTCCTCTTGCGGACCGAAGGCTTTGTTCTGGAACGGCTTGATGTAGGCCGTCAGCACGCACGCAAACGCGTTCAGCCCGATTGTGCCGGAAAATATGTCAACGCAAAGCCCAAGCAGGAAAGCCACGAGCATCTGCGCAATGCGGTCCATCATTGTAGGCAGCGTTATTATAAACAGCACATAAAGATACGGATTAACAAAGTCAAAGAAGAGCACCCTGTTCAGCACAAGCACCTGAAGAAGCACAAACAGCACAAACCTCAGCACATAAGATAAAACACTACCTGTCATTTTTCCGCCTCCTCTAAATTATTTTGCTCTTCGGCAAACTGATAGTTAATAACATCCACATAAGTGAGATTAGAGAAATCCGTAGAAAGATTAATCTCTATATCGTAAAAATAGTCCTCCGACTTTCTCTTCACGTCGCTGACAGTGCCAATAACAATCCCTTCCGGAAAGATAGATGAGTATCCGCTCGTCTCCACTGTGTCGCCCACTTGCAAAGACACATACTGCGGAATCTCCCAGAGGTCGGCCTTACGGTAGTCTCCTCCGCTCCAGCTCACGCTTCCGAGGTTGCTATTTCCCTTTATTCTGGCGCTGACATTAAAGTCAGACAGGCAGACAACTGGAATCACTTCAGAGAAATGGTCTGACACGGAACGCACAATACCGACCACGCCGTTCGGGCCTATCACGCCCATATCCTGACGGATACCGTCACCCGCGCCCTTGTCCAGAGTGATATAATTGCGTTCCTTATAGACAGAGGCGTTTATCACCTTCGCCGACACAAAAGAGTAGCAATTCCGCTCAGCCACACCCGCCCTGTTTGCAAAATTAGAGTCCCGCCTCATACGCTCCAACTCGCTCTTGCAACTCAGAAGTTCCTCCTTCAGCCTTGAATTTTCCTGAGCCAGAACACCATTAGTCTCTTTAAGCCCGAAATATCCAAAGACAGAACTTGCGCCCTCGTATATAGAACCCACAATCACGTTGCTTGAACTCAGAAACTGGCTTTTTTGGAACTGATTATTATTCACAATCAACAAAAAAGAGACCAACTCAAGAAACAAGAAAACGAGCAATGTTTTAAAAGTAAGAAAAAACTTAATTAATGTCTTCATGCGCGCTAAATAAAACCAGCTTCAGAATCGTTTTTGAACAACAAAAACACGCTGCGACAACACCGTGTTTTCACTTATGGCAACCTCTATAAATCACGGACACAGCCTTCCTTTGCGATACGGCAAACACTTCGCTCACTTTATAGAAGCAGACCCGGAAAAAGGGAGACGCCCAGAAAAGAGCGCCCCTTTTTGTTCCACATTCCTTAAGACCTTCTCAAGAAAGAGAAGCGGTCTGTATTTTTCAAAGCAATTCCCGTACCACGCGCAACAGCATGCAGCGGGTCATCTGCAATAAGGAAAGGTATTCCAATCTTGTTTGTCAGACGTTTGTCCAGACCACGAAGCAAGGCGCCACCACCAGCCAGATAGATGCCATTCTTCACTATGTCAGAGTACAACTCCGGCGGAGTCTGTTCCAAAGCGCGAAGCACTGCAGCCTCAATCTTCGAAATAGTCTTGTCCATACAATGCGCAATCTCCTGATAAGACACAGGCACCTCCATAGGGAGCGCTGTCATACGGTTCGGACCGCGCACGACATAATCGTCAGGCGGATTGTCCAGATTAGTGAGCGCAGACCCTACGTTTATCTTAATAAGCTCTGCTGTTCGCTCTCCTATCTTTATATTGTGCTGTCGTCCCATAAACTCAACAACATCGTCAGTCAGGTCGTCGCCGGCCACACGTATAGACATGTTGGACACAATTCCTCCGAGAGAGATAACCGCAATCTCGGTCGTACCTCCGCCGATGTCAACAATCATGTTACCTTCGGCAGACTCCACGTCCAGCCCGATACCGATAGCAGCAGCCATAGGTTCAAAAATCATGTAAACCTCACGGCCGCCGGCATGCTCAGCCGAGTCTCGCACCGCACGGATTTCCACTTCCGTACTTCCCGAAGGGATACAAACCACCATCTTCAACGCAGGAGGAAACAAAGAGAACCAGCTGTTGTTAGAGACAGCCATTTCAATCATACCTCTCATCATCTTTTCGGCAGCGCTAAAGTCCGCAATCACGCCATCGCGAAGCGGACGCACGGTTCTGATGTCTTCGTGAGTCTTCCCGTGCATCTGACGCGCTTTCTCTCCAATCGCAATCAGTTTGTCTGTCTTGCGTTCAAGAGCTACGACAGACGGTTCGTCCACAACTATCTTATCATTATGAATGATGATAGTGTTGGCTGTTCCCAAGTCCATCGCTATTTCTCGTGTAAATGAAAATAAGCCCATACTTTAAAATTTAAGTGCGCGGCAAAGACACCAAAACAGCGCAAGCCGCAGAAGTTAGTTAACCGCCTCCGGACTTTTTCTCAGAGGCATCCTGATTTATTCGCCCAACGACTTTTTGAAATACGCGTTGATGGCTGTGTCGTAATGAGAAGAGACACCGAACGCCTTTTCCGCAAACCATTTGCGTTTTTCGAGAGTTGTTTCCGCGCCGTCCGCATTCAGCAGGTCAAGCAACGGCTGATACTGCTCTTTCGAAGCCACAATCACAACATCCTTGAAATTCTTGGCAGCCGCTCTGATAAGCGAGATTCCGCCTATATCAATCTTTTCTATAATATCCTGTTCTGACGCACCAGACGCAACTGTCGCTTCAAAAGGGTAAAGGTCAACAATCACAAGGTCAATCTCAGGGATTTCGTACTTCGCCATCTGCTCACGGTCGCCTTCCAATTCACGACGGCCCAAGATGCCTCCGAAAATCTTCGGATGCAAAGTCTTTACTCGCCCGCCAAGGATTGAAGGGTAGCCTGTAAGCGACTCAACTGCCTGACACGGAATGCCCAAGCCTTCTATAAAAGACTGTGTTCCGCCTGTAGATATGAAGTTAACTCCCTCAGAATGAAGTTTTTTGATAATCTCATCCAAGTTGTCTTTGTGAAACACAGAGACCAACGCATTTTTTATTTTTTTTGTTCCAGCCATTTTTATCTTGCTTTATTTTTTAAAACGTGCAAAAATATAAAAAAATTATATTGTTTAACAAGTTTTACCCTCAGTTTTTTTATATATTTCACAAATTGTCTAAAAATCACACGGATATTCGTTATTTCATAGGGTCGCAGAGTAGTTTTTAAGCTCAGCCCGGAGGCTCTTCGCCCTGCCGTCTGTAACATTATCCATAAGCTTCCAAAATTTGTCGCTATGGTTCATCTCCACCGTATGGCAAAGTTCATGAAGAAGCACATAATCAACAAGCTGTATCGGCAGCATCAGCAGATAACATGACAAATTGATGTTCTTCCTGCCTGAACAGCTGCCCCATCTTGTATGGCTGCCCTGAATCTTCACGCTCTCGTACTTAAACCCAAACATCTTGCTCAGCATCTCCAGCCTTGTCGGCAAAATACGCTTGGCTTCACTTTTCAAAGCCTTTTCAATACCCAACTTTATGAGACTCTGCACATCGTCCGACCTCACATCGCAACTATGCGGATAGTACACATATAGCTCGCCGCGCTCCAAGCAGAAACGACAATTTTCGTCATCGCCACGTCTCACAAAAAGTTTGAATGTAAGAGTTTCAAAGTTTGTGGTTTCATCGTAAATGATTTTTGAACGGTTTACGGTATGGCTCAGCACCCAGTCATACTTTGACTTTAGAAAATCAACGGCTCGGTCAACAGAAATTCCGTGCGGCACAACAAGCACCACCTCTCCGTCGGGTCTCACCTTCAGCCCAATATTTTTTGCTTTTGCAGAATGTGACAGCGTAACCTTTCCTACGACACTGTCTTCATATATCTCCATTTTGACTTTTTTGTAAATTCAACAAATGCAAAAGTACTAAAAAGATATTCTCCGCAATGTTTCAACCTTTTTTATTTATTCTTTAATTTCTTGCAAATACAACAGATTCCAACCTTTTGACCAGAAAACACATATTTTATGCCAACCTCCCAAAAAAATAAAGGTTTTCCGATTATTTTTTGTCAAAATCTATTGCGCAATCAAAAAAAAGCCTTACCTTTGCAACGCAAAACAGAAAAGATGGTGCCATAGCTCAGTTGGTAGAGCAAAGGACTGAAAATCCTTGTGTCCCCGGTTCGATTCCTGGTGGCACCACAGAAAAGAGAGTTACGAAAGTGACTCTTTTTTTGTTATTCTCCTAATTTCCAATGTCTTATCCGATATATAGAATGAGGAGGGCGGATATAAAACAGGGGAAGGCGATATATATATCCATTTCCCAATGAAAAAAATAGGGCGAAGGCGATTCGATCCTACTGTGATTAAAACAGGGCGAATGCGATGTGATTAAAACAGGGCGAATGCGATTCGCCCCTACGATGATTAAATCTACAAATAGACAATGAAGAAATATAAATATAATCCGGATATTCATCACAGGCGAAGCATACGGTTGAAAGGTTACGACTATTCGCAGTCGGGCTTGTATTTCATAACCCTATGCGTTATTAACAAAATATGTATGTTTGGCAACGTTGTTGATGGCAAAATGCAATTAAATGACATGGGACAATTGGTTGAACAAGAATGGTTGAACACCATCAATATCCGCCACGATGATGTGCGTTTGCATAATTATATTGTTATGCCCAATCATTTTCATGCAATCATAGAAATCCGTGGGGGCGAATGCGATTCGCCCCAATCGCATTCATCACAATCGCATTCATCACAACCACATTCGCTAAAATCGCATTCGCAACAAACAATTAACGAAGGCAATATTAATAAAAACGATTCGCCACAACGGATGAAATCACCATCCAAAACGGTTGGAGCCATTGTTAGAGGTTTCAAAGGTGCTGTTTCTCGACAATTGGGATATACCGTTTGGCAACGCAATTATTATGAACATATAATACGAACAGACGAATCATACAGACATATATCAAATTATATAGAAAACAATCCAACCAAATGGCAATCCGATAAATTATATTCCCCGTAGGGGCGAATCGCATTCGCCCCTATCGCATTCGCCACAATAACATTCGCCACAATCGCATTAATCGCAATCAAATTCAACCCAAATAATTAACGAAGGCAATATTAATTAAAACAATCCAACCCAATGACAATCCAATGAATTATGTTCCCGTAGGGGCGAATCGCATTCGCCCCTATCGCATTCGCCACAATAACATTCGCC
>CALGHE010000046.1 GCA_937915765.1 uncultured Bacteroidales bacterium | reverse complement strand
CTCTCCATTTTCCCCATTCTAAACCATGCACGTATCTGTCGGCTATATTCATTCCGCCTGTGTATCCTATAATTCCGTCAATCACCAAAATTTTTCTATGATTTCTGTAATTGACTTTGCTGCTAAGGAACGGCAAGCCAACACGAAGGAACTCCTTAATCTCAATTCCGGCGTTCTCCATTTTTTTGATGGCGGATTTTTTCATGTGCCAACTGCCCACATCATCGATTATAACACGAATCTCGACGTTCTCTTTGGCTTTAGAGATGAGCAAGTCGATCAGCTTGTTGCCGATTTCGTCAGAGTTAAAAATGTAATAATCAAGATGGATGTGTTTCTTTGCGTTCCTTATGTCCTTGAAAATATCGTCGAAAAGATGTTCTCCGTTCGTGTAAATCTTGATGGAATTGTTCTTGTAGAGATTTGCATCGCTGCTGTTGTATGCCAAGGTGGCTATAGTTTTGAATTTTTCCGGGAAATGATCAGTAGAGGCATATTCCATATTGGCTACTGGCGAGGTTTTATCAATCTTTGACTTCTCAATACTTCGTCTGGAAATGATAATCCTTTTTCGGTAGTTGCGACCAAGGAACATATAGAATACGAACCCGACAATAGGCACAAGGATAAGCACGACAATCCATGCTATAGATTTGACCGGATTGCGGTTTTCCATCAACAGCATGCTAATAGTTGTCAGAATCGTGTACACATACACGGCAACGGCTATGAATGTAGTTATATCCCAAAGCATATTTAGAGCCTCTTTCGCAAAAGTAATAAAAAGATTGATTTTATGAAATCATAGAGGCTAAAAACTTTCGTTGCACAGTAAAAAAATAGAGCGAGGAGATAAAAAAAAACAAGCCGTCAAAACAGACGGCTTGCATAAAGTAACATAGAGCTTATTAATTGTTTTCTGGACGTAATTTACGAACAACAGCTCCAGCCTGCCACATTTCGCTTTCGCGGAGTGCAGCCAGCTCTTTTTCAAGATTTACGCGGTAATCTGGCTTTGAGTTTGAGTCGATAGAAATCTGAGCTTCGTTACCAGTTTTTACCGAATGGTAAAGTTTTTCTACAACAGGCTTGATTGCGTCGTGGAAAGGGCCCATCCAGTCCAAAGCTCCGCGCTGTGCAGTTGTAGAACAGTTTGCGTACATCCAGTCCATACCGTTTTCTGCGAATAGAGGGCCGAGAGACTGAGTTAGTTCTTCAACAGTTTCGTTGAAAGCTTCAGACGGAGAGTGTCCGTTTTCTCTCAACACTTCGTACTGAGCCAACAAAAGCCCTTGTATAGCACCCATCAAAGAGCCACGTTCGCCAGTCAAGTCAGATGTAGCTTCCTTCTCGAATGTAGTTTCGAACAAATATCCGGAGCCAACACCGATACCCAAAGCGATAACCTTTTCTCTAGCTTTTCCAGAAGCGTCCTGGTGGATAGCGAAAGAAGAGTTCAAGCCGCGGCCCTGAACAAACATACGGCGCAAAGATGTGCCAGAGCCCTTAGGAGCAACCAAGATCACGTCAACATCAGCAGGCGGAACAATGCCTGTTCTGTCGCTCCAAGTGATAGCAAAACCGTGAGAGAAATACAAAGTTTTGCCCGGAGTCAAATATTTCTTGATAGTAGGCCAGCATTCGATCTGAGCAGCGTCAGAAAGAAGCACCTGGATGATAGTTGCCTTTTCGCAAGCCTCTTCTATACCAAAAAGTGTTTCTCCTGGCACCCATCCGTCTGCAATAGCCTTGTCAAAAGTCTTTCCTGGACGTTGACCAACGATAACGTTGAAGCCGTTGTCACGCAAGTTCATAGACTGACCAGGGCCTTGAACGCCATAACCAATAACAGCGATAGTTTCGTTTTTCAAAACTTCACGCGCTTTTTCCAATGGAAATTCTTCGCGGGTAACAACATTTTCGATTACACCGCCAAAATTCATTTCTGCCATTTTATTCTTTTTTATTAATCGTTTGTCTGTTTTGTTTGTTGACGGAAAAGAAGCCGAGGCTGAAACTGCATGCAGAGACATTTGGCTTCAAACCCGAAAACCAGCCACAAAGATAATTATTTTTCAACAAATATCTTTTATTTTTAACGAATTATTGAACCGTTAAAAAAAAAGTTTGTTCATGCGCCTAAATCGTATTTTTCGTCTAAATCTTGTTCGCCGAACACTACTTTGCTTTTGCTCACAATTTTGCCCTCTTCATTTTGGAGCTCAACAAAAAATTCGTTGTTTGGACATTCGCATTTCAGCAAGGATATGTTTTCTCCGAATTTGCATTCTGCCAAAAATTCGATTTCAAAACGTTTGATGTCTCTTTTGCTGAACTTGTGCAAAGTGAAGGCGTCTATTATATGCTCTATATATTTGCTGCTGTTCAGATGATGATTAAGGTCAACATCGCTGTATTTTACTGTGAATGAGTCCTTAATATCGGCATTTACATTTGGTATTTTGCTTGCTTTTGCGATGGGGCATTGTTTTGAGTCGCAAATTTTGAACGGAATGCCTTGTTTCACCAAGTCAATAGGTTTTCTGGTGTCTTTATCAATTAAAGCCCAGATTGTGCGCGCGTACCCGATTGTTTCGCCGTCCTTGTTCAGAAACTCAAAGTTTCGCATAGTGAACATTTTCATGACATTTTCAACCCAAGTGAGAACCTTGATTTTGTCGCGGTTGTAAGGGTATTTGTACATTTCTATCACGATTCTTGACAGCACCCAAGATAAATTGTGCTGATTAACTTCGCGCAGACCAAAGCCATAGGCCTCAGCATGGTTTCCGGCACTATTCAGAAGATAGTTCGTCAAATTCGGCAAAGTCAACTTTTTTCTGAAGTCAACTTCCGAAGGAAACACTTTAAATGTATATTCTCCAACTATATTCTCCATTTTCAGTAAGCGGTTTGTGAAAAAATTATTGAGGGCGCATTTCTTCAAGAGAAGCAAGCATGTCGCTTAGACGCTCCAACTTTGACTTAGTTATAGCCACACGCCCTGAACGGATGAACTGAAGCACTTTGAGTTTTTGGCTCAATTCGTCAAAGAGGCCCTGCGTTTCGTCGTAATGACCCGTTTTTTCAAGAACAACACACGTTTCGTTCATCTCTAATATTCTGATGTTGTATTTTCTAATCAGCTGTTCGATTGAGCCTAGCTGCAAGAATTGGTCTGTGGCTATTTTGTAAAGCGCAATCTCTTGATAGACAAGATCTTCGTCGGTGTTGAAATATGATTTTATTATATCAACACGTTTGTCAATTTGCTTTACAACTTTCTCTATAGTGTCAGCATCAGTATAAGTTGTTATGGTAAACTTGTGAATACCTTTCAGAGCAGACGGAGAAACAGATAACGTCTCTATATTTAGCTGTCTTCTGGTGAAGATTATGGTTATCTGATTAAGCAATCCGACATGGTTTTCAGAAAAAACCGTAACTGTGTATAATTTCTTTTCCATAAAGACATGTTTAATATAAGATGTTTGTAACGGTGTCTCCAGCAGGAGTCATAGGGTAAACCAGACCTTGTTCTTCCACTTCTACAACGAGCAGGAACGGCTTGTCGTCTTTGAGCATCTCGGCTATTGCGCCGTCAAGGTCTTCTCGACGGCTTACATGCTTGTTTGCGATGCGGTAAGCGTCTGCAATTTGATTAAAGTCCGGATTGACCATAGGGGTAGAGGAGTACCTCTTGTCATAAAACAGTTCTTGCCATTGGCGAACCATTCCGAGATAGTTGTTGTTCATCACAATCATTTTTACTCCGATGTTGCTTTGCATGATAGTGCCTAATTCCTGTATGGTCATCTGAAAACCGCCGTCTCCCGCAAACATGCATACGGTCCTTTCGGGTGCGCCAACTTTAGCGCCTATGGCGGCAGGAATTCCGAAGCCCATAGTTCCGAGTCCTCCGGAAGTTACGACGCTTCTGGTCTGAGAAAATCTGAAATATCTAGCAGACATCATCTGATTTTGACCAACGTCAGTTACAAGGATTGCGTTGTTCTTTGTCGCTTCAGAGACTTTGCGGACAACCTCACCCATTGTTATATCGCCGCTTTTAGGATAGAGTTCTTTTTCTATGACTTTATCAAACTCAAGTTTGTCAAAGTCGTCAAAAGAATTAATCCATTCGGTGTGTTTTGCAGGCTCTGTCTTTTCTGTAAGAGCGCAGAGGGCTGCCTTTGCATCACCTAAAATTTTAGCTGTGACAGCTACATTTTTGCCTATTTCCGACGGGTCTATGTCTATGTGGATTACCTTGGCTTGCTTTGCGTAAGTATCGAGTTTGCCTGTCACTCTGTCGTCAAAACGCATTCCAATCGCGATAAGCACGTCGCATTCGTTGGTTTTCATGTTTGGAGCTATGTTTCCGTGCATGCCAATAAACCCTTTGTTGAGTTTGAAGTCGGAAGGCATAGCCGAAAGCCCTAACAAAGTCGATGCGGCCGGAATGTCAGCTTTTTCCAAGAATGCGAGCAAATCTTTTTCCGCATTACTAAGAATAACTCCCTGTCCGACTAAAGCCAGCGGCTTTTTTGCGTTGTTGATAATAGAGGCTGCGTCGTCAATATGCTTTTGTTTTATTGGCATTGACGGAATATAGCCTCTCGTGAACTTGCACTTTTCATATTTGAAATCAACAAGTTCAGTCTGTGCATTTTTTGCGAAGTCCAGCACGACTGGGCCTGGGCGTC
This sequence comes from uncultured Bacteroidales bacterium, assembly GCA_937915765.1. Taxonomy (GTDB): domain Bacteria; phylum Bacteroidota; class Bacteroidia; order Bacteroidales; family Paludibacteraceae; genus RGIG9379. The sequence goes on along the minus strand of CALGHE010000046.1, from coordinate 7,034 downwards.
CGCTTCTGGCAATGTAAAACGCACGTGCAACAGCAGAAGGAATCTCTTCCGCGCTGCGTATCTGATAGGACCATTTGGTAATAGGCTGTGTTATGCCTACAACGTCAATCTCTTGGAATGCGTCAGTTCCGAGCAGGGACGAACCAACCTGTCCAGCAATGACCACCAAAGGCGTGCTGTCCATCATGGCGTCGCCAATGCCTGTTATTGCGTTGGTGGCAGCAGGACCGGAAGTCACGATGCAAACTCCGACCTTGCCAGACACGCGAGCATATCCCTGAGCAGAGTGGGTAGCGCCTTGCTCATGTCTTGTCAAGATATAGTTAATCTTGTCCTGATAATCGTATAAAGCGTCAAACGTAGGGATGATGGCACCGCCAGGATACCCGAAAATGGTGTCAACCCCTTCGGCCAAAAGCGATTTTATCAAAGCTTCCGAGCCTTTTATTTTGTTACTCATAATAAATAGTCTAAAGGTAGAGCCATACGAAAAATACGGCTCCTGAAAAATTATTCTACAATTCGAACACCGCCCTTGTCTGCAGATGCTACCATGCTAGCATACGCTCTCAAAGACTTAGACACAACTCTGTCTCTGTTTGGCTTCCAAGCGTCTTTCCCGCGGGCTTCTTCCTCTTTGCGTCTTTGCGCCAGCACCTCGTCAGAAAGTCTGACGTTAATTGAACGGTTCGGAATGTCAATGTCTATGATGTCGCCATCTCGGACAAGTCCGATATTTCCGCCAGACGCAGCTTCAGGAGAAATGTGCCCGATAGACAGACCTGATGTGCCACCGGAAAAACGTCCGTCGGTTATAAGCGCGCATTCTTTGCCCAAATGTTTAGACTTGATGTAAGATGTTGGATATAGCATCTCTTGCATTCCAGGGCCGCCCTTTGGGCCTTCATGGGTTATCACGACTACATCGCCAGAGACTACCTTGCCGCTAAGAATGCCATTGCAAGCATCGTCCTGAGATTGGAAAACCTTAGCTGGGCCACTGAATTTCCAAATACTTTCGTCAACGCCGGCAGTTTTAATCACGCAGCCGTCGATTGCGATGTTTCCTTTCAAAATTCCCAAACCGCCGTCCTTTGTGTAAGCGTGCTCAATGTCGCGAATGCAACCGTTAGCGCGGTCAGTGTCAAACTCGTCGAACATGCAATTTTGAGAGCCAAGTTCCAGATTGAACTTTCTTGCTGGTGCCGATTTGTATCGTTCAATCGCATCTTTGTCAGCCGAGTCATTTGTTATGCAATATTTTTCGATTGCCTCGCCAAGCGTTATCCCGTCCACGCGCTTCACGTTAGTGTTGACAAGTCCAGCCTTTGCCAGTTCAGCCATGATAGAAAGAATGCCTCCGGCACGATTCACATCCTGGATGTGATATTTTTGCGTGTTAGGAGCTACCTTGCACAGACAAGGTGTTTTCCTTGACAAAGCGTCAATGTCATCCATGCTGAAATTCACGTCACCTTCATTTGCGATGGCCAGCAGATGCAGCACAGTGTTAGTGGAACCGCCCATGGCAATGTCCAAAGTCATAGCGTTAAGGAACGCTTCTCTTGTAGCGATAGAGCGCGGAAGAACGCTTTCGTCTCCGTCTCTATAATATTTATAGGTGTTTTCAACAATCAGTTTGGCTGCTTCAACAAACAAGTTCTCGCGATTCTTATGAGTTGAAACTATAGTTCCGTTTCCTGGCAGGCCGAATCCGATTGCCTCGTTCAGACAGTTCATGGAGTTTGCTGTGAACATGCCAGAGCAAGAGCCGCAAGTCGGACACGCAGCGCGTTCTATCTTGGCCACCTCTTCATCAGAAACAGAATCGTCGGCCGCCTTGATCATTGCGTCAATCAAGTCAAGGTGCTGAGACCCTAACTCTCCAGCCTCCATCGGTCCTCCAGAGACAAATATGGCAGGGATGTTAAGACGCATTGCAGCCATAAGCATACCCGGAGTTATTTTGTCGCAATTGCTGATGCAGACCATCGCGTCAGCTTTGTGAGCGTTCACCATATACTCAACGCTGTCTGCGATTAGGTCGCGGGAAGGCAGAGAGTAGAGCATACCGTCATGTCCCATCGCAATGCCGTCGTCAATGGCGATAGTGTTAAACTCTGCAGCGAAACACCCTAATTTTTCGATTTCAGCTTTCACTTTCTGGCCTATTTCGTGCAGATGCACATGCCCAGGCACGAATTGAGTAAATGAATTTACAACGGCAATTATAGGTTTGCCAATTTGATCTTCTTTCATTCCGTTAGCTCTCCAAAGAGCTCGCGCTCCAGCCATGCGTCGTCCTTGAGTGCTGAACGAACTTCTGAGTTGATTTGCCATATCTGTAACTAAATTTTATTAACGTATTTTGGTATATGTAAACATCGAAGCCCTCCTCTAGCGAGAAAGGCTTCGTTATGCGAACAGACTACACACCTCCCTTGCATTAACAGCCGACAGCGACCGTCACGACAATATTGAGACCTATGTGTAGAATATGTAAACTCATATACCTTATTTTTTTTGCAAAAATACAAACTTTTTGTAAAATACAAATTTTTATTGCGACAAAAATCTTTCTTTTGAAAGAAAACTGCGCATCTAAGTTTGAATTTGTAAATTGCGTTCCTTTGTTGTATTAGACGTTTTTGTTAGGTTGAAAAGGACAATGATGGTTTGTTACAATAAGAGGAATCGAAAGCCATAAAAATTGTACACGTCAAGAATTATCCTAAATTCGGTTACAATAGCAAGTATGACGAATATCAAAATTCCAATTATCAACAACTTGACATCGAAATTGTTAGAGATGAAGAGTTTTATAACCGCCCTCTTTGTAAGGTAAAACGTTAAATAATAAACCAGAAATATGGCTGCAATTGTTATTGGAAATCCTCCCAAATACACCAGAAATATCAGAAGTATCGCCCGTATCGCACGGCCAACTTGTCCAGCCCAAACGAAAGGAAATAGAAAGAGTCCGACTGTCACGGCAATCGCAAGCAATATGGGGAATAGTTTGGCAAAAGGAATGATGCACTTCTTCAATGTGGGGTCGGATACATAGTCGGGTAGCGACTCCAACTGCTTTTGGCGTAACTCCTTGATTTCTCTGCGTTTTTCCTTTATCCTTTCAAACATAGCATTGTATTTTTGAGTTCATTATTTTTTAGGGGTAGGGTCTTATTCCCATGATAGTGCGTTTCCATTAACTGCACTTTCGCTTTCGTCAAAAGTTTGCGTAGGTTCATTTTCTTCAACATAATAATCGTCATGGTTTATGATTATGATTTTTCTTCCACACCGAATTTTATTAGTGCCTTCAATAGCTTCAAACTTATTACCGTCTGAGGCGATTTTACAATGGCAAATCAGAGTGCCGTTAAACGTGTGGTGATATAACCAATCTTTATCGCAAATGATGTTATTATCCGGAATCCCTTCTGAATCCTGACTTCTCACAACATACACTGAAGCGTTGTCAGCCTTTACTTCGTAATTATAGCAGGTTATTCGATTTTTGTCCTTTAACACATCAGAACCGACAAATTCAAATGTTGCAGGGTCGAAGCCTTCTACTATGCTCACCCTGTTATCTTCTATTTGATATATGAGGCTGTCGTTTTTCACGAAGAACTTGTCGAATTTTTGATTCTCTCTGTCTTCTGTCAAAACTTTGTAAGATGACGGACTAATGCCTTGCAAATGCCACGCGCCATATCTCGTATGCCAATATAAATGAGCGCCATTAGTAGTTAAGAGCAAACCATCTATAGGAGAGGAGGATGGATCGAGTCCCAAAAGAATCCCATTTTGATAGTATTTGTGGTTTTTATCTTTTGAATATATGTCGTCAATCACTTCAAAAGTGGAAGCATCCGCATCTGTTATAATATCATCTTTATAATATACATTTTGCTTGTCTTTCGAATATATGTCATTGATTACTTCAAAAGAGGAGGCATCCGCATCTGTTATAATATCATTTTTATAATATACATATTGCTTGTCTTTTGAATATATGTCATTTATCACTTCAAAAGAGAATAGTTCCGCATCTTTTAAGCGAAAAACGTTATAATGCCAATAATCGCTACCGTCATCATCGATCATATCATGATTTTCGCAGAAATATATTCCGTAGGGATCCATATAATGGTTGTCGGATTTTTCGCTTATTTTGATGGACGGGCCATAGGTTCGGCTGCAAAGAGTGAATCCTAAGAGGAAATACATCAGAGCGGCCATTGTCAGCACTTTAAATATTTTGATGTTTTTTGATGTCATAATCATTAAGTTCACTATTGGTAGTTGAAAATTTGAACATCAGCAAATAACTCTTTTTCATTAGCAGTATGTTCGCTTGCCTTAATGTCGCATACAAAGCAAGACACGGCAAAAATACAAAAAAAACAGAAAAACAGAAAAACAGTCCTTTTTATTTGTGCGCATTTCACAAAAGAACATTTTGATTCACCTTGTACGAGACGCCTGTCATATATCGGATAACGTTGTGACAAATTTGCTACAAGACTTTCTTTTGTGAAAAAAATCATTAAATTTGCAGAAAAGCTAAAAAGTATGGATCATAGCACGATTGATTTAGGAAAGGGGAATGTTCCGGCGCTTTTCGCTAAAATATTTGTCCCGACGCTTGTAGGGATGATTTTTGGGGTGCTTCTGAGCATTGCGGACGGAATTTTCGTGGGGCATGGATGCGGCAGCGATGCTTTGGCGGCTGTGAACATTGTGTCTCCGTTCTTTAATGTGAGTTCAGGAATCGGGTTCATGTTCGGTTCGGGCGCGTCGGTGGTTATCGCTATACATTTGTCAAGAGACAATATCAAAGCGGCAAGGATAAATGCCACTCAGGCTTTGTCCGGCTCTTTGTTAATCATGTCATTCATTGTGCTTTTGTGTTGCATTTTCCCTACGGAAATTCTTAAACTTTTGGGATGTACGGACAAGCTTATGCCTTTGGCCCTTGACTACTTCTATTTTACTATGTTCTCTTGCGTCGTTTATATGTTCGAGGCGGTAGGCATGTATCTTGTAAGGCTTGATGGTTCGCCTAATTATGCCTCTTTCTGCACAGTTCTTCCGTCTGTTTTGAATATTGTGCTTGACTATATATTCATATTCCCGCTTGACATGGGGCTGAAGGGTGCGGCATTGGCCACTTTTCTGAGCTGCTGCGCAAGCGGTGTTGCAGTGCTTGTGTATATGAAAGGCTATGTGAAGACCTTGAAATTGTATCCTCTAAAACTGAGCAAGAAGATTTCGAAGATAAGTAGCCGTAACCTTTGGAGCATGCTTAGACTTGGTTTCCCGGTAATGCTTGGCGAGTTCTCGATGTCGGTCATGATGCTTGTGGGGAATCGTATTTTTGTGCAAATGCTTCATGAAGACGGGGTTGCGGCATTCAGCGTTGTGTGTTATCTGATCCCTATATTTTTTATGTTGAGCAGCGCCATAACGCAGTCTGCGCAGCCAATTGTGAGCTACAATTACGGGGCTGGAAATGAAAAGCGTGTGTCTGCGGCTTTTGGGCTGACATTGTTAACCGCGGTATTTTGCGGGTCGATAGTGACGTTGCTGTTTGTCTATTTTCCGGAACCGCTGACGTTGCTGTTTCTGAAAGAGAACGCTCAGGCCTTTCCAATCGCAATCAACGGGCTTAAGCTTTTTGCAGTGGGTTTTGTCGCTTTTGCTCTAAATATTGTTTTTGTCGGATTTTATCAAAGCATAGAGTTTGCGCGCAGGGCTATATGGTTCACTCTTTTGAGAGGTTTTTTTCTGATGATTCCAGCCTTTATTGTCCTGCCGAAATTTATTGGTGTGGATGGATTATGGCTTGCTGTTCCTTGTTCGGAGTTTATCACTTTTGCTGTGATTCTAATTGATTTTGTGATTTTGAAACGGAGTGAAAAGTGGTATAAAAATATCAATATGTCAGAAGAATGATGTTTCCCATATTTTGGAATGTATATCTTCGCAAGATATTTTATTTTTTCGTGAGCATAAATTGTGTTAAAATGTAAATATGATAATAGTAAAAAAATGGCAGGTTCAAGTGTTGAAAAAACAGTTTCGATGAATATGAAAGTGCTAATTTTGGCTGTTCCTTCAATAATTTCAAACATAACAGTGCCTCTGCTTGGCTTGGTGGATATGGCTATTGTCGGTCATCTTGGCTCTGCTGCATATATTGGAGCTGTTGCTGTTGGCGGACTGCTGTTCAATGTGCTGTACTGGAATTTTGGATTTTTACGTATGGGCACGAGCGGGCTTGCGTCTCAGGCTTACGGACGAAGGGACTTCAGGGAGATGTTTTCAGTGCTGCTCAGGGCAATTGAGGTAGCTTGGGGCTTATCACTTCTTTTTATCGTGTTTCGGCATTTTATAGCTGATGCAGCGTTTTATCTGATTGATACAGAGCCGGAGGTGCGTGTTTTAGCAGAAAAGTATTTCCTTATTAATATATGGGCAGCTCCTGCTGTCTTGGGTCTATACGCCTTGAAAGGCTGGTTTATAGGTATGCAGAACTCCAAAACTCCGATGTTGGTAGCTATATTTATAAATGTGATGAACATCTGTTTAAGCCTCTTTTTTGTCTATTTTATGGATATGGGCATAGAGGGAGTGGCTTTAGGTTCGGCTTTGGCACAGATTTCTGGTTTGCTGCTTGCTGTCTTTTTGTGGGTGAAGTTTTATTCTGGCCATTTTATCAGATTTCTTGACAAAAAGGCTCTTTTTAACACAGACGGCTTAGGAGCGTTTTTCAAATTGAATTTAGGGATAGTGATAAGGACTATGTGCCTTGTTACCGTAACGTCTTTTTTTACGATTGCAGGGACGAAGCAGGGGATTACGGTTCTGGCGGTAAACACACTGCTGATGCAACTTTTTACGCTTTTCTCTTATTTCATGGATGGCTTTGCCTATGCCGGAGAGGCGTTGGTGGGCAAGTATATAGGGGCGAAAGACAAGTGCAATTTAAAGAAAGTGATAGAGTCTATTTTTATGTGGGGCGG
>CALGHE010000045.1 GCA_937915765.1 uncultured Bacteroidales bacterium | reverse complement strand
TTGACCTATTGAACAACACATACTTGTTTACAGCCTGCAAATTGACCTATACGCCACATATTTTGACAACAGACAGGGCTGAATCCGTAAGATTCAGCCCTGCTTTGTTTTCAGCAACTTCTCAATCTACAAAAAAGCTGTCTAACAACAAAGGTCAGACAGCCTTTAAATTCTGACAGCAGAACATTAGAATGGCAAATCGTCAGCTTCGTCCCCTGCCGGCGCATTCAAAAAGCTGCTGTTCGGAGCAGGAGCCGCGGTGGCCGCCGGAGGCGGGGGCGGAGGCATATCATACGGCGCAGGCGCCGCATACTGAGGCTGAGCAGACTCTGCAGGCTCAACTCTCCACGCCCTTATATCATTAAACCAACGTCCGTTCCACTCACGGCAGTCTATATCAAAAGAGACCTTCACGTTCTGTCCCTGCTGAATATTGAACTGGTCAATCTTGTCTCCCCAAAGATTAAACATCATCTTTTTGGGAAACTGAGCCATCTGGTCATACTCTATCACATACTCCTGCTTCTTCCAAGTTCCGTTGCGGCCTTCGCCAGTCTGGACAGGAAGAACTGCTATTACGTTTCCTATTAATTCCATATAATAAAATGTCTTAAATTTATCAAACACTAAAAATGCAGAAGCCCCGTCACACGAAACTTTTCAGCTCATTTATCAACGTGGAGTTCTCCTCATGCGTGCCTACGGTAATTCTCAAGCAGCCAGCGCACAAAGAGACCGTGTTGCGATTTCTCACGATAATACCCTTTCCCACCAGATAATCATACACCGCATTAGCATCTTCGACCTTGGCAAGAAGGAAGTTTGCATCTGACGGGAATACCTTCTTCACGAACGACAACGCAAGCAGTTCATTTTTCAGAAAGTCTCTCTCCGCCTTCAGCACATTCACCCACTCCCTCACCTGCTGAGCGTTGTCAAGCATCTTCAGAGCCTGCTGCTGAGTCAGAATATTTACGTTATACGGATATTTAATTTTGTTAAGCACCGCAATAATTTCAGCCGATGCGAAAGCCATGCCAAGACGAATAGCCGCGCAGCCCCAAGCCTTAGAAAAAGTCTGCAGAACAATCAAGTTCGGGAACATGTCAAGCGACAACGCCATCGACGGCAAGTCGGAGAAATCCATATAAGCCTCGTCAACAATCACCACGCCGTCAAATCCGCGCAACACCTTCTCCACCTCACCTCTGCAAAGGCTGTTTCCCGTAGGGTTATTAGGCGAGCAAAGCCAGACCACCTTAGTCTTAGCGTCGGCAGCCTTCAGCAGGCTTTCAGCAGAGAAACAGAAATCGTCATCAAGTAGCACACTTCTGTACTCCACATTGTTCACGTCAGCACACACCTTGTACATTCCGTAAGTTGGGTCAATAGCCACCACATTGTCGATTCCCGGCTCGCAGAAAGCGCGATAGACAAGGTCTATAGGCTCGTCGCTACCATTGCCCAGCAAAATGTTCTCCTTCGCCACACCCTTCACCAGCGCAATCTTCTCCTTAACAGCCCACTGCAGCGGGTCAGGATAGCGGTTAAAAGGCGCGTTGTACGGATTTTCGTTAGCGTCCAGATACACAGAAGCCTCTCCCTTAAACTCGTCTCTTGCGCAAGAGTACGGCTTCAGTGCCCATATATTCGGCCTAACTATATTTTTCAAATCAAAAGCCATAACATCAAATTAAAAAAGTAAACAGAAGAAGATTACCGCTTCATTCTCAAAGTCACAGCATTCTTATGAGCGAACAGTTCCTCATTCTGAGCCATCACTTCAATCGCCGCGCCTATGTTGCTCAGCCCTTCCGGAGTAATCTCCTGATAAGTAATCTTTTTGCGGAAGCTGTCCAGATTCACGCCGCTGTACGCCTTGGCGTAACCGTTTGTAGGCAGCGTATGGTTGGTGCCCGACGCATAGTCGCCCGCGCTCTCCGGAGTCAGATGACCCAAGAACACAGAGCCGGCGTTAGTTATGCGCTCCGCAATTTCATGATAATTTTCCGTAGAGATGATAAGATGCTCAGGCGCATACTCGTTAGTCACGTCTATCACCTCGTTGAGGTCCTTCACAACAATAATTTTGCTGTTCACGAGCGACTTTTCAGCAATCTCTCTTCTCGGCAACGCAGCGCACTGAGCCTCAACCTCTGCTATCACCTTTTCTGCAAGAGCCTCGCTTGCGGTTATAAGGACAGCCTGACTATCAACCCCATGTTCCGCCTGCGAAAGCAAGTCGGACGCCACAAAAGCCGGGTTTGCCGAATCGTCTGCAATAACCTCAACCTCCGACGGGCCAGCCGGCATATCGATAGCGACATCCTTCAGGCTGACAAGCTGCTTAGCCGCAGTAACGTACTGGTTGCCCGGCCCGAATATCTTATAAACCTTCGGAACGCTTTCAGAGCCGTAAGCCATAGCTCCGATAGCCTGCACGCCGCCAATCTTGAAGATTTGGCTCACGCCGGCCGCCTTCGCCGCAAAGAGCACAGCCGGATGCACCTTGCCCTCACGGTTCGGAGGCGTGCAAAGCACAATCTC
>CALGHE010000044.1 GCA_937915765.1 uncultured Bacteroidales bacterium | reverse complement strand
GGCTTCGTCGGCATGAGCAAGGCGGTCCGGGTGGTTCTCGAACACAAGCCGGCGATAGACGCGCTTAACCTCAGCCAAAGCCGTGCCGGGCTTCAAACCAAACACTGCGTAAGCCTCCACAAGACGAGATGGAATGTATGTACCAGACGATGTGTATGTGCCCTTTGCGCGTTCCTGACTTGCGCGGCTGTCGTAATAATAGCAGCTGTACGTGTTTTCAAAAATCTGAGCCTGCTCCGCACTGATGCGGATATGCGCCATAATCTGGCTCAGGAGCTTACGTTCTTCAGGATAGATGCCACCGTCCAGAATTGCTACGTCGTAAAGCAGACGCATCATCTCCACCTTTTTCTCGTATGACAAGTTCCGGTTCACCTCAACACAAATTTTCTTGAAATTAAGTTTGCACTTGCCTGTCAGCTGCTCAATGCGCTTTTCTGTCTCTTCCAGACACTCCTTTTTGTAAAACTCCGAACTGCCGAAATTCTCTTTGACAAAGCTGCGGAACAACTCACGAGCCTTCTCCGTATAGCCGCCGTTATAGCGCATAAGCACGGCAGCCATACTCGCGACAGTCCGGACAATCTCCCTCTGTCTGTTCTCCTGACGCTTCTCTTCAGCTATATGACAAGACGCCACAAGCACCACACACAAGACTATCATATAGATGACAAAACAAAAAAACGGATAAGCAAAATCACCTCCTGAAACAAGATAAACGCACGGAATAAACATAACCGGAGCCAGCAAAAACTCGAATCCGAATATATCTCTTAAATCACAGAAAACAAAGACTGTCACAGCAATAATAACTTGCAGCCCTATGCCCACAAAAAGCAGCGTGACAAAATCACCCGCAGAAAAAACGTACGCCACCCAAACTGCCAGCAACTGCAAGACAGCAGCACTTAGCAGAAAAGTTTTTTCCTTATGCTCCTTAATCAGTACAAACAAAGCTCCACTTTTAAACCACGACTCTTCTTTCGCCCAAGATTTCACCTTTGCAGAAGACTGTTCCTCACCCACTGCGTCTTCTATTGTAAGTTCTACTAAGGTAACCACAAACAATAAACCTAAAATAAAGAGAACAACAACATTATAGAATATGGGATAAAAGCCTTCTCTCTCGTAGAGAGAATAAAAAGAATGTCCATAGGAAAGATAAGTTACATCAGTCGCAAAACTACCGATGAAGGAGATTAAAGCGACACCAAGCGCCATCCACAAACCACATGACACCACACCTCCAGACAGTGTCAATATTGCAATTTGCGAAATAAAAGAGATAAAGACAAACCAGTGAAATTTTTCAAGGCTCCCGCACAAAACCGCCATCAACTGCAAAGCTATAGCAGACGTAATCAGAAGAGTCTGTTTTCGCCTGCTTTTCAGCAAGGCAATCTGCATTGCGGCAAAGGCGTAAAAGGCGAACCATGCAAAACTCACGTCTGCCGTGCCAACAAACGCAGAGACCGCAAGCGTAGCCGCAGAAAGCAACATAGCCTTACGTTTGCCGCATAGTTTGAATAATGCTACACTAGCCAATAATATTACGGTTGCTTTTGCAATCTCAAAAATTAAATAATCTTGCATAGCAATTATTTTCAAACATCTAACAATACCATCATAACAAAGAATTCCAATGGCCGGTATAATTAGAAATATCAAACCTATAAGCGCCATCCATTCACTCCACTTGGATTTACCAAAAGACGTATGCTCAAAAAAAGACCCGACGAAAGAAATAAGCATGCCAACAGCAAAAATTATGTAAAAAAAGTCCTCCATATTGTCAAATTAAAATCGTTCTTCAATAGTTTTCATCGCACGGTTCAGTTCGCGGGTGCGCTCCTCTGCGGCGGCGCGGGTGGCTTCGTCG
>CALGHE010000043.1 GCA_937915765.1 uncultured Bacteroidales bacterium | reverse complement strand
GTGAAGATGATTAACCCCGAGACCGGAAAAGAGCAAATCATAGACCGTAGCGGCTACCACCTCGTTTTGTTAGCCAAAAACAAAACCGGATATAAAAATTTGTGCAAGCTTGTCTCCATTTCATGGATTGACGGTTACTACGGAAGACCGCGTATAGACAAAGAGGTACTTGAAAAGTATAGCGAAGGGCTTGTGGTTTGCTCCGCATGCCTTGGGGGAGAACTGCCTCAACTTATCATCGCCGGAAAAATGGACGAGGCGGAAGAGAGCGTTTTGTGGTTCAAAAAGATTTTTGGCGATGATTTCTACATCGAGCTTCAAAGACACAAGACTGACAAGCCGAACGCAGACTACTCCACCTACGAACGGCAAAAAATGGTGATTCCGCACCTTATAGAGCTTGCGAAAAAGACAAACACTAAAATCATAGCGACAAACGACGTGCATTTCGTGGAAGAGCATCACGGAGAGTCGCACGATATGCTTATCTGCTTATCGACCGGAAAAAAAGTGTCTGAAGATCACATGCGGTACACAAGACAAGAGTGGCTAAAAACGCCTGCCGAAATGGAGGCTGTCTTTCAAGACTTCCCGGAGGCTCTGAGCAACACTATCGAAATTACGGACAAGATAGAGGAATACAGTATCGACTCAGGCCCTCTGATGCCCAAGTTCGACATTCCTGAAGAGTTTGGCACAGAGGAAGAGTATCGCAAGAAATTCACCGACGAAGATATTTTCAACGAATTCACACGCGACGAAAACGGTAACGTTGTGCTGAAACAAGAGGAGGCGGAGGATAAAATTAAGAAACTCGGCGGGTACGAAAAACTGTACCGTATAAAGCTGGAGGCCGACTATCTCGCCAAACTGGCTTGGGAGGGCGCGCACAAGAGGTACGGAGAGACTCTTACTGACGAGCAGACGGAACGTATCATTTTTGAACTGCACATAATGAAGACAATGGGGTTCCCTGGCTACTTCCTTATCGTGCAGGACTACATACGCGCTGCGCGCGAAGAGCTGGGCGTGTCTGTCGGGCCGGGACGTGGTTCTGCCGCCGGCTCGGTGGTGGCTTACTGCTTGTGGATTACCGACGTTGACCCGCTGAAATATGACCTCCTGTTCGAGCGTTTCCTTAATCCGGACCGTATTTCACTGCCCGATATAGACGTTGACTTTGACGACGACGGACGTGGCGAGGTGCTGCGATGGGTGACTAACAAATATGGCAAAGAGAAAGTTGCTCATATCATCACTTACGGAACTATGGCTACAAAATCGTCTATCAAGGACGTGGGACGCGTGCTAGACATTCCGCTGCCTGAAGTGAACCAGATTGTCAATTTGATACCGGACAAGTTCCCTGACTCTTTTGCCGACCCTGAGACCAAGAAAGTGCCGAAGGTCAACATTAAGAACTGCGTGAAGCTCGTTAAAGAGCTTAATCTTATACGTTACCAAGGCGACAACGACGGACACGCTTCCATGCTTGAACATGCGGAGGAACTGGAGAACACTATCAGACAGACGGGCGTGCATGCCTGCGGCGTGATTATCGGGGCTGACGACCTGACTAAGTTTGCTCCGCTGGGCGTAATATCTGACAAAGTGTCGGGCGAAGATGTGCTGGTGACTCAGTATGACGGCCACTATGTGGAGTCTGTTGGACTTATCAAGATGGACTTCCTGGGTCTGAAGACTTTGTCTATCATCAAGGAGGCTATCAAAAACATAAAAAAACGTCACGGAATAGAGATTGACATCGACAAAATTCCGATAGACGACAAAAAGACTTACGAACTATATTGCCAAGGACGAACTATCGGGACATTCCAGTTTGAATCTCCCGGAATGCAGAAGTACCTGCGCGAACTGCAGCCTTCTGTGTTTGAAGACCTGATTGCGATGAACGCCCTCTACCGTCCGGGCCCTATGGACTATATCCCTGACTTCATCGACCGTAAGCTTGGACGCAAGCCAATCACTTACGACATCGACATAATGGAAAAGTATCTGAAGGATACTTACGGCATCACGGTGTATCAGGAGCAGGTCATGCTTTTGAGCCGACTTTTGGCTAACTTCACCAGAGGCCAGTCCGACGCTCTGCGTAAGGCGATGGGTAAGAAACTGATTGCCGTGCTGAACGAGCTGAAAGGCAAATTCATGGACGGCGGCACCGCAAACGGACATGACCCTAAGATTCTGGAAAAGATATGGGCCGACTGGGAAAAGTTCGCATCTTACGCCTTCAACAAATCTCATGCAACCTGCTACTCGTGGGTCGCTTACCAGACCGCATACCTGAAGGCGCACTACCCTGCCGAATTTATGGCCGCCAACTTGACTCGAAGCAAGGACAACATCACTGACGTGGAGAAGTTCATGATTGAGTGCAAGGCCATGGGCGTTTCTGTGAAAGGGCCTAACGTGAACGAGTCTGAACTGAACTTTACCGTAAACCAAGCCGGCGAGATTCTTTTCGGCCTTGGCGGCGTGAAAGGGGTTGGCGACGGCGCTGTGGAGGCTATCATTAACGAACGCTCAAAAAATGGCCCGTACAAAAACATCTTCGACTTTGTGGAACGCGTGAATTTGTCGGCGTGCAACAAGAAAGCTGTAGAAAGTTTGGCGCTTGCCGGCGCATTCGACTCGCTGGACGATATTTACAGAGAACAAATCATGGCTATAAACGCAAAGGGCGAAGTTGTTCTTGACACTCTTATCAGATATGGTAACAAAGTGCAGGCCGACATTCAGTCTGCATCTAATTCGCTGTTCGGATTTGATGCTATCGAAATCAAAAAGCCAGACCTGCCTAAGGTTGAAAAGTGGGCGGCTCTTGAAAGGCTGAACAAGGAACGTGACCTCGTGGGCATATATCTTTCAGCTCATCCGCTGGACGAGTTCTCTGTAATTCTGAATTATGTGTGCAACACCAAATTATCGGACCTGAACAACCCAGACATCGCCGCAACTCTGAAAAATAAACAGCTGACTCTTGGCGGCATGGTCACTGGCATGAGAACCGGCAAGACTAAAAAAGGCAATGACTTCGGCATTCTTACTGTCGAAGATTTCTCCGGCTCTTATGACTTCGCTTTCTTCGGGCAAGATTACATAAAGTTCGCGAACTTCTTCAACTACGGACTGTATCTGTTCATTAACGCCAGCTATCAGGAAAAGCAGTGGGCTAAAAACGGCGAGTTCGAAGTCAAGGTGAACACTATTGACCTGCTGACTGAGGTGAAGGACTCTTTAATCGAAAAGCTCACTATCACTATAAAGGACTCTTCCATAGACTCCATCTTCACTAACGATTTCGTATCTCTTGTAAAGAGGAAACCTACAGACGAAGACAGTCTTGACTCCGACGGCAGAACTAAACAAAAAAGGCCGGTTGCCCTATATTTCAGAATAATAGAAAGTTCAACTGGAAGACATGTTGACTTGCATTCCAGAAACACAAATGTCAACATAGACAAAAAGCTTGTTGACTATATGGAAGAGCAAAGCAACAACAACGTGTTCGCATTCAAATTCAATTGATTTTCAGAACGTGTCACAATAAAAAAGGGGCTTCATTTGCCCCTTTTTATATTTGAATACATCACTCAACCCTCAGCTTCATCTTTCCTGTCAATTTAACCTCGATGGCCAAGCCTCGCGCTGTGATATATATTCCGTCAACATCCAGATTGTCGATAAAGCCGTTCATCGAGACATTCTCCATAAGCTGAGCGTTGAACAGTTCGGAACGGCTCAGCTCTTTCACAAGATAAAACTGGTCTTTCAGAGAAAAGACAAACTCCTCCTCCAGTTTTCTCTTCAGCCCCTTTTTGTAGAACAGGTTGACCGTTTTTGCAAGAATATTCCTCGTATCCAGTTCATAGTCAACGTCCTTTATGCGCAAAGAAGTTGTCTCCTTTTCAAAATACGGCACTCCCTTCAAGTAAATGTCGCCGTTCATAAATCCTGAAACCCTCACGCCAATCACAATCTTGTCGTCCTGTCCGAAAACAGACAAGCTGTCAACAGTGACGGAGTGCCTGCCCTCGCCAAGCTGCATGCCAACAAGAGTGCTTTTCGCGATAGAATCTATCACATAATAAGGGATATCCGCCACCAGATTCATGCAAAATCGTTCGTCGGTCTTCGTGTACATCTTAAACGGCGGCAATGTGCTGTTCACAGTCTTGTTCGCCGAAGCGACATCACCCATGAAAACCGACATCTTGCACTTTATCCCAAACGTAGTTGTTATATGGCCCAAACTTCCGACTATAGGCGTCGTGTAAAACTCCTCCGGAACTGTCTTTATCCACGCCTTGTACCCGTCTGCCGAAATGTCTATCGGCTCCTGAACCATCGTCCATATCTCTTTGGCAAAACCGTTCAGCGGCACAAACTGCCTTATCATCTCGTCTATGCGGCGATTGAACATCTCTTTGTTGCCATCGATAAGGCTGTTGGCAAACACTGTGATAGGCACATTCAGCCCGGCTATCTTAATCACCGGCTTTTCTATCCATTCGTACCCTTCTATGGTAGTCTTTGTTATCAAGTCCCACGTTTTGGAAAAGCCAATTTTAGTCCTCAGCTGTATGTCTATAGAGCCTTCTATCTCCCTGTCTGTATAAGTGATGCCAAGGTCTATCCTCTTCTTTATCCACAATTTCAAAGGGATTCTGTAAGACAGCTCCTTATTTTCATAATTTATCACAAAGTCCTTCTGCTTCCACGCCTTTATCATCAGGCTGTCGTCCTCAATATTCGCATCCTCGTAAAGAAGCCCGCTGAATCCTTCGTTAATCTTTTTCTCCAGCAACTTTATATTTATATCAACAGGTATATGAAAGACCGACGTTTTAGGCACAAAAACAATATCATCGTAACGTTCTTCCGGCTTTCCTGCAAGCGAATCCACACTAAGCGAATCCACATCAACCAAATCTTTCACCAACGACAGGGAGTCGGCTTCAAACTCAAGAGAGTCAGACTGCTCTTCTGCTCCAAATGCCTGACAAACAGAGCAAAGCAACAGAGCAACCGTTCCTATAAATGTATTTCTAACGACTTTAAAATCCATTCTACAAAAATTAAAATCTTAAACAAAATTTACAAAACTCCGCAAAAATAACTATTACTTGCAAATAAAAAGCATTATCTCTTCTAAAAATTAGATTACTTCTGCAAATTAGGACAAGTGGAGAGATGCTGACGTCGCACCTGAGAAAAATTGCCTTCTTAAAAAGAGGTCTATAGTCTGATAAAAAGAAACTCGCCATCGGCACAACTTGCCAATGACGAGCATATCTTTTGTCTCAACTTTGTCTGAACTAATTCTCACTACTTGCAAGGATTTTAAATTTTCCTATAGCCGACAGCGCCATAATAACGCCAAACAAGCCACAGCCGATAGTTAATACCAAATAAAATATGCTGCCAGAATCCTCCTCTTTCTTTGCAATTTCCTTTTCCGGATCTCGGCAGATTACTGAAGGGTCCGACTTCAAATAGTAAATACGGAAGATAGGAAGAAAGTCGTCCGAACCAGGATCCTCATCAACCGTCAACGGTGTCCTATACTCTTTGCCATCAACCTGATAAATGCACGTCACCTCGTAAGACGTTCCAAGCTTGCCCGTACTGATTTGATACACAGAATCCATAACAGCTATGGTGCTCGTACTGTCGTTCAGCATTGTTTGCAAATCTTCAATGCCTGCTCCTCTGAAACCTTGAAAACTAAACCATGCAAACAAAAGCGCAACAAAGGCAATGAATGAACTTTTTAGGAAACCAAAAGCGGCCCCTAACTTATCTACAGTCTCTCCCATGATTAATTATTTATATATATTTTAAATTAAAAGGTTCTGTATTCAACTCGTCAGCAAGCAGCCAGAACCCGACTAAAACCACTACTGACAAACAATTATCTTTGCAAAGGTAGAAAATCTCCTCGAACTTTCCAAAGCATCTTTCTCTTTTTTATGTGTCAAAATATCATTAGGGGGGGGGTAATTTATTGATTATCAATAATATACGAATCAAACATTTTACTCTGCGCGACCTTTGCTTATGGCTACTTTCTTAAATTAACATGAACGGATGTGTCTCGTTTTTTTCACAGTTTCCGCAGCCTTATGTTTTGACATTTCATCTCAAAGTGTTACTTTTGCATCATTCAAAGGCAAGTCTGCCGCTGTTTACTATTTTAGACTGATTTTGAGCATTTATCGCAAAATACTGAAAGAGCATTGGGGCTACGACAATTTCCGTCCATTGCAGGAGGAGATAATCGCATCTGTCGGTTCCGGACACGACACTCTCGGGCTTATGCCTACGGGCGGCGGAAAGAGCATCACGTTTCAGGTGCCGGCTCTCGCTATGGAGGGGCTGTGCCTTGTCGTGACACCTCTTATCGCCTTGATGAAAGACCAGGTTGACAATCTGAAAAAACGTGGCATAAAGGCTGCCGCCATCTATTCCGGAATGACTCGGCAAGATATTCTCCTGACACTGGACAACTGCATACTTGGCGGCTACAAGTTTCTGTACATCTCTCCGGAACGTCTTGGCACTGAGCTTTTTATAACAAAAATCAGGCAGGCTCAGGTTTGCATGATTGCGGTGGACGAGTCTCACTGCATCTCCCAATGGGGCTACGACTTCAGACCGTCTTATCTGAAGATTGCCGAAATAAGAGATATTATCCCGGACGCTCCAATTCTTGCTCTTACCGCCACCGCCACCCCGGAGGTTGTTGACGATATTCAGGCTCAGCTCAAATTCAGGAACGGAAAGTTCTTCAAAAAGAGTTTCGCTCGAAAAAATATTGCGTACATAGTCAGACACACTGACGACAAGTACGGCTCTATGCTTAATATACTGAACAAGGTTCCCGGAACTTCCATAGTATATGTGCGTAACAGAAAAAAGACGAAGGAGATTGCAGATTATCTGGTGCAGCAAGGCATCTCGGCTGACAATTATCACGCCGGACTGACTAACGAGAGCAAGGACCAGAAACAGAACGCATGGAAAGACGGCTCTTGCAGGGTCATCGTCGCAACGAACGCTTTTGGCATGGGCATCGACAAGCCGGACGTGAGAACTGTTATTCACTTGGACCTGCCAGATACTCTGGAAGCTTATTTTCAGGAGGCGGGACGCGCTGGCCGTGACGAAAAGACGGCTTATGCAGTTTTGCTTTTCAACCGGTCTGACAGCACAAAATTGAAGAAGCGCATCTCAGACAATTTCCCTGACAAGGAGTTTGTGCGCAAAGTTTACTGTTCTGTGTTTAACTTTTACGAAATTGGCGAAGGGTACGGCCTTGAGCGTATGTACGAGTTCAGCCTTGCAAACTTCTGCTCCGCCTTCAAACTTAACGTGCTGCAAACTTACAGTGCGCTGAAGATACTTGAGCAGGGCGGATACCTTGAACTAACAGAGGAGGCAAACTCAGGCTCGCGCGTCATGTTCACCACGACAAAGGAGGAGCTTTATCATCAGAACATCAGCAAAGAGACCGAAGAACTGATGAAACTGATTCTGCGCTCTTACACCGGACTGTTTGCCGAATATGCGTATATAGACGAACTGATGCTGGCCTCTAAACTGAACATGTCTCGCGAACAGATATACGAGTCTCTCACTCTGCTGCGCAAAATGGGCATCATAGACTACGTGCCGGACAAAAAAACGGCTTACATAATTTTCAAGCAGGAACGGCTTGACCCTAAGTATGTAAACCTTGGCAAAAAGGTTTACGACGATCGTCTGGAGCGTTTCGAAAAGCGCATCAGCAAAGTTCTGGAATATGCCACCGACGATTTTCACTGCCGAAGCAAACTGCTTCTCAGTTACTTCGGCGAGACAGACTCCGAGCCTTGCAACGTGTGCGACATTTGCCGCAACAAAGGCAGGAGGAGAATTGCTGACGATGAGGTTGAGGCTGTCAGAGCCAAGATTGCGCAGATACTTTCAACCTCGCAAAAACTGCCTATTTTCAGCCTTAGGCAACAAGCTTCGGACAACGACGAACTTGCAAAGCTCACCATCCGCTGGATGCTGGACGAGAAGCTGCTCATCATGACAGACGACAATATGGTCTCTCTTCCTGAATAAGACGGCTTACCGCTTCGGCTTGACTGTCGCTATCGGTATCAGCATCTCTTCCATCGAAATGCCTCCATGCTGGAATGTGTCTTTGTAGTACTGCACGTAATAATTATAATTATTAGGGTACGCAAAGAAATCGTCGTTGCACGCAAATATGTACGAAGAGCTGACATTAAGCAACGGCAAGCCTATCTTCTCCGGCTGCTTCACTGCGAACACCTCCTTAGCATTGTAATCCAGGTTTTTCCCAACCTTGTATCTCAGGTTTGTGTTCGTATTTCGGTCGCCAATCACACGTATAGCCTTATCCACACGAATTGTGCCGTGGTCTGTTGTAATCACCACCTTAACGTCTCGTTCCGCAAGTTTTTTAAAAAACTGTATTATCGGCGAGTGTTTGAACCACGACACGGTAAGCGACCTGTAAGCCGCCTCTGTCGAGGCCAGTTCTCGTATCATCTTGGAGTCCGTGCGCGCGTGCGAAAGCATATCCACAAAGTTGAACACCACCACGTTCAGCTGTTTGTCAGAAAGACTCGGCAGAGCATCAACAAGTTTCTCGCACGAAACACTGTCGTTTATCTTGTGATACGAAAATGAGTATCGTTTCCTGAAACGGTCTAACTGCGTCTGTATCAACTCCTCTTCATAAAGGTTCTTGCCTTCCTCCTCATCTTCGTCAACCCATAGCTTCGGATACATTTTCTGCATCTGCAGAGGCATCAGGCCGGAGAATATGGCATTGCGCGCATACTGCGTTGCCGTAGGCAATATGCTGCAATAGATGTTTTCGTTCTCCACCACAAAATCAGAGCTAAGTTCCTCTTTTATCATACGCCACTGGTCGTACCTGAAATTGTCAAACACCACAAAAAAGACCTTTTCGCCATTGTCCAATAACGGGAACAACGATGTTTTAAACACATCCGGACTCATCATAGGGCGATCCTCCGCATCCTTGCCGAACCAGCTTTCGTAATTCTTCTTCACAAATTTTACAAAAGTTGAGTTTGCCTCGTCCTTCTGCATCCTCAGCACCTCGTCCATCTGATTCCCTGTATTTGTAAGTTCCAGTTCCCAATAGACAATCTTCTTGTAAACCTCCTTCCAGTCGTCAAACGTAAGAGAGTCGTTTATCTGCATTCCAATACGTCCAAACTCAGAGCGGTAGCTATCTGTTGTCATATCTCTTATTATCTCGCTCTTGTTGATGTTTTTCTTCAGCGAGAGCAAAATTTGGTTAGGGTTGACAGGCTTTATCAGATAGTCTGCAATTTTTTTACCTATAGCCTGCTCCATGATGTTCTCCTCCTCGCTCTTGGTTATCATAACAACAGGCACGGTCCCGTCCGCCTCCTTTATCAGAGTCAGAGCCTCCAGACCGCTCAGTCCGGGCATATTTTCATCAAGGAAGATTATGTCAAAATGGCTCTCTCTGCACGCGTCAACCGCATCCTGACCATTATTCACACTAACCACATCATACCCTTTAGACTCCAGAAAAAGCACATGAGCCTTAAGCAAATCAATCTCATCGTCTGCCCATAATATTCTACCTTGTTTCATACGCCTAACCTTTAAAATTTCACACTATAAATATCAGTCAACAAGCCTTATTTCAACACGTCTATTCTTCTGATGCTCGCTCTCTTTCTTCGCATTCTTTATTACAAGTCCCTGAGTGCCAAGCCCCACAAACATCAGCCTCTTCGGATTCACGCCTCGTTTGCACAACACGTTGTAAACACGTTTTGCCCTACGCTTAGAGAGTTCCAAATTATACTCCTCTGTCCCTCGCTCGTCCGTAAAGCCGGATATCAGGAACTTCTTGTCCGGATTTTTGTTGATGAAATCCATCAGCTGATCAAAATCCTTGTCATAACGGCTGCTCAGACGGTCGTCGTTAAGGTCAAAATAGAAGATTCGCTTGTCAAACGTGCCGGATATGTTTTCTGTAATTTTTTCCGACGACTCATTTTCCGCAGCAGACTTTATAGACGCGATGTATAAGCTGTCCTTTTTCTCTTCCGGAATATCCGCCTGAACCTCCTTGCCTTCGCTTTCCGCCTTTTTCAGATTAACAACACTGTCCGTCTTTTTGTTTTCCGCCTTTGCCGCCGCATCGCCGCTCTTTACACTTTTGCGTTTACGAGGCGGCAACTGAGCTTTGTAAATATCGTTATTTCCCCTTTTGTTAGAAATCACATGCACTCTGTCCTCTACAATCACAAGACCAAGCTCATCGCCCACAGTGCTGAGCACAGAGAATTTCACCTTCGGGTTCTGCTCTCTCAGGTCGATGTAATACAAGTCCCAGCCTAAACCGCCCGGACGGTCAGATGAAAAGTACAAAAGCGTGTCGCCCACCACAAAAGGGAAATCCTCATTTGCGTCAGAATTAACGTCAAAGCCCAGATGACGCGGCTTCTCCCACTCGCCCTTTCCGTTAAGTTCCGAGCACCACAAGTCAAGTCCGCGCTCGACCTGCCCATCAGAAACAGCCGAGAAGAACAAGCGCTTGCCGTCTTTGGTCAGCGTCGGGTTAAACACAGCCTGAATATCTTTCGCGTTAGGCAAATTAGACACTACATCCTTTTTATCCTTCATTTTGATTTTCAACGACTTCCCCGCAGTCCACGCCTCATCTTTCCAATAAGACTCATACAATTTGCCTGCTGATGCGTAGATGATTTTTTCTGCAATATCGTATGCAAACTGCCCCTCTATCGGCAAATGCTGCAACTCGTCGGCACGCCAGAAAGGGTCCAAATCATGGTCAAACGTAACCGCCACCACAAAAGCAGTGTCGTTTCTGAAATACGCCACCTGGTCTTTTTTATACAGAGATATGCTCTCCTCCCTGTCTTCAAGATTTATAGTAGAGTAAATAAGCTCGCATCCGTTTCTGAATCGTTCCTCTACAGAATAAGCACTAAAACTTGACGCCAAACTTAGAAGCATCAAGACAAAAAGAATCTTCTTCATAAAATTACAAATATTAAACAACCGAGAGACCTTGTTTAAATCCCCTATCCGCAAAGATAAACATTTTTTACATTAAAACGCGCCCTCGCTTCGCGCAAAAACAAGCTAAACCTGACATTTTTTTCACGCAACAAAAGTTGCCCAAAGTCAAAACTTTTTTACCGTCCGATTTTCACAAAAAAATTGCTACTTGTCAAAAAAATCTCTACATTTGCACGCTGAAAGAGATTTAATCGGTTTTGCTGTCACGAACAAAGATGACTAGTTGCTGCATTTGCTTTTGATGCTTTCACCTTACGGGCAAACCGGAATTTTGAAAAAAATATTATTATGATGACGAGAATTAAATTTATCGCAGCTGTAATGTGTTTTGCTTTAAATGTTTCCTTCGCAGAAAATGCTGCGGACTCTACCGGCGCGCTTCTGAACAGCGAACAGAAAACACAAACGCCGAGGAACGAAATTTATGCAAAAGACGGAAAGATTTTCATCAATCTCGAAAAGCCTTCGAGGGTTGAGGTAACAGACAATCGCGGGCGTCGCGTGTGCAACCTGGCGTATGTCACAAAGAACGAAATAAGCATCCATTCAAAGGGACTTTTCTTTGTGAAAATTGACGGCAAAGTGACCCGCCTGATGATTGACTAGACGGACTACATAAATTGCCTAAAAAAGATAAAGCAACTTCCTCAACTTTTCAGCTGCGGAAGTTGCCTAAGAACCGTAAGACACCTTTTCTTTCTTAAAGGCTGTCCAGCACTTTTTTTGCAAAATCAGACAGAGAATTATCCCTTGCGCCCATAATCAAAATCACATCTCCGTCGGTCGCTTCCGCCTTAAGGAACGGCAGCATATCGTCCCTCTGCCTGAACAGCATCACGTTAGAGTTTTTCCCTTGCATCGCCTTTGCCACATCTTCAGATGTCACATCTTTAGAGACCGTGCCGCCAGCATAATAGACATCTGAAAGCAAGAAAACATCATCAAGCCTCAACGCCTTCAGCACTTCATCTTCAAGTTCCTTATGCATAAACTTCAGCGGTCCGAAGCCATGCGGCTGAAACCATGCAAAAAGGCGCTTGCCCACGCTTTGGCAAGCCTTTATGGCGCAAACCACCTCCGCCGGATTGTGAGCAAAATCGTCAATCACCACAACTCCGCGCTTCTCGCCTGCCAACTGCGTTCTTCGGTATATGCCCTCATAATTTGCCAGCGCCTTAGCGCACTCCTCCACCGAGATTCCTGCAGCCGAGCACACAGCAACAGTCGCAAGCGCGTTCTCCATATTATGACGCCCTATGTTAGGCAACGAAAAATCCACCCCATTGCAAGAAAACGATATAGAGAAACCCCTCTGCGAAAAGCCGCTGCCCACAAAACCAGCGTCCGCACCGTCGGTCCCAAAGTCGTAAGATTTATTTTCTGACAATCTGCGGCTCATCTCATGACTCTGATTCACAATAAAACGTCCCTTTGTATTACTCTTGAACTTGCCGAAAAGCTCCATCAGTTCGTCATACTCCTTATGGTCTCTGTCCACATTCAGAAGCACGCTTATCTCCGGCACATAATTCACAATCGAGCCGTCCGACTCGTCCGCCTCAATCACAAGCCAGTCGCTCTTTCCGACCCACGCATTTCCAGGCAGCCCCCTTTTCTGAAGAGAAGTCAGTCCCGCGCCACTCATAATCGACGGTTCCAGTCCGCACTGCTCCATCACATGAAAAATCATAGCCGACGTGGTTGACTTTCCCGACGTGCCGCCCACTGCAATCGTTCGCTTTTTAGCAGATAACTTAGCCAATAGTTCAGAGCGTTTCATCACCGGTATATTCAGAGCCTTAGCCTTCTGAAGCTCAACATTGCTCTCCTCTATCGCCGTAGAGATAACAAGCACGTCAACATCAGACGTGACACCTGAGGCATCTTGGAAGTGACACTCCACACCTAACTTTTCAAACTGCTCCTGAATAAGCATCTTGCTGTCCGAATTAAAGAGACGGTCACTGCCCGACACCCTCTTGCCCACGCCCTTCAGATATTGCGCTATGGCGCTCATGCCGGTTCCTGCTATGCCTACAAAGAAAAAGTGTTCATATTTATCAAAAGAATCCATATTGTTCAAATTAATATCTTCTATTTAACATTTTCGCAAAACGTTTACAATATTCGCCAAAAATATTGAAAGAAACAAACTATTGCACAAATAAAAAACAGTCAAAAACAATAACAAAAAACACATATTTTGTATAATTTTTACATTTTAAGCCTTACTTTACTTTTTATTTATCAAAAAACAACCTTTTTTTGCTTTAATTTTATATTTTTAGGTTGCTATTTAATTTAATTTGTTTAATTTTGCGGTCGAATTTTCAATTTCGCAAGACTTTAAGTTTGTGCGGAAATCAATCTGAATATTAATTTAACATACATTATAAGATATGGCAGACAGCAATATTATTGTAGGCGAAAAGATTAAAGCTATTCGCGAGCAGAAAAACATTTCTATCGAAGAACTTTCAGAGCGTAGCGGCCTAACAACAGAGGTCATAGCATCTATAGAGAAAGAGACAAGCCTTCCGTCTTTGGCTCCGCTAATCAAAATAGCGCGCGGACTTGGAGTACGTCTCGGAACATTCCTCGATGACAATGACGAGCTCGGACCGGTAGTCTGCCGCGAAAACGAACGTAACGCAGCCATCAGCTTTTCTAACGGAAGCGCTTCGGCCAACAAATACATGGATTATTTTTCACTTGCCGGACACAAATCAGGAAGACATTTCGAACCGTTCTTCATAGACATCAAGCCTTGCGAAGAGAAAACTTTCGTGAACTCTGCTCATGAAGGCGAGGAGTTCATCTATGTACTTGATGGAGAAATCGAAATAAACTACGGAAAGGACACTCATGTGCTGAAAAAAGGCGACAGCATCTACTACGACTCTATCGTGGAGCATCACGTTCATGCAAAAGACGGCAAAGCAGCTAAGATCTTGGCTACAGTTTACACTCCGTTTTAAATCGCCAGCATATAATTTGAAATAGATTTAGTTAGATTATGCATCAGTTATCAGACAGAACATTAGGACAGTGGCTTGAGCATTGGGCTGAAACCACACCCGACAAAGAATATATCGTCTATTCGGACAGAAATCTCCGCTTCACATGGAAGCAATTTAACCAGCGCGTTGACGACCTTGCCAAAGGTCTTTTGGCCATTGGCGTGGAAAAAGGCAGCCATGTGGGTATATGGGCCACTAACGTGCCGGACTGGCTGACGTTCCTTTACGCTTCTGCTAAAATCGGGGCTGTGCTCGTAACAGTTAACACAAACTACAAACAGAACGAGCTTGAATATTTGTGCAAAAACTCAGATATGCACACGCTCTGCATCATAGACGGCACGTGGGAATGCGACTATGTTGACATGACTTACAAGATGTTGCCGGAACTGAAAACTTCGCCGCGCGGACATCTGAAAAGCGAACGCTTCCCGCACATGAAAAATGTGGTGTATATCGGACAGGAAAAGCATCGCGGAATGTACAACACTGCAGAGCTTCTTCTTTTAGGCAAAAACATTGACGACGAAAAGCTTGTCAATGCAAAAAATAACGTGAGCTGCCATGATGTTGTGAATATGCAGTACACGTCCGGAACTACCGGATTCCCTAAGGGGGTTATGCTTTCTCATCATAACATTGCTAATGACGGATTCTTCACCGGCGAGCACATGAAGTTCACTCAGGACGACAAGCTATGCGTCTGTGTGCCGCTCTTCCACTGCTTCGGTGTTGTGCTTGCGACTATGAACTGCCTGACTCACGGTTCTACTCAGGTCATGGTCGAAAAGTTCGACCCGCTTGTTGTGCTTGCGTCTGTGCATAAAGAGCGCTGCACGGCTCTGTACGGTGTGCCTACTATGTTCATCGCAGAGATGAACCACCCTATGTTCGACATGTTCGACATGAGCTCGCTGCGTACCGGTATCATGGCAGGCTCGCTTTGCCCTGTGGAGCTTATGAGACAGGTGAGCGAAAAGATGTTCATGACAATCACCAGCGTTTACGGCTTGACCGAAACATCTCCGGGCATGACGCAAACTACTATAGAGGACAGTTTCGAACTGCGTTGCACTACCGTGGGCCGCGACTATCCGTTTGTTGACGTTAAGGTGATTGACCCTGAGACTGGCGAAGAATGTCCTGTCGGAGTTCAAGGCGAAATGTGCTGCAAAGGCTTCAACGTGATGAAGGGCTACTACAAAAACCCGCAGGCTACTGCCGAAGTCATCGACAAAAACGGATACCTCCATTCTGGAGACCTTGGAGTAAAGGACGAAAACGGATATTACAGAATTACCGGACGTATAAAGGATATGATTATCCGAGGTGGCGAAAACATCTATCCTCGCGAGATCGAAGAGTTCCTTTACCACATGCCGGGCGTGAAGGACGTGCAAGTTGCAGCAGTCCCTTCCAAGAAGTATGGAGAAGAGGTGGGCGCGTTCATCATTCTTCACGAAGGAACGTCTATCGAACCGGAAGATGTGCGCGAGTTCTGCAAAGGCAAGATAGCTCGTTACAAAATACCTAAATACGTGTTCTTCGTAAAGGAATACCCTCTTACAGGCTCTGGCAAAATTCAGAAGTTCAAACTTAAGGAACTTAGCCTTGAACTTTGCGCTAAACAGGGCATAGAAGTCATATAAGGCAACTTCTATAAATTACGATTTATAAAACACAACGGGCTGTCTCGCATCTATGTGAAACAGCCCGTTTTTCATATCAAGCAACAGACTTCAGTCATTCTCCTACTCTTTACAAAAACACATTTCTCTTAAAATTGCAAACTCACTTTGCAAATCTTAAAAAAATATTTAAAAATTGTAAAGTAGAGATTGCAAAACGTCCTTTTTTTGTTTTATATTTGCAGATATTAATTTGAAGTAAACAAAATAAAACGAAATAGACATGAGCCTATTAGATAGCATTTACGCTCGCGCAAAAGCGAACAGACAGCGTATCGTCCTTCCGGAAGGTACAGAAGAGAGAACTTTGAAGGCGGCAGACGCCATTGTGGAACAAGGGCTTGCGGATGTCATTCTGCTTGGCAACAAGGCTGAGATTGAAAAGATGTCGGCCGAGTTTGGCTTGAAAAACATTGCTAACGCCAACGTCATTGACCCGGAAAACAATCCTAACGCGGAGACTTACATCAACCTTCTTGTGAAGTTGAGAGAGAAGAAAGGCATGACTCCTGAAAAGGCTGCTGTGCTTGTGAAAGACCCTCTTTACCTTGCGTGCCTTATGGTTAAGAACGGCGATGCAGACGGAGAGGTTGCCGGAGCCAAGAACTTTACAGGAGACGTGCTTCGTCCGGCGTTCCAAATCATCAAAACTCAGCCGGGCATCAGTGTAGTGTCAGGTTCTTTCTTGATGATTTTCAAAGACAAGACTTACGGACACGACGGCATGATGCTCTTTGCAGACTGCGCGGCAACGCCAAACCCTTCTGCTGAAGAGCTGGGACAGATTGCAGTATGCAGCGGAAATACAGCTCGTGACATCTACGGATTCACAGACCCTAAGGTTGCAATCCTTAGCTTCTCTACAAAAGGCAGCGCCAAACATGAGATGGTTGACAAGGTCATAGAAGCGACTAAGGTAGCAAAGGCCCTTGACCCGAACATGAAGCTTGACGGCGAACTTCAGGCTGATGCGGCTATCGTGCCGTCTGTAGGCAAAAGCAAAGCTCCGGACAGCGAAATCAGCGGCCAGGCTAACGTGCTTGTATTCCCTTCTCTCGAAGCCGGAAACATCGGCTACAAACTTGTTCAGAGACTTGCCGGCGCAGAAGCTCTCGGACCACTTTTGCAGGGTCTTGCCGCTCCAGTAAACGACCTTTCTCGCGGATGCTCGGTTGACGATATCGTGAAGATGGTTGCCATTACCGCTAATCAGGCTATCGCCGCTAAAAAATAAATTTGAAAAAATTTTTACAATGAAGATATTAGTATTGAACTGCGGCAGCTCCTCTATCAAGTACAAACTGATAGATATGCCTGCCAACAACGTGCTCGCTCAGGGCGGCGTGGAAAAAGTCGGATTGGAAGGCTCTTTCCTGAAACTTACTTTGCCTAACGGCGAAAAGGAAATCCTTGAAAAGGACATTCCTGAACATACTGTCGGAATCAAGTTTATTCTTGAAGTCCTCACCTCTGAAAAATATGGCGCGATAAAGTCTCTTGACGAGATTGAAGCTGTTGGTCACCGTGTCGTTCACGGCGGCGAAAAATTCAACTCTAGCGTGCTTATCACAGACGACGTCATCAAGAGCATCGAAGACTGCATCAAGGTTGCACCGCTTCACAATCCGCCTAACCTGAAGGGCGTTGAGGCTGTCAAGGAGCTTATGCCTGAGATTCCGCAGGTTGCTGTGTTCGACACTGCGTTCCACCAGACTATGCCTCAGAAGGCTTTCATGTACGCAATTCCTTACGAGCTGTACACAAAGGACGGCGTACGCCGCTACGGTTTTCACGGCACAAGCCACAGATATGTGTCTAAACGCGCTTACGAGATGCTTAACATCAAGCCTGAAGGCGTTAAGATGATCACTTGCCACATCGGCAACGGCGGCTCTATCACGGCTATCAAAGACGGCAAGTCTGTTGACACGTCTATGGGTATGACTCCGCTGGAAGGGCTTGTGATGGGTACTCGCGCCGGCGACATCGACACTGGCGCCGTGACTTACTTGATGGAACGCGAAAACTACGACATCAAGGCGGTTTCTAACATTCTCAACAAGCAGAGCGGTCTGTTCGGCATTTCGGGCGTTACGTCTGACATGCGCGACCTGCGCAAAGCAATCTCGGAAGGCAACGAACGCGCTAAGCTTGCTCTGGACATGTTCGTGTACCGCATCAAAAAGTACATCGGCTCTTACATTGCCGCTCTTGGCGGCGTTGACGTGATTGTCTTTACCGGCGGTATCGGCGAAAACGTGAATGTGGTGAGAGACGCTATCTGCGACGGCTTCGAGTGCTTCGGCATCAAGCTTGACAAAAGCGCAAACGACGAGGCTATCGGTGTTGAAAGAAACATCAGCGCAAAGGATTCTAAGGTAACCGTCCTTGCAATCCCTACTGACGAAGAGTTCATGATTGCGTCTGACACTTTGGATATCGTTAAGAAGTGATTCTTCTCAAATACAAAAAAATAAGGGCGGTCTGTTTCCGCCCTTATTTTTTGCCTATGTATGCTGTTAGCAAAGTCCTTAATCTTTAATCATCCTCAAATTCAAAAAAAGTAAAGGCATCAACCTCTGCCTTGCTTACGCCTCCTTATTGCCCACACAACAACACAAACGATCAGCACAACCATCGCAATCAAAGCTGCAAATACACCTGTTTTTTGTGTGTCAGAGACAGAAGCTTCAGCTTGTTTTTCGGCTACAGGCTCTTCTTTTTCGGCTACTTCTTTCTGTTCTTCATACGTTTCGGTGATGTCAGCGCTCAAAGTGTCAAGTGCAACCTCTGTGTCATAAAACCCTTCGGTATAATAATTACTATCAGAAATAGAATTTTCCTCGTAATTATTAATAATCGTCGCAAGACCACTTAATTCCTCCAACTTTTCTTCAAAATTTATCATCGTCTTGCTCGGATAGCGATTGATAAAATCTTTACAAAAACTATCCATTGCAATATACATACTATCTGATTGCGAATACAATTTGTAGTTATACCCTATGCATCTTCTATACTTGTTTGTCTTTAATGCATTCTGAAATATTTGATGCTTGTCAGCCTTGTCTTTGCTTATCATTTCATACAGAAGTGGCACGTTAGTCCCTGCAGAATAAAACCACATTTCGCTCAAGCCCGTTGTTATTCCTTTGTCGCCTTTATAAATATCTTTCAGTTTCATTCTATATCTGCCTGGTGAAAATATTCTTACGTTATTCACACAATTTGCACTATACCAATTCTCATAGGAGATAAGCGCCGCATAACCATCTTGTAAGGACAGATTCCATTGCTCCGAAGTTTCCTTGCTTTGCAGACTTACGATTTTCACTCGGTTACTATTATTCCATACAGAATCGCTAAATTCAAAAAAAGGATATCTGTCATTTCCATGTTCTCCATCATACTCCCATTTTCCATAACCGAAGTACAAACCTGCCCACAATTCGTTCAGTGTGTTTTCACATCGTCCGTTCACAATGAAAGGGCCTAAGGCATAATCTTTCAAAGTAAAATCAATCCACGAGTTTTCCCAATCTTCGGTTGATATGTTGGTGAGAATGTCGCAATCCGTCAGGTGCTGTAAGTTTTTGACATCTTCAGAAGCCGCTATGTTTTCCAACAAAATCCTTTCTTGCGAAATGTTCAAACTTCCTTTGTGCGGAAACGTCATGCGAAAAATTTCAGAACGCGAAAACACCAACCTCTCATCTTTTTGTGGATTGTAATTTTTTTGAATATATATACGGCCGTCACCCCCTAATGTGACCAGTGAAAAGCCCCCATGAGTACCTTTCATGTCAAAATCAGTCTTGACGATAAACGACTCAATAGGCCCTTTCCATGTTCCGCCAGTCGATATGTCATAATGAAAACGGTAACTATAATAATTAGCTTCTGCACAACGAAGAGAATTAATGCTATGAGAAACTACGACTAAAGACTCTTTGTTTTTAGGGA
This sequence comes from uncultured Bacteroidales bacterium, assembly GCA_937915765.1. Lineage (GTDB taxonomy): Bacteria > Bacteroidota > Bacteroidia > Bacteroidales > Paludibacteraceae > RGIG9379. Next base: position 12,438 of record CALGHE010000043.1, on the reverse strand, counting down.
ATTTTAGTTTATGATGAAAATGCAAAGTCACTACCAAAGCACTATCTAAGCTGGTCTCTATTCCAACGTTTTCTATGAGCACTGTTTGCCCGTCTTGCTCTATATCGCAACCAAGTGAACTTCCTAATTTTTCAAATTCAGGAAAAGTCATTTTCGTCAATTTCTTGTCCAAGATTTGCTTTGCCTCCTCGTATAGAACTTGATGTTCATAATGCGAATCGCGCAAACCCTTGCCGATAAGCATTTTCCATAAATATGAGTCGCCAGCATTAAGATTTTCACTCTCGATGAACCCATCTTTATTCACATTAAAGTTCAAATCAATCACAATCGGGAAAGCGCAATCCACCACCACATCTTCGTCCGTAGTGTTTTCAAAGACGAAAGTGGCTTTAAGCGATTCTTTATCCACCTCCATCAGTTCTTTCCTAAGGGCGATTTTGTCATTCGGCTCTTCCACATAGATATTACCATAAGTCCAGCTATTGTAATCTCTAACTCCGCCGTCATCAGCAAAGAGCTGCAGGGTTGCCAATAAAAGCAAGATAGTTGAAAAGATATTTTTCATGATGATTATTTTTTAATGTTTTTCTTACGTAATACAATAAATGTCACTATTGCCAGCACAACCGCTGCTCCTGCAAGCAAGGCGTACGGTACAGACACACTGTTTTCTGCAGTCTTCTTTTCTGCTTCAACTGAATTGACTGTTTCCTTTGTCTCTACATTTTCTGAAGAAACCTCTGGCTGAGAGTTATAAACAACCTCTTCGTATGGCTGATTACAAACAGCTTCGTAAGGAAAGTCTGAGTTATATTTATAAAGGCTGTCTGCAAAAAACTTCTCCTTGCTTCCTTGCTCAGGCAATTTGTCATACGAATAATGATACCCACCCCAATCACACCTAAACGTACCATAACTGAAATATTTTTCTATGGCAGACTGAAAAATAGGATTCTGGCTTCGTGCATCATCTGCAAATAACTTGACCAATTCCGCGTCAATAGGAAGAAACCACATTTCGCTAAGGGCGGTTCTCTGACCTTTATTCCCTTTGTAAACCTCATCGATTCTCATTCTGTAAGTACCCGGCGAGAACAAATGCGCTTTTTTCGCATTATGAGAAGTATTCCAACCATCAAACGACGCCAAGGCTGTGTACTCGTCAGTCAACGACACAACAGTCTCTTTTGATGTTTCAGAATTGACAAACACGACCTCCTTTATACGGTTGGCATTATTCCACGCACTGTCCTGAAATTCAATAATATTAGGTATGTAAATGTTGCCATCAAAAACCAGATGGTCATAAAACAATTCATTTATAACGTTGGAACATTGCCCATTTACACATAACGGTCCAACAACATAATTGTCCAAAGTAAATTCAAACCAAGAATCCTTCCAATCCTTCATTGAAGCATAAGTATAGATGTCTCCGTCAAATAAAGCCTCTTTATCTTCCACATCTTCTGATGCTTTTAGGTTCTTGACACTGAAGCCGTTACGTTTTTTGGGGAAACAAGCACGAACATTGCCATCTATCCAATTTATATCAACCGCATCTAAATTAAAATTCAGCACTTCGCCTTCCTTGGGTTTGTAATCTTTTTTGTAGTAGATATTGTTCGATGTTGCGAAATTAGAAAAATCCGTGCAAGAACTTTTCATGCTAAACGGTGTCATGACAACAAAGGACTCTATGTCTCCTTTCCAAGTTCCTCCGGTGGAGATATTGTAGGTGAAATCATATTCTACCCCGTACGTAGATGGACCGCACCGTTTGAACGACTCTATGTCATGAGACACCACAACCTGTGATGTTTTGCCTTTTGGAAATTTCAATTTGTGATGAAAATGCAACGTGACAATCAAGTCAAACGACTGTTCTTTATCATCTTCCACCATCTTTGTTTCCATTCCCACATTTTCAATCCGCACAACCTCTCCATCTTGAATTATATTGCATCCATTCAAAACAAAGGCCGGCAAATCATTCGCAGACAGTTCTAAATCTGAAAGATATTTAGAATACTCTTCAAAGCTCCACTTTCTCAATTTTTCATCAACCTTGCTTTTCAGTTCTGGAAATGTTACAGAAATACTACTATACATACCTATTCTGTCATCATTTCTCTCTTCCTCTTCCAACGCCTTTCCCATCACGAGTATCAACATATTCAGAGGCGACAAGGTAGCGAATTCAGGCTTATCTTTAAACCCTCGGTAAAACATATCATAATAATAAACCCCTCCGTCCTTTTGGTAATAATAGCACTCAGAAGGATAATGAGCAGAAGTCTTAAATACTATCGGGAAAGCGCAATCCACCACCACATCCTCGTCCGTAGTGTTTTCAAAAACGAAGGTGGCTTTGAGCGAATCTGTATCAACCTCCATCAGCTCCTTCCTAAGGGCGATTTTATCGTTCGGCTCTTTCACGTATATGTTGCCGTAGGTCCAATCTCGGAAGTTACTTGTTCCGCCGTCATCTGCAAAGAGCTGCAGGGTTGCCAGTAAAAGCAAGATGGTTGAAAGGATGTTTTTCATGATGATTATTTTTTAATGTTTTTCTTACGCAATACAATAAATGTCACAGCTACAATCAAAGCAAGAACACATGCAATAGTGATAAATATTTTTGCATTATATGCAGATTCTCCCTTTACCTCAATTGTTTGATTAGCATCTATCGAATCTTTGCAGTTTGATGAAGTAGGGTTAGCGACATGTTCTTCTCTAAAGTTCTCTTTTGCATCATCATCTTCCGATAAAGTCCTCAAATATTTTTCAATTTGCTCTACATCCCACTCATCCCTTGGTTTGTCCTCCAAGTCTCCTCGGAACGGCTTGTTCGTAAGATTGGCATTGACGACATTCATCACATCATAAAAGATTGGACTCTCGCTCTTTGAATCCTCTTGCAAAGACTTTATCAGATTTGGAATCGGGAAAAACCACATTTCACTTATACCTGTTCTTGTTGCACTCTTGACTTTGTAAATATCTTTTATGTTCATTCGGTATGTTCCCGGCTCTAACACTTGCAAGTACTTCACGCAATTAGAGGTTTCCCAGCCTCTCGAAGATGCCAAGGCTGTATATTCATCAGACAAGTTAAACGAAAAACTTTCCGATGTTTTTGTGTTTGTCAATGTAATCTGTTTTACTCGATTCTCTTTTCTCCATAATGTATCTTCTATTTCGCAAGGAATATCAAAAATCAGTCCGCCCCAATCATCATTGCCAAATTCTTTCTTAAATATTTTCTGATTAACTTTCTCCGCACATAATCCATTTACAACAAGCGGACCTACAACATATTCTCTTAATGAAAACTCAATCCATGATTTTCTCCAATCCTCTGTTGATATATATGTAAAAATATCTCCATCATTTAAATTATTCGAATCGAGTATATCTGCTGAAACTTTCAAATCGTACATCTCAGAATTGTAATTTCTCTTCTTAGGGAATATAACGTATTCAAACTCTATGTTTGTACATAACGAAAAATTCAACTGTTCCTCCGGCTGCGGCTCGTATCCTCTTTTGCAGTATATATTAACCTCAGAGTCTATCTTTTCAAAATTTGTAATGCTCCTCTCTATCTCGAATGGAGTTACTACGATAAATGACTCAATAGAATCTTTCCATGTACCTCCTGTTGATATGTCATATACAAAGGAGCGACAATGGCCTTTATAGACTTCTTCTAATAATTCTAAATCATAAGAGACCACAACCAAAGACTCTTTCTTTTTCGGGAATGTCAGTTTGTGGTGAAAGTGAAACGTTACAAATATTTTAGCATCTCGCACCTCCGTCTGCATCGCCACATTTTCTATCGGTACAATATCATCATCTTGCACAATGTCACAACCTTTCATGTAAAAAGGTTGTTTGCTGAAAGGGATGGTGTCGCTCAATAAGTTCAAGTCTGATAGATATTGTTTGTACTCCGCCATCGTCCATTTTTTTAACTTTTTATCAAGCTTTTGAGTCATCTCGCTTATCGTAATTGGCAGTTTAAAAATAAAACCCTCATCTTCAAGCAATTCTATTTTTTCTCCCAAAGCAATCGTCCAATGAGTACTTGGAAACTCTGACATATTGTATGTCTCAATCTTGACTGTGTCCGTATCTTCCTCTCTATAAAACTGCAACACAATCTGAATAGGAAAAGCGCAATCCACCACCACATCCTCGTCCGTAGTGTTTTCAAAAACGAAGGTGGCTTTGAGCGAATCTGTATCAACCTCCATCAGCTCCTTCCTAAGGGCGATTTTATCGTTCGGCTCTTTCACGTATATGTTGCCGTAGGTCCAATCTCGGAAGTTACTTGTTCCGCCGTCATCTGCAAAAAGTTGCAGGGTTGCCAATAAAAGCAAGATAGTTGAAAGGATGTTTTTCATGATGTTTAATGTTTAATTCTACATTTTTATATAACCAAGTGACAAAGATAAAAAAATTAGGCTCCTATCGCAAACAAAAGCTTTATCAACTCAAAATCTGCACAAAAAAGTTTTGATAGACAGCTATTTAATCATAATTTTATTATATTTGCCTATTTAACAGAAACTAATTAAGCATGAAAACACGTTTTTTATTATTGTTCTCTTTTTTGACTATATGTAAGTCGCTCGTCTTGGCAGATGTGGATGTCTCTGATCTTTATCTGCAAAACGCAGGTTTTGATGACGAGTCTCACTTTGATTATACTGTCTCTGACAATGGCAATGTGGCGCAAGAGATTTTGCCAATCTATGGTTGGAACAAAGATTTCAGTGTGGATTATACCGTATGCGGAATCTATGAATTTGGCACGTCTAAGACTTTCAACACCTCCGGAAGTGTACCTTCTGCCGGATACAACAATTCAAAAGGCGGCTGTCTTGCATTAAGTACCGGCTGGGACCAAGAGATGAAGTTTTTTCAAGAGATAACTTTGCCGGCAGGAAACTACAAACTTCAAACCGCCTTTTTTAATGGCAGCAATTCCAATAATGGCTACAGCCTGCTTGGGTGGATTCCTAAGAATGGCTCCGGCAAGGTTTCGTCTATCTCCTCCTTCCCGTTCAATCAATGGGTTGTGGATGAGGTCTCATTCTCTCTTTCTGAGGAGACTACCGGACGCATACAAATTGGCTTCAAAGCAGTTGCAAACGGGTCTGCCAATTCTGCCAAGGTGGTAGCAGATTTCGTGAAACTATATATTATTGGGGACGAATCGACAGATTATCTTGCCACTGAATTGTCGAAGCGTGTGGAGGCGGCAAACGAATTGTTAGCCCAAAGGATGAATGCCACTCATCGTGAAAATCTGAAGGGTGCGACGGAAAGTGCTGAGCTTTGGTTATCTTCTCCTTCATCTCAGACACTCTCCTCCATTGTTTCCAATCTACGTAAAACTATGGAGAGTGCAGAAACTTCTGTTGCTCTGTATGCTGAACTTGCTGAACTCATTGCTGAAGCAGAGCCGGCAGCCTTGGAAGATGCCGAAATCTCTAATGCATTGGATAAAGCCAAACAGGTTTATGATAATGAATCTCTCCTTATTGCAGATGTCAACGAAACCATCTTGGAATTGGAGGAGTTGATGCTTTATTACAGAACAAGTCATGCCTCCGGACCGGTTCCAACTGTAACATCGGACCCTCGTCATGCTCGCGGCGCAACAATGGCCTTCGGTCGCGCCTCTTTTTCGGGAGAAGGAATTGTAGAAAAGGGATTCTGCTGGGGAACAAAAAACAACCCTACGATAAAGGATAATCGCTCCACCAAATCATTCAGCAACAATGGTGACATATATGTGATTGAGGGATTGAGTCCTGCCACATTCTACTATATCCGTCCATACGCCATAACCAATCAAAATGTGGTGGGCTATGGAAAGACAATAAAAATCTGCACTCTACCCAAGGGCGGAATAACATGGAGCTATAACAACGGAGGTTCGGCAGAAGAGAACAACCGAATAAACTCTGCGGTGAAAGATGCCGTTGATATTTGGAACAACATTACAAGCATCAAGGGTATCAACATGACTGTAAACTACGGTGCCAGCACACCAACAGCAGATTGCAGTTATGGCGGCTGGATGCGAGTGGGACCTAATGCGAGTTATCAGCGTACAGGCACAATTCAGCACGAGATGGCTCACGCGGTTGGTGTCGGAACAACAGAGACATGGTACAATAGCAGCACATACCGAGAAAATACAAGTACAGGGTTTTGGCTTGGAGAACGAACAGACCGTATTTTGGCATTCTTGGAAAATGACAACAATGCGCATTTGAAGGGCGACAAAACACACTTCTGGCCTTACGGAATCAACGGCGCACATGAAGACAACGGCTCTCGTATGTTATATTATGCCAATGCGCTGATTGTTCAGTCTTTAGGCGAGGACAACCTTCCTCCGGTGTCGGGCGCATTCGCTTCGCCGGCATACACGTTCATCCATGACGACAATGAATATTACTACATCCTCTCTGCTGATGACTTGAACGGCACAGACTTTTCAATGCTAAAATCGGACGGAGATAATTTGCAATTGCAGAAGAGTAATTGGGTTACCGTTCTTAGGGAAAATTCGTATGCTTGGCAGATACGGTTCAATCCTGCCACACAACTCTATGAGTTTAAAAATTTGGAATCCGACAAAGCTCTATCGCACAACAACTCAAAGATTCAATTGACTGATAGTGAAAGCTTCAATATACAAATGCTTGGTTCACGACAAAATGTGGTTACCAATGCCTTCAATCTAAAATCTTATTGGCTGACATTCGACAATGGAACAAACAGCCCAAGTGCGCTGACCACTTCGAATAACAATGTCTCCGGTACTCGATTTGACCATCAGAATTCGGCTTCCAACCAACGCTGGGTAATTTTGTCTCGCAAGGAGGTTAAAGCGTTGGCAGGAGAAGATATAGAAACAAAGATAGACGACATTGAACTTCTCTCCCTTATCATCTACAGCAACGATGGAAAAATCATTGTGGAGAGCACAGACAAAGGGGCGTGGATAAACGTGAATGACATTCAGGGCCGCATGGTTAAAAGACTTTATATGCAAGCCGGAATGAAACTTGAGATTGCGGTGGAAAGAGGTGTATATGTGGTGAATGGCAAGAAATTGCTGGTGGAGTAAGGGTTCTTGGAACGAGAGTTCCCTGTCTTCCCAATTTTTTTTGTTTAATATTGCACTTGCTTTTTACTCTATCCAATCATTGGAGAAAAAAATAAATTTGTAAGGAACCTCAAATTCATTTTGTTTTTTAAGAAGTAAAAAGGTATATTTGTAATGATATTTCTTGCATAGACCTTATGGTGGAAGGAAATATCTGTGACATATTTTGAAAGGCGTTTATTTGCGCTTTGTCTTTTGGCAACTGAAAACTTCGCAACTTTTCGATCTAAGTCAAAGATAAAAGCAATGATAGATGTCTACGGTGGGTGTATTTACTCTCATTGTGCTTTGGTATGAATCATGGCACATGGGTTTATATACTTATGCGTGGGCTTCTGCGTTGCTCGTCTGTACTTTGATCGGGTAATGCGAAGACCTTCAGTTGCGTGGACGAGTAAATGAGAACTCCCACGCTTTTTTTGTTTTTATTATTCGAATTGGGAGATTCGAAGTGTTATGCATTGGACTTATGATACATGTAGGACAGATAATAAAAGACTATGTGGAAAATAATACAGAATTGACGGTGGTTGCATTCGCAAAACTTTTGAATTGCGACAGGACAAACATATATAAGATATATAGTCGATCCAGCATAGATACAGATTTGCTTTTGCGTATAAATTCCGTACTTTCTCATGATTTTTTCAGTGACATTTCAAAAATGGCAAAGGAAAAGAATTGAGATAAAACAATAACTGCTTGGAGAGTGCTTGAATTTATTTTTTTAATCAGAGAACCATATTTGGGTGTGGCTGATGTTTCTACATGTGGAAATATCAGCCACACAATCCTTTTGTGTTGATTTTATTTGCGATTAATTTCGCAGATGACATGGAGATGCCGAAAGCCAAAAAGTGGAGGCGAAACTTAAATCTAAATATTATGTACCAGCTAAATTTTCCGAACGGGAATGTTCAAACGTATGAAAGCTTTTTTGATTTGGATAAAGCAGCCAGATTATTAGGAGGAGAAGCAGAGCGTATCAATGGAAACACTTACGCTTTTGTTCCTAAAAAGTAGAAGAAATTAGGGGCCGGCAAAATGTCGGTCTCTTTATATTTTTCATGACACATTAAAATTATACTTAAAGTATGCCGAACAGGACAACAATCACAGATATTCCCAGAAAGGCGACGGAAGAAGATAAATTTGGGCTGTACGCTTATGAGAAAGGTTTGGAACTTTTTCTGAGAGGGTCTGAGACACCTATAACTATCGCTTTGCAAGGGGAATGGGGAAGTGGAAAGACTTCGCTCATGAATGTGCTGCTGGCCAATCTTTGTGGTGATTCAGATGGTAAAACAGGAGAATATTTTCCAGTGTGGATAAACACTTGGGAGTTCTCGTTGATGCGCGATCCGTCGGAAGCGTTGAAGCAGATTCTTTTGAAGATGACAAAAGAGGTTATGGCTTGTTGCTCAACAAAAAACAAAGAAGTTGCAAAGTCATTAATAAAAGGAATATGGGGATTAGGAACAACCGTGGTTAAATCTGTTGCAAACTCTTATTTGGCTGGAGCTGGTGATAAAATCGAGGAATTTCTAACAGAAAATGTTGAAAACGGAATAGCTGATCTGCGTAATGCATTACAATCTCAAATTAATGAAAGCTTAGGTGAGCATCCTGAAAAAAAAGGATTCATTTTTTTTGTTGATGATTTAGATCGTATAGATCCTCCTTTGGCTGTAGAATTGCTTGAACTTTTGAAAAATATTTTTACGCTAGAGAATTGCATTTTCGTTCTGGCAATTGATTATGATGTTGTCATCAAGGGGCTTAAACCGAAATTCGGTGATATGAACAATAATAATGAACGTGAGTTTAGATCTTTTTTTGATAAGATTATTCAAGTTCCATTTTCAATGCCTGTCGCTCAGTATCAAACAAGAGATTATTTTATTGGAGAATTGAAAAGAATTGGGGTAATTAGTTCTCAGAATGAAAAAAACGATGTTTTACTCAAGAATATAGAGAATGTAGGGAAGTGGACTGTTGGCTCTAATCCTCGTTCAATGAAAAGATTTTTGAACACATTATCTTTGATTAGTTGTATAGGAAAGGCTCGTCGTTCGGTTGATGACAAAAATGTTCAGTGTGAAGAAGAGTCGGACACTGCGATTTCAACGTTGTTAAATGTCGCAATTGTTGGATTACAAGTGGCATTTCCTGTGGTATATCAAATGTTATGTATCGAGCCAGGCTTTACTCTTTGGGATGAAACTGTAGCCGCAAAGATGAATGTGCCTCGGATAGACCATGATGTTGTTGAACGGTTGAAAGAATTTAGTGAGTTTGACGAGGAATGGGAACAAGTGCTTTATCGACTTTGTTTGACAGACAAATATCTTCAAAAAAATTCGATTAATCTTTCGAATCTCTTCAATATGTTGCGTGATGAAATTTTGAGAAGTAAAGATGTAAATGATAGCCTCGGTGATAGTAATGATTCTGAATCCTCAAAAGATGATTTGATTCTTGAACTTATTCATGAACAACTAAACAGGACTTCGGTTACAGGTCTTATTGCTAGGGATTCCGCTCCGTTGGAATATGATAAGTTATCACTTTTCAAATATGTCCATTTTAATGTATGCGAGTATGTGAGAGCAAAATTCAAAAATATTACAGATTTTGGAATGCCTCGTAAAAAATGTAGCGGTCAGATCATACCTCATTCAAAAGGATATCCTGCACTTTATTTAATGCAATGTGATATCGATAATGGATCAAAAATTCAGTATCGGTTTCGTATTTCTACAACACAAAAATCTTCGACAGATACTAATATGAATTCTGACATGCTCCAAGATATATCTCAATTTGATTGTGGGTATAAAGACTTGTTCGAAGATTTTGTGAAGAAACAAAAGAAGCTTGAAAATTATGATTGTTATCGCATGTGGGCAGAACAGCAGGAGAAGGAAGGAAAGGTGTCGTTTAAATTGAATTTTGATGTTACTTTTAATTCTCCGAATTCATTTAAGGAGGCTGAAACGATGAAAACGATGCAAGAGGTTGCTGCTATTTTTTTTGAATTTGTTTTTAAGTTTGAAGGAGTATAATGACTAATGGTATTTAATTATGGCGACAGATAGATATTCTAATATAGGAAGAAATGGAGTTGTTAAAGAAGGTATTTTTGTGAGATTCCCGGATTTGATACCTGCAAGTACAGATAATTATTCGAATAGTGAATTTCACAAAAAACTGCTGATTGTTGGAGAAAGCAATTATTTCGAGGACGGACTCGATAGTGTTTTTAAGAGTCCTCAGGAATGGTATAGTGGAGATGACACACAACATTTAGTGCCTGAGGAAAAGAGGAAAGATGTGAACAATTGGAAAGGTGGCTATAGAACATTTAATACTTTATGTAAGTCAATAAATGAAGTATCAAATGGTTTTCATTGTGACAATGTATATGAAGAGGCAATGTTCTATAACTATTTTTTGCGTCCTGCAACGATTCGCAAAAACAATAAATCATTCAAAAAGGATTGTACACAATTGGATCGTGATGTCGCAGGAATCGCATTGTGTGAAATTATAGAATTGGATAAACCTGATATTGTGATATTCATAAGTAAGTATGCATTTGATGAATTCAAAAAGTATATAGAATTGAAGAATTGCGATATGGGTGTTCATATTGATTTCGTCAATCATCCTGCTGTTCATTTTTCGTGGAATCATCGAAATGGAAATGGAAAACAAAAGTTTGAGAATCTGTTAAGAGAATTTTGGATTAGAAATTAATTTATAGGTTTCTTGCGAAACAAGTGTTATCGTTGGAGAAATGTATATAGATGAGGGTGTGTCAAAACTCACGAAGTTGCGATGTGCCCTCTTTTTAACTTTCTGATAGTTTGATAAATTTTGATAAATATCTCTCAAATAAGCTCGAAATGAAATTTAAACAACTTATTAATCTTTCACTTGCTAGTTGACTCTACACACGTAACCATAGCTTGATTTTCTTGTCTAATTTAATTGTTTTTTTTAATTTTAAATTCTACATTTGCAATATGTATTCATAGGCAATCTCTTTTTGACTGCCGTAAATTCAGAGTATTAATTGGTCATATAAAAAAATGGAAGGAAATAACATTATTAACACGACACCTGCGGGAAAAGTCGATGCACAAAAGTGGTTGAGGTTTTCTGAGGTTTTGACGCTCTCGCTTGGAGCCGGTCTCCTACTGAGCGGAATCATATTTTTCTTTGCCTACAACTGGGAAACGATTCATCGTTTTGTAAAGATGGGGATTGTGGCGGCTCTTTTGCTCTCCACCTTTGTCGCCGTGGTGAAAGTGCCCATGCGAGACTGGGTGCGCAACATAACCATTTTTTCCATGTGCATACTGGTAGGGGCTTTCTTGGCTCTGTTCGGACAAATATACCAGACGGGTGCAGACAGTTACACGCTCTTCCTCGCTTGGGCTATTTGCATTGTGGTTTGGGTGGTTGTGGCAGACTTTTATCCGTTGTGGGTTTTCTTTATAGGCTTGACGATGCTTGCATACGGATTGATTCCGTCTGTCAAATTGGGATTCACAGACTTTGTGGTTATCACCTCTCTTTTCATCCTCTTTTTTGAATTTTCACCGAAGTTAATACCGCACAAAAGTGTCGCCCCCAAATGGTTTATGACACTGCTTTTCAGTGTTGCGTACACCCTTGCCGTGATCATGATTTCAATTGTTATCTTTGATGGCTTTGACTTTATCGATGGCTGGGATTTTTCTGTTAGCATAGCAGTGAGCGCAGCAACTCTCTTTTATGCGTTCATGAAGAGAAACCTCATGCTCTATTCGGTTTTCTGCATAGGTGTTTTAACCATAATATTTGAATTATTGATTCGATTATTGATTCGGATTATAGATGATGGGGAGATGATGATTTGGGTCTCAATCCCATTTATGGCCGCCATCTATTTTTTAGGCAAACACCTCATAGACAAAAAGAGGGAGTGGGATGCGATTCCTTCTGCAAATGAGCAAACTGAGAATCAGAATAATGAGTAAAAACTTTCAAAAGGATTGTTTATGGAATTTACAGACAAATATGATTTGACAGAGGGCACAAAACTGACGTGGCCGCTCAAATTGCTCTTTTATATTGGAGGGCAGATGACCATGTTAATGGTTGGTTTCCCGTTGGCATCAATGGTGGACGGTTCTGCGGCACTATCCATAATTTTGTGTAAATGTTAGAATACGGGATTCGGAAAAGAGTCT
>CALGHE010000042.1 GCA_937915765.1 uncultured Bacteroidales bacterium | reverse complement strand
ATTCGACTATCGGTCAGGCCAAGGGCACTTTGGCCGGTGTTGAACAGGTGCAGGCTCTCAATCCGTTTGTCAAGACGGAGGCGGAGACTATGGCTTGGATGGGCGGCATAAACACTAAGGAAGGCGGCTCTAACATGGTTGTCTCTTCTATAAGCAAGGGTGACTGGATTGGCTTGTCTGGCGGGGATTTCGGAAGTGGCGCTAATAAGTTTATCGCAAATGTGTCTTCTAACAAGAAGGCGTTTGTGAAGATTTGCCTTGACAAGGCGGACGGCGAGGTTGTTGGCTATCTGGAAGTGCCAAACACTGGAGGTAAGTTCCAGACTGTGACTGCCGACCTTTCAACTGCGGTTAGCGGTGACCATGATCTGTTCTTCGTCTTCTCAGGTGAGTTCGAGTTTGACTACTGGATGTTTGGCGTGGCTGAAGAGCAAGGTCCTTACGAAGGTGTTGCGCAGACTATTCCGGGTGTTATTGAGGCTGAACGTTATGATACAGGTGGCGAAGGTGTCGCTTATCATGACGAGGAAATTGAAAATAAGAGCGGCGCGTTCCGTAACGACGGTGTGGACGTGGAAGGTGATGATGAGTCTGGTTACAAGGTGGGATGGACTATCAGCGGAGAATGGCTCTCTTACACTGTAGATGTTAAGGAGACTGCCGTGTATAACTGGACGGCTACGGTCTCTTCTGCTAACGATAACGCTTCTTTCCGTATGTTCTTGGATGGCGAGGAGATTGCAGACCTTGTGGAAGTGCCGAATACGGAAGACTGGGGCGTATATGCGGAGGTGTCTGGCAAAACTGCGGAACTGACCGCGGGAACGCATCTGCTGAAGATTTATATAGAAGGCAGCTGGTTCAATTTGGACAAGATTGTGTTTGCCGGCGGCAGCGCGACTGAGTCCGGCTTGGTTTTGAACAACGAGCCGATGTGCGGAGTCTTTGATGTGTTCTCTCTTCAGGGTGTTTGTCTGAAGACGGTTAACGTTGAGGATGGCGATGTCAAGACGGCTCTTGTGGCTGCCGGTTTTGCGGACGGTGTTTATCTGCTTCGCTCTAAAGACGGCAAGTTGTCAAGACTGGCTGTTGTTAAGTAAGACTGTGTTTTTTTAATGTAATATTGTAATTTGTGGTGTTGGCTGCGCTGCTCGTGTTGAGTAGTGCAGCCTTTTTTTTGTCTGTGTATATGCTTGTGTTAGAAGTGAAGACCTCTGTTCTGTGCCGCGCCTCCGTTAAAATTCGTTAAAAAAATGCAAATGACGAAATTGTTTTTTGCTGATTCTGCGTGTTGAACAGATATTTTTTTTATATTTGCGAATCATGCAAAAACACATACTTGCAATATTACTTTTACTTTTGCTGAACTGCGGTTTGAATGCACAGGAGTTAGGGAGGTTTGACCATTATTCTACTAAGGAGGGTCTTATCTCCAATCGTGTGTTTGGCTTGGCGAAAGACGCTGACGGCTTTGTGTGGGCTGCCACGGACTTCGGGCTGGAACGCTTTGACGGACAGTTTTTTAAGCATTATAAAAAGTCTGTGTATGAAGAAATGCCTCGTGAGAATTTTCAGTTTGTCTCCTCTTTCGAAAACGGAAACCTTTGCGCCGGCGGCTATAACGGTCTGTTGCTGGAATACGATGTGCGCGCAGATTCCTTCAGAAACGTGATGCCGGAAGAGTTTAACTCGTCTTTTTTCAAAGAGTCCATAGACTTATATAAGGATGAGAAGGGCAACTATTATCTTTTCACAAGCGCCGGAATTTATCCGTACAGCAAGACTGAGCGCGTGTTTTCCAGCGATTCTCCTATCTTCAAGGCAACAAAAGATTTTTATGTCTGCGCAATGTTCATCGACAAGTATGACAGGGTGTGGGCAGGGTCGGTCGATTCGGTCTGCGTGTTCGACAAGGCGGGCAATAAAGTTGAGTTGGATATGGGCGAGAAACGTTCTTTCGGATTTATCAAAGGGTTTATTTACGAGGACGATAAACTGTATATGACAACGCAGGCTAATGAAATGCTGGTGTTCGACATAACGGAGGGGAAAATAGGCAAGCCCAAAATAGTGTCTGTGCCGTTTGCAAATGTGTCTAAGGTGATGCGGGACAAGACCGGCAGGTACTGGTTCGCTACTGACGGTGACGGTCTTTGGCACACTTCCGGCTCTCAGATTAAAGACCTTAAGTTCTTGTCGGTCATGCCGTTCAATGCGCAGCACGACGAGTTTAGAAAGATTTATGCAATTACGGAAGATAACATGGGCGATATTTGGGTCGGCACGCAAAATTCAGGTGTGTGGCGATATAGAATCAATGACCAGAAGGTTATGGCCATGTCCGAAAATTACGGATTCCCGGCTTCGGTCTGCTCCTCGTTCCTGGAGGATGACGGAACGTTGTACGTCGGTTCCGACGGTATAGGAATCTTTTCTATGCCGCTTGACTTCTCCAAATTCAGCCTGAAAAAATTTGATAACAACAATATTCTGCACATGACAAAGACTCCGGACGGCGAGCTTTGGGTGGCAACTTGGGGTGGCGGCGTTTATCGTATCAACTTGGAGAGCGGAAATGTGATAAACGAGCCGTTTGAGGGTATTGAGAATCCTTGCAAGTGCTACTTTAGCATTTGCTCTTATGGCGACGAAATGTATGCTTGTACAGCCGGCGACGGACTTTACATGAGAAAGGGCGGGGCGAACTGGTCGCGCGTGCCTTTGGAGGGCGACTCGCTTTCGAGACAGTCCAACAGGTGGGTGTATCATGTGTGCGAAGGGCGTGATGGCGTGCGTTGGGTTATCTCAACAAATACATTGTGGTGGCTGAAGGACGGTAAGGTTCGTGCCACTCTGCCTGACGTGAATATTGTAAAGTCGTATGTCCCGCTTAGCGTGAACGATGGTGTTTGCGACGAGGATGGATATTTCTTTGCGGCTACCAGTTCCGGAGTGCTCAAATTTGCCCCGGACGGCTCTTCTTACGAAAAGCTGGACTTCTTGCCGGACGTGGGATTCAGCACTATTCTTCGTGACAATAACGGTCTTTTCTGGGTTGCCGGCAGTAACTATGTGTACTCTTTTGATTATAAGAAAAAAACAGTGTGGAAACTGCCTGGCGACTACGAAAACTTGCCAAATTATTATTTTTATAGCAGGGCTGGAATTAAAGATTCTAACGGAATTTTGCATCTCGGCACAAACGGCGGCTTCCTCTCTTTTAACCCGGAAAAGCTTGCGGATGCTGACGAAATTGAACTGTTCCGCTTTTCTGACTTGTATATCTCTGAAGAAAAGGTGAAAAAGGGCGAGGGTGTGCTGGCTAACGGCGACTTGAACGCTCTTGATAAATTGACGCTGGATTATGACAAATCTAATGTGACGATATGCTTTGACTTGATTGACTTTTCTGACTTTGACTGTGTGCAGCTTCGGTATAAGCTGGAGGGCGTTTCGGACAAGTGGATTGAACTTGGAAGATGTCGCAGCGTGAACTTCACGCATATCCCTGAGGGTTCTTGCAGACTGGTGGTTGAGGCGTATCGTACAAGTCTTGACAGCAAGTCTAAAACCATAGTTCTGAACATAGAGGTCAGACCGCCTTGGTGGAATACGTTATGGTTCAAGTTAGTTCTGATTCTGGCTGTCGCGCTTGCCGTGTATCTGTATTTCTATGCAAGGACGAAGAGACTTGTGCAGGAACAGAAAATTTTGAGCGACAAGGTGGACGAGAGGACCGTGGAACTGAGTCAGGCTCTGAACGAAAAGGACAGGCTTATCTCTGTGGTGGGACATGACTTGAAGAACCCGATGTTTGCGATCGTGACCGCGTTGGAAAGTCTGAAGGACAAAGGGTCGGTCTCTACCGCCGAAGATTTTAAAGTGCTTAGTGATGTGCTAGGTTCTGCCAAAACGTTGCAGGGCGAAATGGTTAAGCTGCTCGATTGGGCTAATGCCGGACAAAAGGATATTGTGTGCAAAAAAACAGATGCTTCTGTGGAGCTGTCTGTTGATAATGTGCATCTGCTTCTGAAGGATTTGATTGAAAAGAAAAAACTGTTATTCAGAAAAGATATTGGTCTGGAGCATTTTGCTTTCGTAGATGAGAGAATGCTGGAGATTGTTCTGCGTAATGTGCTTAACAATGCCATAAAGTTTACTCCTGAAGGTGGACGGATTGATGTAATTGCCAAAGAGCAGGAGGATGTGATTGTGATTGAGGTGAAGGACAGCGGCGTGGGCATGTCTGAAGAGAAGGTGAAGAAATTGCTCTCTTCTGGAAAAAACGAAAGCTCGGCAGGAACTAATGGAGAGCTGGGCAGCGGACTGGGCTTCGGCATCTGCAAAGAGTATGTCCAGAGAAACGGAGGAACGGTAGATGTTGAAAGCCGCAAAAACGAGGGCACCGTGGTCAGACTGACTCTGCCTGCTTCGGTGAAGCGGTTGCATTCTAAAAAATATGTGGGAAATGCAAAGGACAAGATTGCGCCTGAAAGTCTGGAAATGTTGCAGGGTAATGTTGTGCTTGTGGTTGATGACGACAAACTTATATGCGAAGGCATGAAGGCTCTGCTGGAAAAGCATGTCGCCGTATTTACAGCGAATAACGGAATTGAGGCTTTGGAACTTTTGAAACAACATGATTTCGACATAATTCTGAGCGATGTGGAGATGCCGGAGATGAGCGGCGTGGAGATGTGCGAGGTCATTAGGCAAAGCGCCGCGTTTAAGCATATCCCGATATTGTTCCTTTCTGCAAGAACTGCCGAGAGCGACAGGCTGCTGGGGCTCCTTAGCGGAGCTATAGACTATATTCCGAAACCGTTTAGCCAGGACGAACTGTTCGTGAAGCTTTGCAATATCCTGAATATGCGTAAGCTGCAGCAGGAACGGTTTGTGGCTCAGTTTATGAAAAATATGGATTCGGACATGCCTCTGGAAAAGACCGAAGAGACCGAGGCTGATCCGTTCCTTGAAAAGTACTTGGGAATTATAAAGCTGAGATATTCGGAAAGCGACTTGTCTGTGGATTCCCTTGCCGACGCTATGTGCGTGAGCCGAGCCACTTTGTCGCGACGTACTAAAGCCATATTGGGCAAAACCCCAATCGAACTGCTGAACGAGTTCAGACTTAACGAGGCGATGCGTATGCTTAAAGGCGGGCGAAATTCTCAGACTGTAAGCGATGTGGCTTTTGCTTCCGGATTTAACGACCTTGCGTATTTCAGCAAACGTTTTAAGGAGCGTTTCGGCGTCAGCCCGTCTGCTGTGAAGTGATGCGAATCCCTAATTGATGTAGAATAAAGTAGGAGAGACGTTTGTCTGCCGGCTGTTTACTGAAGAAGTTCCGTTTTTTATTGAAAAACGGACAGATATGTTGTTGCGTTTTTGCATAATTGAAAAAAAATCGATAAACTTGCAGAGGTGTGTTTTGCCAGATATGCGGCTCCGCAGTGTGGGCGCGGCTCTTTGTTTGGCAGAGGTGCAGTCAATTACATTTGAATTATGTTTGGAAGATTGTTTTAAGGCAGCTTCTATGAATTAGGTCATGATGATTTTGAAGGACATTTTGCTTAGGGTGTTCAGAAAGTGCTTCGCAGATTAAGACGGTGGGTTTGCAAAAACGTAGTTTGTGAAAGTAACCGCCAGATTTTAGCAATTCTGACCGGTCTGAACAGTTGAAGACAAATTGTATTTCGAAATTTGCTTAGGTTATTTTTTTGAATATAGTTATAAACTACAAATATTATGAATAAGCGTGTATTTACATTGGTTGTGGGGCTTTTGTTCCCGTTCGTCTTGTTCCCGTCGGTTTTTATTAACGAAATGATGGTGAAGAATGTCTCTAGTCATGTCAACGAGAATTTTAATTTTGAAGGTTGGGTGGAGTTGTACAACTCTGGGACTGAACCTGTTGACCTTTCTAATTATTTCTTTTCTGAAAGTTCCTCGGACCCTACAATGTGGCAGTTCGAAGGCGATATGACTATTGCTCCGAACGGCTACGCTGTATTCTATTTTGATGAGCTTGACACGTTAAATCATGCGAGTTTCAAACTGGACAGCGATGGCGGTAAGTTATATTTGAACGACGCGTCTGGAAATTTGGTGGATGCTGTCTCTTACCCGAAACCGATCAGAAACGCTTCTTACGGAAGAGTGAACGACGGTGAGGAGAGCTTCGGCTATCTCCTGTCGTCAACAATATTAGCGTCGAACAACGGTGTTAAGGTGGCAAGCAAGCAAACTGCGGCGCCTGTCTTTTCTCGCGAAGGTGGTTTTTACAACGCTCCTGTTTCGGTGGAACTCACGATGAAGAATGGTGAGCCTGCCAAGATTTATTACACAACAGACGGCTCTGAGCCAACTGCGTCGTCGCCTGTTTATTCGTCGCCTATTCAAATATCTAAGGTGACGCCTCTGCGCGCTGTTGCGATGATTGACGGGGAGGTTGCGAGCACGGTCTCTACGGCTACTTATTTTATCGGCGTTGATGATATTCCTACAAACACAAAAATCGTCTCTTTGTCAACGGACAGAGATTACGTTTACGGAGACTCTATGGGTATTTTGGTAATCGGAAAGAATGGTTTGACTGTTCCGTCCAAATGTGGCTCAACGGACAGAAAAGCGAACTATATGAATGACTGGGACCGTCCTTGCAATTTTGAATTGTTTGACGAGGACAATGTCTCTCAGGTTAATCAGGAGGTGAAAATAGGTGTCTTTGGGGCTTGCTCTCGCACAAAGCCTATAAAGTCTTTGAAGGTGAAGGCTAACAAGACTTTCGGAAACAATAAGATTGACTATCCGATCTTTAGTGAAAAGCCTAGTTTGAAGTGGAAGAGCGTCGTTCTGAGAAATTCAGGAAATGATTTTGGACGAATGTTGTTCCGCGACGCTTTTTTGCAGACTCTGGCGGTTTCGGGTATGGACATAGACCATCAGGCTTACGAGCCTTCGGTTGTGTTCCTGAATGGTGAGTATTATGGTATGCTGGGCATCAGAGAGCGCACAAATAAGGATTTTGTATATTCTAATTACGGTTTGGACGAAGAGGAGTTCTGCATAGAAGAGACGCAGAAAAAAGCTGTGGAGTGCAACGAGTTTAACGAACTTCTGGAGTTGGCTAAGTCTGACCCTAACGCTCCTGACTTTTACTCTAAAATGGACGAGATTATTGATGTGGAAGAGTTCCTGAATTACTTTATGACTCAAATCTATTATTGTAACCAAGACTGGTCTGAGGGCAATAACAAGGCGTGGAAGCGTCTTGACGGTGGTAAGTGGCGCTGGATCTTGTATGATGTGGACTATACAACGTCTTTGTACGGAAACTATATGCAGACTAACGGTTTCTCTTATGCGGCAAAGTGCGGGTATTTCTCAAGATTCATCAAGAACAGCGAAGTTAAAAGGCGCTTGATGACCAAATTCGTGGCGCATGCCGGAACAACTTTCGAGCCTCAGAATGTCTCTTATTTCATGGACAGCATGATCGCAAACGTGGAGCCGGAGGCTGATTACTACTTCGACTTTTTGCTAAAATCGAAGAAGAACGAGGTGAGTAGCTGGCGCGATGAGGCAGAAAAGGTCAGAAACTTTGTGGCTAACAGAAAAGATTATGTGATGGGGCATGTTAAAGATTCTTTGAAGTTGGGTCAGCCTCTGCCTATCCGTATCTATTCTGATATTGAAGGCTCTGGTTTTGTGCTGAATGGTTTGGAAAATGTTTACAGAAAAGATTTCAGAAGCTATTATTTTACTGGTTCGGAAATTACGGTGGAACCTATCGTGCCTGATGGTTACCGATTTAAGAATTGGGAAGTTCGTCAGGAAACTGATTTGCTGAAGACTTCGGATACGTGGAAGTATTTGTACCAGAAAGAATCTGTTGACCCTGCTTGGAAAAGGGCTGATTATGTGGATTCTGCATGGGTTGCAGGTGCTGCTCCGCTTGGTTCGGGACTTAGCTATTATCACAAGACAACGGTTTCCAGCTCGTCTTCGGCAGGCGGCGGTATGGGCGGCTTTCCCGGTGGCGGACTCGGCGGCATTGGCGGTGGGGGTTTTGGAGACTGGGGCGGCGGCTTTGGCGGCTTCGGTGGTAGTGTGAATACTACAACTTATTTCAGAAAGGAGATTGTCATAGCTGATGTTTCTGTTTTGGGCGAAAATCTTAAGTGTTTGGCTCATATAAATGACGGAGCGATAATATATATCAACGGCACTGAGGTGTTCCGCTTCAACTTGCCGGATGGTCAGGTGGACGACACTATTCCTGCAATCCTCGAAATGGACTCATACGCCACTTTGCGCTTTGATGTGCCAAGGAGTCTCCTGAATAATGGCAAGAACGTGTTGGCGGTGGAACTGCATAGTGCAGATGGCTCGTCTTCTATTGTGTTCGATATGTCGTTGTTCGACAGCCAGACTGGCTCTGTGGTGACAAGCACTTCTAACAGCTTCAAATATGCGGCAAGTGTGAATGGAGAACTGGTGCTGAAAGCTGTTTATGAAAAAGACCCGGACTGGTCACCTTCTGATGTGAAACTGTTCATTAATGAGGTCTGCGCATCTAATAATCAGTATGTGGACGAGTTCCGCGAAGATGATGACTGGATTGAAATTTACAACGACGGAACATCTCCTGTGGATCTGGGTGGCATGTACATTTCGGACAAGAGGAAGAACTTGACTCGTTTCCAAATTCCTACAGGTCAGCCAGAAAAGACAACCGTTCCGGCTAAGGGCTATCTGGTAATCTGGGCTGATGCAGACTCTTCTGCGCAGGGACCTCTGCACACTAATTTCAAATTGTCTAAGTCGAGCTCGCAGACAATATCGCTTTCGCGAATGGAGGACGGTGAACTTGTTGTGCTGGACTCTATAAGATATGTGAATCATGTGTCGGGACAGACTTATAGCCGTTTCTCTTACAGCGGAGATGGGGCATGGTGCATCACGTCTCGTCCTACGTTTGCGGCGAAGAACGCTTACTTCCCTGTAGAAACAGAAGGGGCTGGCGGTGAAGAAAATGGCGAAACTACATACGACGCGTTAGCCGAGGCTGAAGACGGAGCTGTGCAGGTTTACCCTAATCCGGCTGAAGATTATCTGTGGTTCTCTTTTGCTGAAATGGAGAGCGCGATAATTTCTATCTCAGATATGACTGGCAGAGTTCTGGTGCGCAAGAGAGTGGATACTGGAGAAAGTGTTTATGTTGGAGATTTAAGCAGAGGAACATATATCGTGGATGTTAAAACCGAAGAAAAACAGTTCAGCGTCAAGATTATAAAACCATAATTTATTGGCTGAAAAATCTGCAAGCGTCCTAAATTCCGCAAGAGTTTAGGACGCTTTTTTAGTTGCAGTTAAATTTAAAGAACGAGTCGTGATGATGCAAGGAATATTTTTCAGAAAGGAACGGTTTTGTGCGATTTTTTTTTACCTTTGCCACATCGTGTATTCATGAAATTTTTTGTTCCTTGCAACATCATGCTATGTGAATTTTTTGACACGGTAATATTTCGAGATAACTTTTTGAAGTTCGGAATTTTAAAAAGTTTTAGTAGTGCGGTGTTGCGTAATTTTGTTGAATTATGAAATTCTTCTATGTAGTGTTATTATTTTTGTGGAGCGTGACTTCTATGATGGCGCAAAACTATTTTGACAGTTTTGTAGGGAAATTAGACGTTGACTACACATGTTTGCCTAATAAGGCGCCAGACGATTTTCGTGGTAATTTTTTAAAAAAGGAACAATATATGGTTGTCCCTCATGATTGCTACCTGCTGAAGTCACGGTCACTTGTAAAAAATAAATACGGGCAAGATAGTTATTTGCGGTATTGGTTAAGTTATTATCTGTTTAAAGATACGGCAGAATGTAAGGCTGCAATCGAAAGGTACAGCTCAACTGTAGCAAAAAGGATTGATGGTTTTAAATACAAAGAAGATGGTGAAGCCAAAACGCCACCTATGGTGATGATATTCAATAGTAAGAATATTTTCTGTTTGTATGGCGAATGTGAAACCGAGTTGGATCCTTCATGGGAGTCTCTGAAAAATGCTTTCATCGCAGAATATGCAGAAAAGGGAGCTATGCTTTTGATAGCTAAATGCGCTTATGTCCAATGGGAAACGTACGATAATTAGTTTTTTTCTGAAGAAAGATAGAATTAGGAATAAAGACCTATGGCTCTGCTCTTTCTTTTTTAACCCGTTGGAAATATCACGGACGGAGTCGCAGCAATAGAATTGAATGAAAGAGTCGAGCCATAGATTTAAAAAATACCGATAAATTCATACTACCATTGCAGTTTAGACCTTATCTTTGCACACCGATAAATATGAACTTATATGAAGAAGTTAAGTAAGGCTGCCCTTATAGGCTACCCCGCCGGTATAATCACTGGTATTACCTACGGACTTAATCCGCTGTTTGGTATGCCGTTAATGAACAACGGAGCCGCCATAGAGTCGATACTGTTCTTTCGCTACGCCTTCGCTGTAGTGATTTTGGGTGTGTTCCTTTGGTTCAGTAAACAGAGTTTCAAGATTACGGCAAAACAGGCGGGCGTACTGCTCGTTCTCGGTCTGCTCTACACCGCAAGTAGCATATTCCTCTTCGAAGCATATAATTACATTGCATCGGGGTTAGCTACAACGCTCATATTTCTCTATCCCGTCTTGGTAGCAATCATTATGGTCTTTTTGGGTGTCGTCCCGTCGTGGCCCGTATGGCTTGCCATAGTGGCGACATTTGGCGGGGTGCTCGTGATGACGCAAGGCAGCGGTGGCGAGGCGATAGACCCTATCGGCGTTCTGTTGTCACTCGGCTCAGCATTGGTCTATGCCCTCTTTA
>CALGHE010000041.1 GCA_937915765.1 uncultured Bacteroidales bacterium | reverse complement strand
GAGCCGGAGTGGGTTGAGCATGACGGAAAGAGGATTTATGAGGCGGTGATATAGTGAAACAGAGTTCATGCTTAATGCGTTTTTAAGGAGCAGGCACATGCGTCACGTTTAGTCTGAATAGGATTTAGTTATATAAATATGGATAATAACAGTAATAACACATTGTTTAGGTCTCGTACCGACAAATTTTTGGGCGGGGTGCTTGGCGGTCTGTCTAAGCACTTAGGTATAGATTCTGCGTTGCTCAGAATAATTGTAGTTGTCATTTCTTTGGTTCTGTTTCAGTTGCCTTTGATGGCTTTCTTGTATGTCCTGGCTTGGCTTTTTATGCCAGAGAATAAAGGTCTGGAGGTCGTCGAGATTTCGGATGAAGAGGCTGACTCCGTTAAGCAGGATGAAAGAAAGATAGTTCCGTGGACGAAAATATTACTAATATCAGGAGCGGGCTTGTGCTTGCTTTTGCTGCTGTGCTTTTTGTTATTTGCAGGAGGTGCGTTTGTTTTTGTAAGGGAATTGTTTGATATTCAATACAATACAATGCCGGATTTTTGGAGCAATGTGTTTTTGTTGCTGTTTGGCACGATTGTTGTACTATTTTTACCGGTAGCAGTTCTCATTTTGATCTTGAACAAGAGTTTCAATAAATATGACAGTACGTTGAAATGGTTTCTGCTTATAGTTTGGGTGGCGGCTGTTTTTATGGTCGTGAGTTCAATAGGTAGTTTTGTTGAATATTTTAATGGAATGGATATTGATATTTCAACAATATAAACTATTTTTGAGGTCTGAAAAATAAAGTAGGAGCTTTGGGTTGTTTTTATGAGTTTTCTTGCTTATTTTTGGACGTTGGTTTTTACGAGTTTTGGCTCACTTTATAAATAGTTAAAAATATTTAGTTATGAATAGAATTTTAAAAATAGGTTTGATGTGTTTGTCAATGCTTTTGGCTGGCTCTGTTTGTAGTTGCGGTTACGCTCAGAATAAGTCTAAGACAAAGACAACTAAGACAGTAAAAAAGGCTCAGGATGCCAATTATGGAAAGGTTAGACATATAACAAAGGCGGAATTTGTGAAAAATGTTTATGACCTTGACAAAGGTGGCGCTTGGAAGTATCTTGGCAGCAAGCCTTGCATATTGGACTTCTATGCGCAGTGGTGCGGGCCTTGTAGGGCAATATCTCCGTTTCTGGATAATCTTGCAAAGAAATATAAGGATGAAATTGTTATCTACAAGATAGATGTTGACAAAGAGAGGGATTTGGCAAGATGGGCCGGAGCGTCCAGCATTCCGTTGCTTGTGTTCATCCCTATGAATGGCGAGCCGCAGGCTAACAGAGGAGCTCTTCCTGAAGCTGAATTGGATAACGCTATCCAGAAGGTGCTTTTGAAAAAATAAATTTAGTTGAAATTTCTCAAAGTTGAGGTTTGCGGGCGTATGTCTGCAAACCTTGGCTTTGTTCTTATTGGAAAAGTAATGAAAGGTATAATTTTGGCAGGAGGAAGCGCCACAAGGCTTTATCCGTTGTCTAAGGCTATCTCTAAGCAGATAATGCCTGTTTATGACAAACCTATGATATATTATCCGCTATCCACATTGATGCTGGCCGGTATCCGTGAAGTGTTGATAATATCTACTCCAAGAGACTTGCCGATGTTTGAGCAGCTGCTCGGCTCTGGCGAGGATTTGGGCATGAAGTTTGAGTATGTGGTGCAGGAGAAGCCGAACGGCTTGGCGCAGGCTTTTGTGCTTGGTGCTGATTTTCTTAACGGGGAGGCTGGCTGCCTTATCTTGGGCGACAATCTGTTCCATGGGCAGAATTTCTCTGCAATGCTGAAAGCTGCTGCTGCGGTTGAAGACGGAGCTTCAATCTTTGGCTATTACGTTAAGGACCCTACAGCGTATGGCGTGGTGGAGTTTGATGAGAACGGAAAGGTTATTTCGTTGGAAGAAAAGCCTAAAGTGCCCAAATCTAATTACGCAGTCCCTGGCTTGTATTTTTATGATAAGACGGTTACGGAAAAGGCAAGGGTTCTGAAGCCTTCGGCTCGTGGTGAATATGAAATAACAGACTTGAACAAAATGTATCTTGAAGAGGGCAAACTTAATGTGAAGCTTTTTGGACGCGGTTTCGCGTGGCTTGACACAGGCAATTGCGACTCTCTTCTTGAAGCTGGTAATTTTGTGGAGACTATCCAGAAAAGACAAGGTTATTATATTGCTTGCATAGAGGAGATTGCTTGGCGTAACAAATGGATTGACGACGAGCAGTTGCGTGCGTTGGGCGAACGTTCCAAGGTTACTTTGTATGGTCAGTACATATTGTCTTTGTTGGATGCTAAATAATTTGTAGTATGAATTTTATAGAACAGAAAATAAAGGGTGTTTGGGTTATTGAACCTAAGGTTTTTAACGATGCGCGCGGCTATTTTTTTGAGGCGTTTAAAAAAGATGAGTTTGAAAAGCATGTGGGAAAAGTTGATTTTATTCAGGACAATGAGTCTAAGTCTTCTTATGGTGTGCTTCGTGGTTTGCATTATCAGAAGGGCGAGTTTTCGCAGGCTAAGCTTGTGCGTGTGATTAAAGGCAAGGTTATTGATGTGGCGGTTGATTTGCGTAAGAGTTCTGAAACGTTCGGACAGTATGTGGCTGTCGAGTTGAGCGAGGAGAACAAACGTCAGCTGTTTATTCCGCGTGGTTTCGCTCATGGCTTTCTGGTGCTGAGCGAGGAGGCTGTATTTACTTACAAGGTGGATAATGTGTACGCTCCGCAGGCTGACGCCGGAATCATATACAATGACCCGCAAATCGGTATAAAGTGGGATATTGAGGCTGACAAAGTGTTGCTTTCTGAAAAGGACTGCAAATTGCCGAAGCTTGCAGATGCTGTTGTTTTTGAATAATTGATTAATTTTTTTGCAGTATGAATATATTGGTGACGGGAGGAAATGGTCAGCTTGGTAATTCGATAAAGAAGATTTCTTCTGATTATCCGCAGCATACCTTCTTTTTTACAGATGTGCCAGAGGTGGATATTACTAATCTGGAGCTTTTGGACAGATTGATGGAAGAAAAGTCTGTTGATGCAATTATAAATTGTGCGGCTTATACGGCGGTGGACAAGGCGGAGTCTGACGTGATTTTGGCAGAAAGCATCAACGTTGCGGGACCTAAGAATTTGGCAGAAGCTGCAAAGAAGAGAGGAGCGAAACTGATTCATGTTTCTACGGACTATGTGTTTAACGGCACAGCGAATGAGCCGTTGAAAGAGGAGGCTCAGACTGACCCTATTGGAGTTTACGGTCGCACAAAACTGGCTGGAGAACAGGCTGTTAAGGATAGTGGGTGCGATGCTTTGGTGATAAGGACGGCTTGGCTTTACAGTGAGTTTGGCAACAATTTTGTAAAGACGATGCTTAGGCTTGGACGTGAGCGTGAGCAGCTTGGTGTTGTGTTTGATCAGGTTGGAACTCCTACTTATGCTCCTGATTTGGCTGTGGCTATCATGACTCTTTTGGATAAAGGCTTTACGGGCTTCGATTTGTATCATTTCTCTAATGAAGGTGTTATCAGTTGGTATGATTTCACGAAGGCTATCTTCCGTTTGGAAAACATCAATATCACGTTGAATCCGATAGAGAGCTGCGAATATCCAACTCCAGCTAAACGTCCTGCATATAGTGTTCTGAATAAGAAGAAGATTAAAGCGGCAGGTGTTTCTGTCCCTTATTGGGAAGACTCTTTGAGAGTTTGTTTAAAGGAACTGGCTAAATAATTGTAGCGTTTTTTTGAATAAACTGGCACATAGAAAATGTAAATCCTGAGTGACATGGTTGCTCAGGATTTTTTTTCAGCATCCGATGAATTTTGAATGAGCCAATTCTCAGGACGACTATACCAAAAGTTGCGAGTTTTCAAAGCTGCTACATACTCTTAAAAATCCCTTCTTATTTTGTAAGTCCCTTTTTCTTTTTCTGATATTTTCTTCAGTTTAAACTCTTTTTTGAAATCGTTTTCTGCAGAAAATTTTGCTTCCATAAAGAGAAAGGACCAAATGGCGAGGAAAAATATATCAAGAAACAAGAAACCTAAGAAAAATTCGATGAAATCGTAGGTAAATGTTCCTGTTCTTGTTCCCAAAATAGAACAAACAAATATCAGATTAAATACGCCTAGGAGCAACAAAAAGAAAATAGCTCTATTTCCTGCCTGAATAGACATAGTCATTAATCTTGGGTTTCCTTCTTTAACCTCAAACCAAATAGAAGGTCTTGAATTTCTACTATTGGAAAATTCAAAAGCTTCTTTTAAAAAGCCCTTATTTCCTTTTACCATACCTTCGTACCTTTTTTTGTTAATTAAATAATAATGTCCGTCTTTTTTTATCTCAAAAGGGGCATCTGTGTTTATTTGGTAAATGATGTCGTAACTAAGATTAAGAAGCATATTATGAATCTTATAGATGTTTTATTAGGATTTGAGTCCTTGATTTAGAGAAAGCATATAAAAAGAGGGTGTTTCGCAATTTTGTAAATTTTGAGACACCCCCTTCTCGTATTTATAATATAGCAAATTTATACTTATTTGCGTTTGTCGTGATGATGAGGTCTTTCTGATTTTTCGCCGTCACCTTTGTCTTCTTTAGGAGGACGAGGAAGCAGAGCCTTCTTAGACAATTTGAATTTGCCCGACTTAGGGTCAATGTCAAGAAGCTTAACCTGAATCATGTCATTTTCCTTCAAACCGGTCTCTTCCATTGTCTCGAAGCGTTTCCAGTCAATTTCAGAGATATGAAGCAAACCTTCCTTGCCAGGCATAAACTCAACGAACGCTCCGTAAGGCATGATAGACTTAACCTTTGCATCGTAAGTTTCGCCAACCTCAGGAACAGCCACGATAGCTTTGATTCTGCGAGTAGCCTCGTCGATAGAAGCCTTGTTCACAGCAGAGATTTCTACGCGGCCTTGATTGTCAATCTCTTCGATAGAGATAACAGCTCCAGACTTTTCCTGAATGTCCTGAATAATCTTTCCGCCAGGGCCGATAATAGCTCCAATCATCTCTTTCGGAACCATCATTACAACGATACGAGGAGCGTTGTCCTTCAAGTCAGCACGAGGTTCAGAGATTGTTTCAGCAATCTTGCCCAAGATATGAAGACGGCCTTCGCGAGCCTGATTCAAAGCCTTTTCAAGAATTTCGTAAGAAAGACCGTCAACCTTGATGTCCATCTGAGTGGCAGTGATACCGTCTTTAGTACCTGTCACCTTGAAGTCCATGTCGCCAAGGTGGTCTTCGTCTCCAAGAATGTCAGAAAGCACAGAGTACTTAACATTGTCTTTATCTGTGATAAGACCCATAGCGATACCAGACACAGGTTTCTTGATCTGAACACCAGCGTCCATAAGAGCAAGTGTGCCGGCACAGACTGTAGCCATAGAAGAGGAGCCGTTAGATTCCAAGATGTCAGAAACGACACGCACAACATAAGGGTAGTCTGCAGGAATCATTCTCTTCAAAGCGCGGTGAGCCAAGTTTCCGTGACCAATTTCACGGCGACCAACGCCACGCTGAGCTTTAGCCTCTCCAGTAGAGAACGGAGGGAAGTTGTAGTGAAGCAAGAAACGTTCGCGACCTTCCATCAGCACCTCGTCGATAATCTTTTCGTCCTGCTTAGTACCCAAAGTTACAGTAGTCAAAGACTGAGTTTCACCACGAGTGAAGATTGCGGAGCCGTGAGCTCCAGGGAGGTAATCCACTTCCGACCAGATAGGGCGGATGTCAGTAGTAGAACGTCCGTCAAGACGCTTTCCTTCGTCGAGGATAGAACGGCGCATAGCCTCTTTCTCAACAGCATGGTAGTAGCGGTCGATAAGGCCAGCCTTTTCTTCAGCCTCCTCTTCGCTAAGTTTAGCGATATATTCAGCCTTTATAGCTTCAAATTTTTCGCCGCGTTCGTGTTTGTTGTTGTTACCGGAAGTTGCGATAGCGTAAGCCTTGTCGTAGCACTCTTTCCAGATGTCCTTTTCAAGTTCTTCGTCAGTCTCTTCGTGGCAATATTCGCGCTTAACAGTTTTGCCAACCATTTCCATCAGTTCCTTCTGAGCGACGCAGTGAACCTTGATAGCTTCGTGCGCAGTTTTGAGGGCTTCAAGCAAGTCCGCTTCTGAAACCTCGTCCATTTCACCTTCCACCATCATGATGTTTTCGTAAGTCGCTCCGACCATGATATCCATGTCAGCCTTTTCAAGTTCGTCAAAAGTAGGGTTGATGACAAACTTGCCGTCAACACGAGCCACTCTCACTTCTGAGATCGGGCCGTTGAACGGGATGTCAGAAACAGCCAAAGCTGCAGAAGCAGCAAGTCCTGCCAAAGCGTCTGGCTGGTCTTTGCCATCAGCAGAGATGAGCAAAACGTTCACGAAAGTTTCAGCATGATAATTATCTGGGAAGAGAGGGCGCAGCGCACGGTCCACAAGACGCGCAATCAGAATTTCGTAATCAGAAGCGCGCCCTTCACGGCGTGTGAAACCGCCAGGGAATCGGCCGTTTGCGGCGAATTTCTCTTTATATTCTACTGTTAGTGGCATGAAGTCTGTGCCGGGAACTGCGTCTTTGGCGGAACAAACTGTAGCAAGCAGCATTGTGTTGCCCATGCGCACTACAACTGAACCGTCGGCCTGTTTAGCCAATTTCCCGGTTTCGATCGTGATGGTTCTTCCATCGTTCAACTCGATCGTTTTTGTAATAGCATTAATCATTTCTAAATCGTCTTTTTATTCAAATTGCACAAAGGTAAAAATATTATTCAGTAAACAAGATTTTTTTTCGTCTTTTTTGTGCAAATGTCAAAAATTATTTTTCTCGGAGAATATGACAAGGGATTTTTGCCTG
The DNA here is from genome assembly GCA_937915765.1 of uncultured Bacteroidales bacterium. Classification (GTDB taxonomy): domain Bacteria; phylum Bacteroidota; class Bacteroidia; order Bacteroidales; family Paludibacteraceae; genus RGIG9379. Next base: position 3,968 of record CALGHE010000041.1, on the reverse strand, counting down.
CTTTTAAGATTAAAAACACTATATTTGTAGTTTCTAAAGGCAACGATTCGGCTAATGTGCAGAGTTTTATTGCCAATGTGTTGAAAATAAATAAATTATAAGGTTGTTATATATGGAATTAAATGTTTTGACAGCTATATCGCCGGTAGATGGCCGTTATAGAAACAAGGTGGATGGTCTGTATGCGTATTTTTCAGAATACGCCCTGATCAGGTACAGAGTTCTGGTTGAAGTGGAGTATTTTATTGCGCTTTGCGAACTTCCGCTGGAAAATCTGAAGGGTTTTGACAAGTCGCTTTACGGCAAGTTGCGCGAAATCTACGAAAACTTTTCATTGGATGATGCTCAGAAGATAAAGGACATTGAAAAGGTGACTAATCATGATGTTAAAGCTGTGGAATATTTTATAAAGGAGAAGTTTGACGCTCTTAATATACAGCAATTCAAGGAGTTTATCCATTTCGGACTGACTTCTCAGGATATTAACAACACAGCGATTCCGTATTCCATAAAGGAGGCTCTGCAGAAAAGTCTTTGTCCGATGCTGGACGAGCTGGCGGGCGCTCTGGAAGCTAAAGCAAACGAATGGTCAAATATCTCTATGCTGGCAAAAACGCATGGTCAGCCGGCTTCTCCAACTCGTTTGGGTAAGGAAATCATGGTCTTCGTAAGCCGTCTTAAAGTGCAAATAGAGCAGCTTAAGAACGTGCCTTGCTCGGCTAAGTTTGGAGGCGCAACAGGCAATTTCAACGCGCATAACGTGGCTTATCCGTCTAATGACTGGAAGGCTTTCGGAAACAACTTCGTGAACAATGTGCTTGGGCTTCAGCGTGAGCAGTGGACAACTCAGATCTCTAACTACGATAATCTCGCAGCTATATTTGACTGCCTTAAACGCATCAATACTATCATGATAGATATGAACCGCGATTTTTGGCAGTACATCTCAATGGAATACTTCAAGCAGAAAATCAAGGCAGGAGAGGTCGGCTCGTCGGCAATGCCGCACAAGGTCAATCCGATAGATTTTGAAAATGCGGAAGGAAACCTTGGAATGGCTAATGCAATACTGGAGCATTTGTCGGCCAAACTGCCTATATCTCGTTTGCAGCGCGACTTGACAGACTCTACAGTGCTGCGTAACGTAGGTGTGCCGTTCGCCCATATCGAGATAGCTATTCAGAGCTCGCTGAAGGGTATTGGCAAACTTTTGCTTAACGAAAAGGCTTTGTTTGACGACCTTGACAATTGCTGGGCAGTTGTTGCGGAAGGCATCCAGACTATTTTGCGCAGAGAGGGCTACCCTAATCCGTACGAAACGCTGAAGGCGCTCACTCGCACAAACGAAGGCATAACAGAGAAGTCTATTCGTGATTTTGTGGAGACACTTGAGGTTTCGGAAGATGTCAAGAAGGAGCTTCGCGCAATCACCCCTCATAATTACACAGGTATATAAGTATATAAATAGTTTTGCAGTTTGCCGGAAGGACAACCTTTCGGCAAACTTTTATCGGTAAATAATATAGAATGCTTATGCCGAAATTTTTAGTTCTGATAAAAAGATTTGTAGGGCCGTACAAAAAGTATGTGGGGCTTAACATTTTTTGCAATATAGTGTCAACTATCTTCAGCCTATTCTCCTTTGCTCTTATAATTCCAATTCTTGAGATACTTTTTAAGACGAGCAAGAAGGTTTACGAATATATGCCTTTCGAATGGAGCGTGGATGTGATAAAGAACAACGCTTATTGCTGGGTCTCCAATTATATCGATGAAAACGGCGGTATCCAGACGCTTGTCGTGCTTGGCGTTTTCCTTGTAGTGATGACTCTGTTCAAAACCGGGACCGCTTATCTGGCGAGTTATTATATCATACCGCTGAGAACCGGGCTTGTGAGGGACATACGCAATCAGATGTATCGCAAAATTGTGGATTTGAACCTTGGATTTTTCCATACACAGAAGAAAGGGGATATTTTGTCTCGTATGACATCGGACGTAGTAGAGGTTGAAAATTCTATCATGAGTTCAATCGAATTACTGTCCAAAAACCCTGTGATGATAATTGTGTATATTGCCATAATGCTGATTTTGAGCTGGAAACTGACGCTGTTTGTGCTTATGGTATTGCCAGTGGCCGGATTTATAATGGGCAAGGTCGGAAAGTCGCTGAAGAAGAAGTCGCTTGTCAGCCAGCAGCAGACGGGCCAGCTTATTTCCCAGATAGAAGAGACGCTGGGCGGGCTTCGTGTGGTTAAGGCTTTCAATGCGGAAAAGGCTGTCTCCAAAAGATTTGGAGAGATGAATGACATGCTGCGAGACACGATAAACAAAGTGAATCGCAGATATATGCTGGCTCATCCTATGAGCGAATTTCTGGGCACAACGACAATAGCCATAGTCCTTGGCTTTGGCGGAATGCTTATTCTGGAAGATAACAGTTCTCTTTCTGCGGCAGAGTTTATATACTATCTTGTAATCTTTTATAGTATAATAAATCCTGCGAAAGATTTGTCTAAAGCGATGTACAGCATAGAAAAGGGGATGGCCTCTTTGGAACGAATCGATGCGGTGCTTTCTGCTGAAAACCCTCTAAAGGAGGTGAAAAATGCAGAGCCGTTGAAACCATTCTCTAAAGGAATCGAATATAATAATGTGTGGTTCAAATATGCAGACGAGTGGATTTTGAAGGGTGTGGATTTGAAGATTGAAAAGGGCAAAACTGTGGCGCTGGTGGGGCAGTCAGGTTCCGGAAAGTCCACAATGGTAGATTTGCTGCCGCGCTTTTATGACGTGAACGAGGGCTCCATAACCGTAGATGGCGTAGATGTGCGCAACTTGACCTTGTTTGACCTGCGCTCTCTGATGGGCAACGTTAATCAGGAGGCCATTTTGTTTAACGACACCATATTTAACAATATAACGTTCGGCGTTGAGAATGCGACGCAGGAACAGGTTGAGGCTGCGGCTCGAATCGCAAATGCTCATGATTTCATTATGGAGACTGAAGACGGTTATCAGACAAATATCGGAGACCGTGGAGGGCGTTTGTCTGGAGGACAAAGACAGAGAATCAGTATCGCAAGAGCTATACTTAAAAATCCTGCGATATTGATACTTGACGAGGCTACGTCTGCTTTGGATACGGAATCTGAAAAGCTTGTGCAGGAGGCCCTTGAGAATCTGATGAAGAACAGAACTACTATTGTTATTGCTCATAGGCTCTCTACCATAAAAAATGCTGATGAAATTTGTGTTATGCACGAAGGTCAGATTGTTGAAAGAGGCAAGCACGACGAACTGCTCGCGATGAACGGATATTACAAAAAACTGCATCAGATGCAGACGTTTTAAATCTTGCAGAATGCGGTAATAAAGTCCCGGGAAAGAGACATTTTCCGGGACTTTCGTATGTAATTCTATAAATCATGTTTTTTTATAGAAGGGTGGTGTGTGAAACTTTTCAGATTCAGTTCGGTTTGCACTATCTGCACCATTTACGTCAGTCTTCCGGTTTTTCCAAAACTTATTGTTGAGGAGTTTTAGTAATCCTCTGTATTGCATATTTGCGCAAATCACGAAGTCGGAGTTTAAATTTCTTGAGGCTGACAGAATAGGAAAATATATGTGTAAAAAAGTCAGGTTCTTCCTTTGGAAACAACCTGACTTTCAGTGTTTTTATACTTCAAAGCTTTTTGTCGTTAGTCGAACACATTACCATTATTGGAAGAAAGTCTAACCATCTTGTCGTACTCTTCAGGACTCAAGTCCATAAAGTAGAAGTTTCTTGGGTCAACAACTTTGTCTTTGTACCTGACCTCGTAATGAAGGTGGGTTCCGGTGGACTTTCCTGTGTTACCCATGTACGCAATGACATCACCACGCATGACCTTGTTGCCTCGTTTGAGTTTAAATCCGTCAAGGTGAGCATACAAAGTCTTGTAGCCAAAGCCATGATCTATGATGAC
>CALGHE010000040.1 GCA_937915765.1 uncultured Bacteroidales bacterium | reverse complement strand
CGCTTGAGGCCAGCATTGAAAAATGGTCGTCCTTTAAGACCGACGAGGATGCTGTCTTTGACCGGGAATATCATTTCAATGCAGACGATATATGCCCGATGATAACCTACGGAACCAATCCTGGTATGGGTATGCCGGTCGGTGGAGTCATTCCGTCCGAGGCAGTCGGCTGCGATGAGGGAAGTTTTGCCAAGGCATTGGAATATATGGATTTACGCTCGGGGGAGTCCCTGCTTGGCCATAAGGTTGACTATGTTTTTCTGGGGTCATGCACCAATGGACGCATAGAGGATTTCAGGGCGTTTGCAGGTGCTGTCAAAGGCCGTAAGAAGGCCGATGATGTCGTTGCGTGGCTTGTGCCCGGGTCAAAGCAGGTGGAGAGGCTTATAGAGGAGGAAGGACTCGGAGATATACTTCGTGAGGCCGGGTTCGAGATTCGTCAGCCGGGCTGCTCGGCTTGCCTTGCGATGAACGAAGACAAGGTGCCTGCCGGAAAATATGCGGTGTCAACTTCTAACAGAAATTTTGAAGGACGTCAAGGACCTGGCGCCCGCACTATTCTTGCAAGTCCGCTCGTGGCCGCTGCGGCTGCAGTGACAGGAGTGATTACAGACCCAAGAGATTTGTTGTAATTTAAAAAAAACAGAAGTATGGATAAGTTCAGTACAATAACAAGCAAGGTGGTTCCGCTTCCGATAGAGAATGTGGACACAGACCAGATAATACCGGCTCGTTTCCTTAAGGCTACTTCAAAAGAGGGATTCGGAGATAATCTTTTCAGAGACTGGAGGTTCGACTCTAACGGAGAGCCTATCAAATCTTTCGTGCTTAATGACCCGGCCTATTCGGGCGACATTTTAGTGGCGGGCAAGAATTTCGGAAGCGGCTCAAGCCGTGAGCATGCGGCATGGGCTATCGCCGGATATGGTTTCAAAGTGGTGGTGTCAAGCTTCTTCGCAGACATATTTAAAAATAACGCAATGAACAACTTTGTGCTTCCTGTGGTTGTGTCGGATGAGTTCCTTGCCGAGATATTTGAGGCTGTGGGGAAAGACCCGAACGTAACGCTCACTGTGAATCTTGAAACTCAGACCGTGACAAACGACGCAACTGGCAAGTCGGAACATTTTGACATCAATCCGTACAAGAGAGAGTGCTTCCTCAATGGTTTTGACGATATTGACTATCTTTTGAGCAAAAAGGAGTTGATAGAGCGTTTTGAGCGTGAGCGTTAAGTTTTAATCGAACTAAACATCTTTAGTATGTATGTTGAAATATTAGACACGACACTTCGGGATGGCGAGCAGACTTCTGGTGTCTCTTTCGCTATGCAGGAAAAACTGGGGATTGCGCATTTCCTGCTGGAGGAACTTGGTATCCCGCGCGTTGAGGTGGGCTCGGCTCGTGTTTCTGACGGCGAGTTCGAGGCGGTGAAGCGTATCTGTCAGTGGGCAGACGAGAAAGGGCATCTTGGCAAGGTGGAGGTGCTGGGCTTCATTGACGGAGGCGAGTCGTTGCGGTGGATTAAGGATGCGGGCGGAAAGGTTGTGAATCTGCTGGCGAAAGGCTCGGTCAGACACGTTACGGAACAACTGAAGAAAACGCCGGAGCAGCATATCGCAAATGTCCGAGCCGCAGTGCAAAGTGCCGATGAAATGGGACTTTTTGTAAATGTTTATCTGGAAGATTGGAGCAACGGCATGATCAGTTCGAGGGATTATGTGTTCCAGTTTCTTGACGCTTTAGCTGACCTTCCGGTTCAGAGATTTATGCTTCCGGACACGCTTGGCGTGCTGAATCCGTTGCAGACGGCGGAGTTTTGCTCCATTGTCCTGAAACGCTATCCGGAACTTCGGTTCGACTTTCATGCGCATAATGACTATGACCTCGCCGTGGCTAATGTCTTTGCCGCTGTGAACGCTGGCGTGCACGGGGTGCATGTCACTGTGAACGGTCTTGGCGAACGCGCCGGAAATGCTCCGCTGACGAGCGTGCTCGCGGTGCTGCATGACCAGCTGAAATGCGACACTGGACTGAAGGAGGATAAGGTGTATCAGATTGGAAAGCTTGTGGAGACTTACTCCGGAATACGGGTGCCGGACAATAAGCCGGTTGTGGGTGACTCTGTTTTCACTCAGTGTGCAGGAGTTCATGCAGACGGAGATTCTAAGAGCAATCTGTATTGCAGCGACTTGCGTCCTGAACGCTTCGGAAGGGTGCGCGAGTATGCTTTGGGTAAAATGTCCGGCAAGGCAAATATACGGAAGAATCTGGAGGTGCTTGGGATAAATATAGACGAGGAGTCTATGCTGAAAGTTACGAAACGTATTATCGAACTTGGCGATAAAAAGCAGATCGTGACGCAGGAGGAACTGCCTTACATAGTGTCGGACGTGCTTAAACATGACGTGCTTAAGCAAAATATCAAAGTGGTGAACTACTCTCTGTCGCTGACGCACGGACTGAGGCCGGTGGCTACGGTCTCGCTGGAGGTTGATGGCGAAGTGTATCAGCAGACAGCTCCGGGCGACGGCCAGTACAACGCCTTCACAAAGGCTTTGTGGAAGATTTACAAACAGCTGGACAAGCCTATCCCGGAACTGCTGGACTATGTGGTTATCATTCCGCCTGGCGGAAAAACAGACGCGCTGGTGCATACAACGATAACTTGGAAGTTTAACGGAAAGGTTTTTAAAACTCACGGACTTGATGCCGACCAGACCGAGGCGGCTATCAAGGCTACGGTTAAGATGCTTAACCAAATAGAGTCGGTCTGATTTTTTTTACTTATTTTTAATTTGTTCTGATTATGAATTTAAATATAGCGGTTCTTCCGGGTGATGGTATCGGCCCGGAGATTGTAAAAGTGGCTCTTGATGTGACAAAGGCAGTGTGTGACAAGTTTGGACATAAACTGACATGCGAAACGGCGCTTGTTGGCGCTTGCGCGATTGACGCGGTCGGTTCGCCTTATCCTGACGAGACTCATGACTTGTGCATGAGGTCGGATGCCGTGCTGTTTGGCGCGGTTGGTGACCCTAAGTTCGATAATGACCCGGCGGCTAAGGTGCGCCCGGAGCAGGGGTTGCTCGCAATGAGAAAGAAACTGGGACTTTTCGCTAATATCAGGCCGGTAACAACTTTCCCGTCGTTGTTGCATAAGTCGCCGTTGAAGGCCGAACTGGTTGAAGGGGCTGACTTCATGTGCATCAGAGAGCTTACGGGAGGTCTGTATTTCGGCAGGCCGCAGGGAAGGAGCGAAGACGGCTCTGTGGCTTACGACACGTGTGTCTATTCAAAAGAAGAGGTGATGAGAATCCTTGACCTTGCCTACACGTACGCAATGAAGCGCCGTAAAAAACTGACGGTGGTGGACAAGGCCAATGTGCTTGCCACTTCAAGATTGTGGAGAGAGGTGGCGCAGGTCGTGGCGGAAAAATATCCGCAGGTGGAAACTGAATATATGTTTGTGGATAATGCGGCGATGCAGATGATTCAGAATCCGAAGCGCTTCGATGTGATTGTGACTGAAAATATGTTTGGCGATATTCTAACTGACGAAGGTTCTGTAATCACAGGCTCGATGGGCTTGCTTGCCTCGGCTTCTGTCGGTGAGCACACGTCGGTCTTTGAGCCTATCCACGGCTCTTATCCGCAAGCAGCAGGTAAAAACATCGCCAATCCGTTGGCTACGGTGCTTTCTGCCGCTATGATGTTTGAGTATGCGTTCGGCCTGAAGGAAGAGGGCGCTTTGATTCGCGAGGCTGTTGAGGCTTCTATGAAGGAAGGCGTGGTTACAGAGGATATTGTTATCGGAAACGGCAGAGCGTATAAGACAAGCGAAGTGGGCGAGTGGCTGGTTGGTTATATAGACTGATGATTTTCGAGCCGTCGTTTTGGCTCGGCTGTCAATGACTTGGTTTTGCAGGAGGCTCGCTTTGTTTAGGTGAGCCTCTTTGTTTTTGCGGAAAAAAAAGCTCCGGACATGACAAAATGTCAGATTTGAAAGTTTGGCACAACAATTGCGCTATATATTTACGTGAATGATTCAGTTCTAAAGTTTTGAATGGAATGCGGTTTGTTAGGCATGTCTGCCAAATCAAAAAAATGAAAAGGTAAAAAAGTCTGACATTTTGGCATAAATTGAATTTATAAGTTATGACAACAAAAATAGAAAGTATCTTGCGTGAAGATTTGCATGACGAAGAGGCGGAATTTATCCCTCTTATTGCAGATGGAGAGGATAGTTTTGACTTGCAGGAGGGCGAAGGCGATGATATGCCAATTGTCACGCTGAGGAATATTGTTATGTTTCCCGGCGTGGTCGTGCCTGTCGCTTTGGGCAGAAAGAAGTCTCTCGCGGCTATTCGGTACGCATACAAAAATAGGAGCGTGATTGGCGCTTTTTCTCAGAAGGACTCTAATGTGGAAGATCCTGGCATCGAAGACCTGAATACAGTGGGGTCGGTGGCTCAGGTTATAAAGATATTGGAGCTCCCGGATGGCTCTACTACCGCTATACTGCAGGGGAAAAAGCGTGTCGAACTTCTTGAAATTACGGAAACAACGCCTTTTTTACACGGAAAGGTTTCGGTGAAGGAGGATGTTAAGCCGTCTGAAGAGGAATCTAAGGAGTTTGACGCATTGCTATCTTCTTTGAAGGACACGGCGGCTCAGATTGTGAAGGGCGCCTCAGGGTCAATGCCGCCTGAGGCTATGTTCGCCATCAAAAATATAGAAAACTCAGGTGTGCTGATTAATTTTATCTGCGCCAATTTCGGACTAAAACAGGCTGATAAGCAGAGGCTTCTGCAAATTGACAGCGTGATGGGCAGAGGCTACGCATTGCTTGAAATTTTGAACAAGGAACTGCAGATGCTTACTATTAAACTGGAAATCCAGGCTAAAACCCAGGCTGATATTGACCAGCAGCAGCGCGAGTATTTCCTTAATCAGCAGATAAAGACTATTCAGGAAGAGCTTGGGAACGAAGGTTCTGACGCTCAGAGTTTGAGGGAAAAGGCGGCCGGTAAAAAGTGGGACAAAAAGGTTGAGGAGATCTTCCTGAAGGAGGTGGAGAAGCTGGAACGCACTTCTA
>CALGHE010000039.1 GCA_937915765.1 uncultured Bacteroidales bacterium | reverse complement strand
GTCGCCATAATCAATAAATACATCTTGGAAATACAGATCAAGCATCATTGAAGTCTCAACAAAGCTTTTACACATGTTTGTGCATGCCATGGCTCCCGACGCAAACTTCGCCATACGGCCTCGGAGCTCTATGTGGCTGCCTTCGCCATTGACGACAGTAACAGAAAATGTCAGCTTGTTGCCACTACCGGCGTTTCGTACAAGCAGGTCCACCGCGTCTTCGACATTTGTTGCGGCTACGATTCCGCCAGCCCTAAACCGCCACGTCAAATCTCTTGAGTCTGCGAACGCCATGGAACACATAACATCCATGACAATAAAGACCGTCACAATCGCCACGAATTGCTTGGCTTGCTTCACCATTTGATGCATTCCTTTCATGTCAACCTAAATGTTTCCAGTTACGTTTTACTCTATATCAAACGTCTCCACACTGATATCGATGATTCCGCCTCCGCCGACGCGGCAAACGGGCGAACACCGAATGTGGCAAGGGCGCCTCGCCCTTGCTGCATGTCCAATACGGCCTTGCCGCGCTGCGCGGCGAATGCAGTCTGCAACAGGGCCGCCAGCAGAAACGACAATGCCAAGCTATACCGAACCACAGCACCTCCCTACTTTCCCTCTGCCCCTGTCTTCTGCGGGGCAACGTCTTTCCGGCTTTTGGAATCCCCGGCGCCTGAGCACGGGAAACGTCGGCTACATCCTCCGTCAAGGTGCCTGACCGCCATTTCGAGATACGCCTTGGTTTTCCAGTTGGCGGCATCAATCTTGGCTGGCAGGCGCTTCAGATAGGACGCAACCTCGGGGTCGTCGTGGGCGAACTGCAAGAGTGCCCATACCGCCATGCGCTTGGCCTCGTCCGCGCCAATCGACGAATCCTCGCGTTCTACATATTCCTTTATGAGCCGTTTCGCCTCACTCCCCTTCTCCCTGAGCAGCGAAAGTGCATAATATCCATTAAGTTGAACCGCTGGATCTTTAAGACTATCTATTAACTTTCTTATATCATTAGACTGTACTATATCATAAACATAGTCGTCAAGTAGATTCTTCTTCTGCCTATACGAAATCCGCCCATCGTAATCAAAGACCTTCAAACCAAGGTGCTGAAAACTCAAAGCTTTCTTCCTCAATTCTACTGGGTTGCACAAATTCATATTTTGTAAATCTCCTGACGACAATATATTAGGAACAAGGAACGGAATATCAGTGTAGGGTCTGACTAAAAATGCTCCACGAGGAGTGATTTTTTTTACACGAGGATCATTACTCCTTTTACGACTCTCCCTATCAAGCCCAATTTCGATAAATATTCTTATTAAATCGTCCACATTGTCAACCATTACACCCAATCTCGACAGCAAATTAGGATGAACTTCGCAAATTACTTGTTGTAGTTGATTGGTTAACTGTCGCAACAACGCCACCTCATTTTCATATTGTGCTCCATATGCATTCTCACATAATGCACTAAGAAGAATCGCAGGCACATAATTCTGCGATTTCGTATTCATATTGCCGACATAACTATAGAGCTGGTCGTATTTTCCGGAACGCCACAAGGTCTCACACTTATCCAAGGCATCAATAAACTGTGGCAATTCACAGCCATTAACTACGCCATTGACCCGACCAGATTCGGACGAAGCAACATCTTTCATGCGGATAACAGAGTTCGTATGAGCGGAGAAAAGCTCTCGCACACTAGGCCTCGCCTTCACGCCATTCCTGCCTAAACCAGATTTGCCAACGCAGTCTTTTAAGCGTTCACTCGTACGCGTCAAAATCAGTTCATCTATCGCCTTGGCAAGCTCAATATCATTATTGCGAACATCTACGACGATTCCTCCTCTCACAAAAAGCAATACGCCTCCATTGTCTCTCAGTTCAACTTGGCAATCACCAACACCTGATTGATTAACACGCAATTTCTGCCTGAACATAAAAGCCGGCATGGTAGAGCTCAGCGTGCATGCCAGGTCAGCAAATCTCAGAGCCCCACAGAAGCTGTCAAACTCCGTCCATATAAATCCAACCCCGTTAGTCTCCGTGAATCGCAGAAAATACTGTCTGCCCTCCAGTTGTTTGTCCAATGGCGTCAATCCACCTGCGGCGCTCGGCACGCAGAAATCCATCTTTTCCACTTCAACCCTCATCCCCTTAACGAAAAGCATCTCGCCATCTTTCAAAAGGCCACCAACAACTACATCTGTCGTGTTAGACACCGAAGTAAACAAAGTTTGCGAACTTTCACCTGTCATGCATCGGTCAATGTTCGTCGCAGAACTATCACGGCACGAATTGCCTGGTTCCACTTCGGCTAAAGCCGATACTATACAGCTTGCGCCCCAGAAGGATAAAAACAACTTAAACACAATATCAAGCCGAATCTTCATATTAAACCTCCCTTATTTGATGCCGTTAACACTTGGAACAACGTACAACATTTGTCTTCCCAGCACCACCCTGCCATTACGCATTATAATTTCTCCTACCCCGATTTTTTCGGAATACGGAACTGACATAAAAGCGGTGAACAGTTTATCAAATATTTATTATACAAGTCTCTTTTGAAGTCACGGAAGAAATGCTTTCAGCACTACGCCTTTAAAGGCGCACGAATCATCGTCTTCGTCCCCGTCGCCATCCGATTGGACAAACAGCAGACAGCCTTTCTTCTCTAACACCTCTTTTTCCCCATAACTTCTGAGATCCATTTTCTTTCTCACGAGAAAGCCCCTTGCGCCGCAAGCGGTCTTTATCGGCTCAAATGACAGCGAGCTGTGTCTCTCGTGCAGAGAAAGAGTTCCGCCTTCCGGAAGTATAATGGTTTCCCCATAACTCGACATCTTGTGTCCGTTTCCTCGTCCGCTGGCGATACAAAGATAACGTGCCCCTTGCGCCTTAAACTTCAGGCAAACGTTCGTGCCTTGCGCCTCTACGGAGTCGAAAAAAGAAAGCAGATCGTCCTTTGCCAGCGCAACGACATGGTTTGTGCCCGCACCATCATGCAACGGCGACGCGCTGTCAGCAAACTTGTTGGCACTGGCTTCTTTGTCGTCGTCCTGGAACAAGGCATTTGTGGGTTCAATGACATAAGCGCCGTAATGTTCCTTCATTCTGGAAAGCTCAGTTTGCGCCTTGTTCAACATGGCATTATTATGATTCTCCTCGATAGCCTTCTCGGTCAACTGGCCAATCTCATCGCATCGATTGTCTTCCCAGCCAAATATGAGACGCCGGTTTTTCTTGATGGCAAAGCCAGAACTAAAGTCCTTGACGGGCCGCGTGGATGTGCCGCCAGAGAAAAAGAACACGTTGTCGTACTCTACGCACGCAACAGGCGGATACGCCATGTTCACATGCTTATACAAATACCTACGAGCTTCGTCTATAGTCTTAGGACCACCGACTTCGTTCATTGAAGAACCCTGAGGGCTGCGGACGACCTTCATAACTCGTTCTATGTCCAACAATTTTCTTGCCAAATCGGCATTTACAATTATGGCATCCGGACACATTGGGGAGGGACCCCGAATTTCTCCATCGGCGTGCGGCAGCGCCCTGGCGAGCGTCGTACCGGTGGCATCTGTGGCATAAGAATCCAGTACTACAGCACGATCGATCTGCGCTGCTATGTCCATTGCACTTATCAGAGGCGTCCGCGAAGATACATCCACCGCCACGTTGTTGCGGGCAAAGACCACGCTCGACCAACCTTCGCCCGTATCCACAAAGCAGACGTCACCAATGGTTTGACAAGATCTCATCAATCTCGTCGAGGCCATCAATGAGAAACGTTCAATCAGTACAGTATGGGCGGCGAGGATGCTGTCACGTGCCGAGATACGCACGTCTATCAGCGTCTTGCCTTTTGAAAAGACAAGCAGCCGATCTTCCTTATGCCTGACTACGATATCCATTCCGTTCGTTGGCAGAACAAGCGATTCCAGTGGAACACGCTTAAGGCAATGCGAATACTCTTCCTTTGTTGTTCCTCCCCACTCAGCGAAGTGGTATTCCTTTTTTACAACATCCTCGTAAGTAGATTCTGCAAACACCGACGCCGCACAGATAATCAATGCCAGC